>NZ_BCUY01000003.1 GCF_001591465.1 Cytobacillus firmus NBRC 15306
GGTGCAGTTCATATAATGTATTTAATGCCTGCATTGGCGTCATATCAAGGATATCGAGCGCTTTGACTTTATCAATAATCTTCTTTTCTTTAGAGCCTATTGAAGGTTTCTTCACGTCTTCAGGCTCCTCAAAGAAGGATAATTGGGCAGCAGGCTCTGCAATCTTTTCTGCAGCAGGAATCTCTTTTTTCATTGGATGAGAGTCGTTCGATTCCAGTCCTGTTAAAATTTCATTGGCCCTTACAATCAGTTCATTCGGAAGCTCTGCAAGCTGGGCAACATGGATTCCATAACTCTTATCTGCTGCTCCTTCCTTAATTTTATGAAGGAACACAACCCGACCATTTTGCTCGACAGCGCTGACATGGATGTTTTTCACTTTTTGCAGTTCTTCTTCAAGCACGGTCAATTCATGGTAGTGGGTGGAAAACAATGTCTTCGCCCCAATCCGGTCGTGAATATATTCAATGATTGCCTGCGCCAAAGCCATTCCATCATAGGTGGATGTTCCGCGCCCGATTTCATCGAACAGAATCAAACTGTTTTGAGTGGCATTCACAATAGCATTTCGCGCTTCAAGCATCTCGACCATGAATGTACTCTGGCCGGAAATAAGGTCATCGGCGGCTCCGATTCTCGTAAATACCTGGTCAAAAATCGGCAGCACGGCTTCAGAAGCAGGTACATAGCAGCCGATTTGGGCTAAAATCGCAGTCAGGGCGATTTGCCGCATATACGTACTTTTACCGGACATATTCGGCCCTGTAATCAGCAGCACTTCCCGGTCCGCATCCATATAACAGTCATTCGGCACATATTCTTGTGCGTTCAGCACTTTTTCAACGACTGGATGGCGGCCGTCTTTGATATAAACCCGTCTTTCATTTGAAAAACTTGGCTTTATATAATGCCTTTGCTCGCTGACAGCGGAGAAGCACTGAAGAACATCCAGCTCACTTAGTGTTTTCGCCAGCTTTTGCAATCTCGGAATAAATTCTTTTACATGTTCGCGGACATTCGTAAATAATTCATACTCGAGCTCCACACACTTTTCCTGTGCTTCCAGTATGAGTGATTCTTTTTCCTTTAATTCAGGCGTAATAAATCGTTCGGCATTGGTCAGGGTCTGTTTGCGCTCATATTGCCCTTCTTTTAGAAGATGAAGGTTAGCGCGAGTAACTTCAATATAATAGCCAAACACACGGTTAAAACCGATTTTCAATGATTTAATGCCTGTTTTTTCACGTTCCTGCTTCTCAAGCTGGGCAATCCAGGTTTTCCCGTTGCGGCTGGCATCACGGTATTTATCCAGCTCTTCATGATAGCCGTCCTGAATGATGTTTCCATCCTTCAATGACAGCGGCGGATTTTCCATTATCGCGCTTTCCAAAGTATCCGTGACTTCTTCACACGCATCCAGGCGCTCAGCAAGCCTCACTGCTTCCTCATTCGGCAGATTTGAGACCATTTCTTTTAGAACAGGTATCTGCTGAAGAGATTTCTTAAGCTGCACAAGGTCGCGGGCATTTACATTTCCAAACGCCACTCTTCCTGCAAGGCGTTCCAGATCATAGACTTCCTTCAGTTTTTCCCGGATTTCTTCCCGTTCAAAGAAAGAGTGAATAAGCGTTTCAACCAGCGAATGGCGGCGTTTGATTTCCTGTTCATCAATAAGCGGCCTGTCGATCCATTGCTTTAAAAGCCTGCCGCCCATGGCAGTCTTCGTTTCATCCAGGAGCCATAACAGCGAGCCCTTCTTGCCTTTGCTGCGGATGGTTTCTGTCAGCTCAAGATTCTTTTTTGAAAAATAATCGATTTTCATGTATTGATTAATCTGATAAGTAGCCACCTTTTGAAGGTGATCCAGGCTCCTCTTCTGCGTACGGTACAGGTAATTAATCAGTCTGCAAGAAGTTGTCCTGAGCTTGTCCTGATTTAAATCAGCCAGAAGTCCCTCGAAAGAGTCCCGGACTCCGCAATCATCCTCGAATGAAATCGCCATGACGGAGCGTTCTTTCATTCTCCGCTGCCATTCTCCATCAAAGTCGGAAGAGATGACTACTTCCTTTGCACCTGACATAGACAGCTCGTTTAAGACCTCATCAAACCCGCTGCTTAACATCGTTACCTTCGTCTCACCTGTTGATAAATCATTGGTGGCAAATCCAAAGGTTTCATCTTCAAAGACCGAAATCGATGCAATATAGTTGTTTTCTTTTTCCTGAAGGCCTTTGCCCTCCATCATTGTTCCAGGTGTGATAAGCTGAACGACTTCCCGCTTCACAACTCCTTTTGCCTGTTTCGGATCTTCTGTTTGCTCGCAGATTGCGACTTTGTATCCTTTTTCAATCAATTGTTCAATATAAACCGGTGCTGAATGATACGGCACCCCGCACATGGGAATCCTTTCTTCCGTGCCTCCCTCGCGGCTGGTTAATGTGATTTCAAGCTCCTGTGATGCTTTAAGTGCATCATCGAAAAACATTTCGTAAAAGTCTCCAAGGCGAAAAAATAAAAAGGCATCCTGATATTCTGCCTTTACCCTTAAATATTGCTGTATCATAGGCGTGTATGCTGCTGCCATAACTTCCTCCAACGATCCATAATCTATTATTTTATAATCCTTTTTTAGAGATTTCCTCTAAAAACGTCTTTTTCATTATATCATAGATTATTGGCTGACTCAGATGTGCAATATTTGCCTTAGCTATTTCTTTTCACAGGTTCTCAGGCCAAGAAATAAAGCAGCAGCTCCCCAATGGAGAGCTGCCAGGATTCTTAGTTATTAATGTATTTTTCAAACACATATCCGAAGTCTTTCACATTATATTTCTTGCGGCTGTTCATCAGCCAGTTGAAGGCTGTTTCATTTAGTACACGGAAATTGTCCACCACATTGGCGTCCTGATTGGACACTGAACGTCCAAGAGTGCTTGATGCCAAATTCAGGCTTTTTTCAGCATACTCCATGGACACTTCATTTTCGCGGCAGATTTCGGAAATGCGGATCAGTGCTTTATATAAATCTTTCAATTCTTCGATATGCTTTTTATGTACGTCAATAGAGAATGCCTGAGATCCAATCACGAATTTGATTTCCACATCCAAATCGACTGTACCAGCTGTTTCCAGCATCACATTTGAAATGCTGTATTCGCGGTAGCTGTAGCGCTTTAGAGTTCGTTTTTTGCTGACAGCACTTGTACCATCCAGATGAATAAGCGCCTTATTTGTAAAGCAATATTCATCAGACTTGGACTTGATCAGGAAATAGATTTTCTCATTATCTTCGTGCAGGACATAATCATCAGCATCGACTTTGTCATAATCAGCCGGGTGAATGACGCTTCCCACATCACTTAATCCCAGCACATCAGAAGCAACCTTTTTAAACATAAACCCTCAACCTTTCTGAATTCATTTTACTACTTTGCTATTTTAACATATTTAGGAAAATGATAGCTTATTCATCTTAAAATTTACGTTGGAAAAGCTCCCGGCAAACCGGAAGCTTTATATCCCTGGTGTATTCATTAAGACAATCGGCCATCCATCGGGGTCTTCTATTGTTATTCCGCCTCTGCCCCAATATGGATTTTCCGGTTCTGTTTCCATATACCCAAAGGCAGCAAGCCTTTCGGCAATGTTATCACGCTCCAGGCGGTCTCCCACATAAAAAACTAATAGATGCTCCTTTGTCGGCTGCGGAAGCTCCATTTTTTCCTTAGATTGAGTAAATTCAAGATGGTATTGGCTATCAGGCAGACCAATCATAATACCATCATAGCCTTCATGATTCCAAAACTCGCCAACTCTCTTCAGACCCAGTCCTTTTTCATAAAAGGAAATGAGTTTATCAAGCTCGTTTGTCGGACGTGCAATGCGAAATTGCACAGCCGGGATGCTCCCTTCCCATTCCTTCCTCACAATCACTTCATAAGGATATTCCTGATGCTGAAACATAACATCCCTTGGTCCTGATGCAAATACTTTAATTGGTGAAATAACGGAAGCCCTTTCTGTTGGATACCAGTTCCGCCCTTCCTTTACAAGCACAAAAACCCCTTTCCTGTCTCCGTAAAAAGCAAACGTCTCACTGGAATCCATCTGTTCATTGTACAGATACTGATCTAATTCCTGCTCCATTGCAGCTACATCATTGACTGGCAAGCCAACTTCCCCAACATCATGCCAGCGGAGACCATCCTTTTTCACACCATCCAAAGGCCGCTCGAGCATCTCCATAATATTTCCGTCCGGATCGATAAAATATGCCTGCTTTCCTTTCCAAAACATACTGTACTCGCCGCTCTCATTTGGCAGCAGCACACTTTCAGCACCTAATTTCTGATACATATGTTCAAAGTATTCAGCATTAGTCCGGAAACACACATGATAAAAGGGGATTGCTGCATCTTTCTCAAAAAGAATCTTTGTTGAGCCGGCCATAATCGTAAAATAACTCTGAGTCTCCGTCAACAGTTCCATCTCCAGCACATTTGTATAAAATTCTTTCATCCTGTCTAAATCATGGCACTTCAAATTCAATTGAAATATTTTCATCCTCGCCTCTCCCCTTTACATCTTATACCTCCATTCTAAGGTAATGCACTGCAGATGCATTCAGACTAAAGGCGGAAGGTGCTGTCATTAATTCGCTTGAATTTGGCTGACACTATGAAAATATAAAAAGAAAAACTAGGAAGCAAAACCTCCTAGTTTGTCATTACTCTTCTTCAGTTCCCACCAAGAAATCCGGATTTAAATCCTCGAATTCTTCATCCTCCACATCAAGTCCCCAAGCGTCATCATCGCACTCGCACTTGTCTGGATGAACAGCTACACAAACTTTTGTTTCGCCGATCACCTCGACCATGAACTCTCTTTCCACAGTGACGATGATTTTGTTGCCATTTGGAGAAATGACTGCTTCACAGCAGCTCGGCTGCTGCAGAACACGGGCGATGACATCATGATCATCCAAACAGTCCGGATCACGGTACTTCAATTTAATGACATCTTTATACTCAACCCGTTCGGTAACAACTTCGGTTTTTGTATTATTGTTGAAAGAGTACCAAACGTTAATGTCATAATGGCCGCAGATTTCCACTGTTTTCCCAGCTTTTTTCGCCTCGTACGTATGGTTTATGATCCAGCAGCCAAGTATGCTTGACGGATGGTGTGACGGGCAGATCGTATGATTGGACTGTGTGAATTTACGTCCTTTCGCAACGACCGCTTTCGTTATAATCTCTCTGTAATCTCCCATTGCGAGCGAACCCTCCTCATTCATTTTCAATTCATCCTATGCGGGATATTAGACTAGTGTGCGATAATTTTTATGAATGTTAGGCAAAAGTATTGGCATGATTTATAGTATGCCGGGAGCGGGCGAATGTTCCGGTCTAAACAAATCCAGCAGGAGAATTCTCTATATAAATAAGGAAACTGCCTGCCTATGGTAAGGACTTAAAACTCACTAATAGGTATGTAATTGAAAAATGCACGTTTGTCCTACTGCATTTGCGGAGACAGCTTGGCTCTTGAATCAATATAATAAACTATCGATAAGGAGGTGAACAGGAATGGCAGACAAGGAGAACTCCAACTATAAAGTTTCAATCAATGGCAAAGAGATGACAGGGGAAGAAGCAAAACAATATGCAGAAGAAATGGTGGCCAAGTTTACGGAAACATTGGGCGGATTCTATACAAAAGGATTAGAAAAAATTCAGTCTGAAGAGTTAAAAGGAAATCTTATGGAATCTCTTAAGCCGTTGAGAAACTTAGAAGGGCTCTTCACAAAAAATTCCTCCGGGATCGGGAATATGATTCCTGCATTAAAAAATCTGCTGCCTGTTGTGGAAACATCCGAGGATTATAAACAGGTGAAACTATCTGTAAACGGTAAGAAACTTCTGGATCTGGATCTTTCAGACATGATGAAGAAAGACTCATAATCTGGAAAACAGCCACTTCAATCAATTGAAGGAGGTGAAAAAATATGCTATCAAGATGCTATGATGATTACGAAAAAGACAATGGCGTATTGCCGAGCGGCGGAGCAGTGAATGGAGCAGACAGCGGCAATGAAGCGGAAGCTTTTACTTTCGCTGCACAAGCAAACCTTCCTCAAACAAACCTAAACGGCCAATTGCCGATTTCTGGTGGAGGATTTGCTGTTAACGCTGCACTGATCAACATTCCAATTCTTTCAGCCCAATACAATATTGCAAATGGAGGAGACTCCACAGCCATTTCTGTGAACACTACAACTCAGCAGCAAAGCAACAAAGCGTAATTAAAGATAAAGCAATTCTTTCTATGCAGAGTCTAAAAATGTCCAAAAAGAAGGGAGGGAGTACCATGCTAAGTCAAAATATGCAAAAGCTGGATCTGGATCCGGAAGTCCTCAAGCAGCTGGGTATTCCAAAGGAGTATATTGATATGGCTGCAGAAGCCGGAATACCGTCGATTAATAACCATGCTGCCGGCGGAAAGGGCGGACGGGCCATCAATCTCACATATGTGGATAATTACTCGACATTGCTTCTTGTGTATACTTTTCTCCTCAACTTTTTGGACAAAAAATCTGATGATGCAGGGACTAAAATGCTGAATCAATCCCTGCTGTCAACGTTAAATGCAGCAATCATCGAACAGCAGGAGTACAGAAAAGAATTTTTAAAGGCAGTAGAACTATTGCGAAACCAATAAAAGGCCCCCCACAACCCATGGCCAATACCAATTCCTCCCTTAAATATAGAACGTAAAAACACCCTGCACCAATTGGTGCAGGGTGTTTCACTATCTGTTTATTAATGTGTACAGCTGCTGTTGCTGATTTTTGATCCTGTTTCGCCGCTCAGGAGATTTCCGCCTGTAGAAGTAATGACTTCGTCTGTTACAGTGTTGGAAATCGTATTAGCCACAATCTGCAGCAATTCATTAACATCCACCTGGGATTGCTTGAATTCCTGAACAACCGGGATTTCATCCAGCTGCTGTTCCAATTGGGCAATTTTTTCTTCCGTTTTCTTTAATGCTTCAGCTTTACCATAGTGCTGAAGATTCACAGCCTGCTTTTGCAAGCCTTTGATTGTTGTAATGGTAGCACTAACCTTATCGTTTTCATTAATCTGTGCTTCAGCACGCTTGAAGAAATCCACTTCTTCTGTCTCTGCAATCATGCGTGCCAATTCCTTCGCACGTTCTACAATCTCATCTTTTGTGTATTTAGCCATTACTGCTTCACCTCAACCGCGTCTAGTTCTTCTACCATTTCTCCGTTTAGGGACCATGTCTTTGCATCGGTTACTTTTACTTTTACAATTTTGCCGATCGCTGTTTTCGGTCCCTTAAAGTTTACCAGCTTGTTCTTTCTTGTGTACCCTGCAAGAATTTCAGGATTGTTCTTGCTTTCCCCTTCCACAAGAACTTCGACAGTCTGGCCTTTATATTTTTTCATTGCTTCTGCCGATAATTCATTAACAACTGCATTCAGGCGCTGAAGACGTTCTTTCTTCACTTCCATTGGCACATTATCCACCATTTTGGCCGCTGGTGTGCCTTCACGAGGTGAGTAAATGAATGTATAAGCAGCCTCAAAGCCTACCTCCCGATACAGGGATATTGTTTCTTCGAATTGCTCTTCTGTCTCATTAGGATAGCCGACGATGATATCAGTTGTGAAAGTAGCCTCTGGAATAGCCGCTTTAATCTTGCGAACAAGTTCCAAGTATTGTTCCCTTGTATATTTACGGGCCATGATTTTCAGTACATCTGTTGAACCCGATTGAACTGGAAGGTGAATATGCTCTACCAGATTGCCGCCTTTGGCCAGCACTTCAATCAGATGATCATCAAAGTCGCGCGGATGACTTGTTGTAAAGCGGACTCGCGGAATGTCTATTTTGCGCATTTCATCCATTAAATCGCCAAGACCGTAATTCATATCCTCAAAGTCTTTTCCATACGCGTTTACGTTTTGCCCAAGCAGGGTAATTTCCTGGTAGCCCTGTGCCGCTAACTGGCGCACTTCCTGAATGATATCCTCAGGACGTCTGCTCCGCTCTTTTCCGCGTGTATAAGGAACGATGCAGTAAGTGCAGAATTTATCACAGCCGTACATAATGTTAACCCAGGCTTTGATATTGCCGCGGCGTACTTTTGGAAGGTTTTCAATTACATCCCCTTCCTTAGACCATACTTCAATAACCATTTCCTTTGACATATAGGCTTCTTGAAGAATGTTAGGAAGACGGTGGATGTTGTGTGTTCCAAAAATCATATCTACCTGGTTATATGTTTTAAGAATCTTGTTAACAACCGATTCTTCCTGTGACATACATCCGCAGACCCCAATCAGAAGATCCGGTTTTTCTTTTTTTAAATGTTTAAGATGGCCAAGTTCTCCAAACACTTTATTCTCGGCATTTTCCCGGATGGCACATGTATTAAGCAAAATGACATTCGCATCTTCCACTGAGTTTGTAGGCTCATAGCCAAGACCAAGGAAAATGCCGGCCATTACTTCTGTATCATGCTCGTTCATCTGGCAGCCGTATGTGCGGATATAGAATTTGCGGCCATTTCCCATGCCATGAAATTCTTCAGGGATGTTAAAATCTTTATGATATTTTACTTCTTCTTTACCGCGTTTTTTCGCTTCCTTTAAGGAAGGTGCAGTGTAAACAGTTTCAAAGTATTTGCTGTAATCTTTTACGGATTTTTTGTCCGAAGGATTTGCTGTTTGCACTTGCTGGCTTTCTAAGCGTTGTTTTTCGTTCATCATTTATCCCCTTTCTCTTTCTCCTGAGCAGCATCTATCATTTAAACTCATTTTTCAGCTATTATTGGTGTGCATTTTATATATGTGCACATTATTATAGTATAAGGCTTTCTTATAGTTAAAACAATAGAAAACCGCACTCAGCCTCTTATCAGCAGCTATTACTTGTATGTACGTTCTGGTAAAGTTTTAACCCTGCACAACCACTAATACTAGACTAAAATTAACATTTTGTGTGTGATAAGTGTCACATTATATTCAATCTCCCTAAGCTTCGTCTCTGGTGGAATGCTTTCCACATTTTGCAGATTTTTATCCCGGATTACTCTAAACTTTCCTTATTTTTCTGATTGCTACTTCAATCCTGCTTTCATATCCCCAGTTTTTACATATTATTCGCCAAATTCACAATAGCCGTATCTGCCTCAAAAAAAGAAGCCCGGGAGCCCCGAGCTTCTTTCCATTACATAAATTCAGCTGCAAGTTTATCAAAGTGAGCTTGATCAAGTTCAAGATCCGCTTTTGATAATGGAGTTTCAGAGTAACCAGAAAGCAGTTCCTGATAAGACTTTCGCTCTGTATCCTGATAGATTAGGCCAGTTACAAGACCGCTGTGCTTCATAAGAGTCTGCATAGCCATTTCGCGGCTTGAATGATCATAGCCTTCCACATCGCTAAGCTTTGTCAGGTTTTCTTTAAACCAGTCATATGTGTTTACTTTGTTATATGTAACACATGGGCTGAAGACGTTAATTAAAGAGAAGCCATCATGCTTGATTCCTGCTTCAATTAATGCAGTCAGATCTTTAAGGTCAGTTGAGAAGCTCTGTGCCACGAAAGTCGCACCAGCTGTTAATGCCATTTCCATTGGAGAAATCGCCTGTTCAATAGAACCTTGCGGAGTAGACTTAGTTTTGAAGCCAGCCGCAGAACGAGGGGAAGTCTGTCCTTTTGTTAAACCATAGATTTGATTATCCATTACGATATAAGTGATGTTCACATTACGGCGGATCGCATGAATCGTATGGCCCATACCGATTGCGAATCCATCTCCGTCACCGCCTGATGCGATAACTGTTAAATCTCGGTTAGCCATTTTTACACCCTGGGCGATTGGAAGTGAACGTCCATGAATGCCATGGAAACCATATGAATTGATATAACCGGAAATACGTCCGGAACAACCGATGCCTGATACGACAGCTAAGTTCTCAGGCTCTAAACCAACGTTTGCTGCCGCACGCTGAATCGCAGCCTGCACGGAGAAGTCTCCACAGCCCGGGCACCAGTTTGGTTTTACATTATTTCGAAAGTCTTTAAATGTGGCCATTTAGAACAACTCCTTGCATTTTGTGTGAATTTCATGCGGCAAGAATGGATTTCCGTCGTACTTTAATAGCTTATAAACTTTCTCAGCATGTCCGACGTTCATCTTCATGATGTTCGCTAATTGTCCTGTAGCATTGTTTTCAACTACGGCAACTTTCTTAGCTGTTTTTACAAGCGGCAATAATTCATCAGTTGGGAAAGGATGTATTAGGCGAACTTGTGCATGGTTTACTTTAATGCCGTCCTGTTCAAGCCTGCTCATAGCTTCCTCAATTGCACCTCTTGTTGAGTTGAAGCCAACGATCAGCAAGTCCGCTTCTTCATGCGGAGCATTCTTGTGAACAGGTGTATTGAATCTAATATTTTCCACTTTGCGGAAACGCTTATCCATTTGCGCGTTACGGTTTGCAGCTGATTCTGAAGGTTTTCCAGTTTCATCATGTTCAACACCTGTCACATGGTGGATTCCGTTCTTCATGCCAGGAATTACACGTGGAGAAACTCCATCTTCTGTAACTTCAAAGCGCTTAAAGTAGCCTTTGTTTTCAATTTCTGGAAGTTCTTCTGTAACAAGCTTTCCGCGGCGGATTTCAACCTTACTGAAATCAAGCGGCTCCACTGTCTGTTTTCCAAGAGAAAGCTGCAAATCTGACAGGATAATAACCGGGCACTGGTATTCTTCTGCCAGGTTGAAAGCTTCAGCAGTATCATAGAATGCTTCCTGTACAGTGCTTGGAGCAAGAACGATTTTTGGAATCTCGCCATGAGTACCGTAAATCATTGCCATTAAATCAGACTGCTCCTGTTTTGTCGGAAGTCCTGTAGAAGGTCCTCCACGCTGAGTATCCACGATAACGAGAGGTGTTTCAGTTATCCCTGAAAGGCCGATCGCTTCCATCTTAAGGGAAAGTCCAGGACCGGCAGATGCTGTAAGTGAGCGGACACCTGCGTAGTTTGCACCGATTGCCATTGTAACCGCGGCAATTTCATCTTCTGTCTGGATAACAGATCCGCCAAGCGCAGGAAGCTTTTTAATCAGGTATTCCATGATTTCGGATGCAGGTGTAATTGGGTAAGCGGCCATAAAGCGGCAGCCGCCTGCAAGCGCACCAAGAGCGATCGCATCGTTTCCGATCATAAATAAACGCTTCAGCCCGTCAGCTTTTTCAAGCTCCATTAATTCCACATCATCGCTAAGCTTTCCTTTCATGAAATCAAAGCCGGCCTGAATGGCTTCCATGTTCTTATCGACAACCTGCTGTCCTTTTCGTCCAAAAATCTCTTGAACTACTTCTTCAAATACTTTAATATCTAAATTTAGAACTGCACATGTCGCACCAACAGCAACCATGTTTTTCATCAGGGATGTTCCAAGCTCAGTAGCAATCTCTGTAAAAGGCACTGCAAACAAAGCTGCATTCGTATCTTCTGGCTGTTTAGGATCAAATTTCGCATCTGCAATCATGATCCCTTTATCGTGAAGTTCTTTGTAGTTTAAATCGATTGTTTCCTGGTCGAAAGCTACCAGAATATCTAAATCGTCTGAAATAGAACGGATTTGTGACGTGCTGACGCGAATCTTGTTGTTCGTGTGCCCGCCTTTAATACGTGATGAAAAGTGGCGGTAACCGTACAGGTAGTAGCCTAAACGATTTAGCGCAATGGAAAAAATCTCTCCAGTACTTTCAATACCTTCCCCTTGCTGTCCTCCAACTTTCCATGAAAGTTGATTGATCATGTCTTACACCCCTTTAGATACGTTAAGAAATTATGTAAAAACGCTTATTAAATATCAGTGTAGTACTTGTCCAGTCAATCCCGTTATTTCAACATGCATTTAAGGCTATATTCCGGAAGATGGATGGGTACTAAACGCTTTCAATTCTAGACCTATGTGTCTAAAAAAGCAACCCTTTCCGAATATTTATCGGTTAAAAGATGAATATTTTTTTATTTTTTGAAAAATCTTAAAAAGATCATTTAATTTTCAATTTTTGAAGTTCCTCGCATACCTTGATATATAGTTTTTTCACCATTTTCACCTTGGAAACCTGCTATAAAAATTGCGAAATAAAAATTTTTCAGCTTGTATATCAGAATAATATTTTAACAGTTCATTTATCAGGCTACCGTATTTTCTTGCATCCTCCAAATCTGCAACTCTTCCATCCGTACCGTCAAAATCCGAACCAAAGCCCACATGATTTTCTCCTCCAAGTGAACATACATGTTCAAGGTGTCTTAGGATGTCAGTAATTGTGGCTGTTTGTTTTCCAGATAAAAATTCAGTCACAAATGTAATGCCCATCACACTGTCCCGGTCAATCAGAGCTTCGATCTGTTCGTTTGATAAATTGCGGGGATTCGGGCACAGCGAATAGCAGTTCGAGTGAGAGGCAAAAGGATAATCCGCCCATTCCATCACATCCCAGAACCCGCGTTCAGAAAGATGGGATACATCACACCATGCTTTGCTGTCATTTAATTCATAGACCACTTGTTTTCCAAATGAAGAAAGCCCTGCCCCCCTTACTTCAAGTACTCCATCAGCTGTACAGTTTGCATAATTCCAGGTCAATCCCACTGAAGACACTCCCAGCCTGAGAAGAGTCTTCAGTTTAAGTAGATCGCAGCCAACTGCATCACATCCCTCCAGTGTCAGCACTGCCCCTATTTCATCATCCTGCAGCAGGTCGATGTCCCGGGTGCGTCTAATGAGCTTTAACTGCGGATTGGGTTTAAGGACTTTCTCGTAAAACAGATTGGCCATATATAGGGCTGCATTGAACTTCATTTCCGGATGGATGGATTCCGGAACATATATGGCAAAGCACTGAACCTTTATGCAGGATGCCTGCAGCGCTTCCAAATTCACCTGAAGACTGCCTGAATTTTGAAAGTTAACCCTTTTGTCCATAAACATTTTATATAGAACATCACAATGTGCATCAAATATTTTCAAGCGTTCTTCCTCCCTCTTTTTCTCTGTAGCATTATCTTATTAAAAAAAGAACCTGTCTGCCTATGATGCAAACAGGTTTTATTATTTTTGTGAGAATCTATATTTTAATGACTTATGCAGATGACAAAGGATGATTTCCCATTCTGAAGCTTTTGGGCTAGCGCGGCTCCACAATCAGCTTAATGGCAGTCCGTTCTTCGCCGTCAATCAGGATATCCGTGAATGCAGGGATACAAATTAGATCCACTCCGCTAGGCGCTACGAATCCTCTTGCGATCGCTACTGCCTTAACAGCCTGGTTCAATGCACCTGCACCAATTGCCTGGATTTCCGCATTTCCTCTTTCGCGAAGAACTCCAGCAAGCGCACCAGCTACAGAATTAGGATTAGATTTTGCTGAAACTTTTAATATTTCCATTCCTAGCTCCTCCTCGTTTTACCCCTCCTGTATGCATTGCTCAAAGCGATGATTCACCTTCTGCAAAGGCCGGATGCCTTCAGATAGGCAATTTTTCCCATTCATACAAGCCGCTTTGATGGAATACAGCACCAGGTCTATATATCATTCCATTGCTACTATATTCAGCTTAGAATTCACATATTCCGGCTTGGACAAAAAAAGCAGGGTTTCAGGCAGATTTTCTTCGGGCTTTCTGCTTGTTCAAGGAAAATGCAGCTGAAGTCTTGTTTTGCAAATACAAAAAACTGCAATCCGGCTCATCCGGATGCAGTCTTTTTTCAGTTTATGAGTAAAAAGGATGGTCATCATTAATTAGGATCCGGTCAATTTTTTTGGCCAATCCTGTTTTAGGATTCAGTTCAATGACCGCTGCGCTTAACTGGGTCCTGCCTTCTTTCGGAACTTCAAATCGAACCGGGAGCCCGGAGAGAAACCTTTTGATCACAGCTTCTTTTTCCACACCAAGGATACCGTCATAAGGGCCTGTCATTCCCACATCAGACATAAAAGCCGTCCCGCCAGGCAAAATGCGGTTATCGGCTGTCTGCACGTGGGTGTGCGTACCTACGACTGCTGATACTTTTCCATCCAAGTACCAGCCCATGGCCTGCTTTTCGCTTGTTGCTTCTGCATGAAAATCAACAAAAATAAATGGAGTCCTTTCACGGGCTTCTTTTATCAGTTCATCTGCCTTTTGGAAAGGGCAGTCACTTGTATTCATAAAAGTTCTGCCCTGAAGGCTGATAACTGCTACTTCCTCTGTATTAAATTTCAAAAAAACCATGCCTTTGCCAGGATTATTAGAAGGAAAATTGGCCGGGCGAACCATATATTTCGCGCGGTCAATAAATTCAAAAATTTCCCGGTTATCCCAGGTATGATTCCCGAGAGTCACCGCCTGTGCACCAGCCTCAAGAAACCCCCGATAAATCATCTCCGTAATTCCCTTTCCTCCTGCTGCATTTTCCCCGTTAATAATCGTGATATGCGGCCGGTATTTTTCTTTAAGCTTCGGTACATATTCAGTGATCATATCCCTCCCCTGGGATCCCACTACATCTCCGACAAATAATATATTCATGTCATTTCCCTTTCTGTTTTTAAAGATTATATGTATGCTTTTACAGTCCTTATTATTAGTGTAACACAGTTTCCTGCCTTAATTTAAAGCACGCCATGAAAAAGAAATAAAGCGATGCATGTGCATCGCTTTACTTAGCATATTCAACGGCCCTCGTTTCACGGATAACCGTGACCTTAATATGGCCTGGATAATCAAGTTCCTCTTCAATCTTCTTACGGATATCCCTTGCCAAACGATGAGCTTCAAGGTCATCAATTTGTTCAGGCTTAACCATAATGCGGATTTCGCGTCCAGCTTGAATGGCGAATGATTTTTCAACACCATCATAGGATTCGGAAATCTCTTCTAGCTTTTCAAGACGGCGAATATAGTTCTCAAGCGTCTCTCTTCTTGCTCCAGGTCTTGCTGCTGATAATGCATCAGCTGCAGCGACAAGTACGGCAATGATTGATGTTGGCTCTGTGTCACCATGGTGGGAAGCGATACTGTTTATGACAACAGGATGCTCCTTATACTTAGTGGCAAGCTCCACACCGATTTCAACATGGCTTCCTTCCACCTCATGGTCAATTGCTTTACCGATATCATGAAGCAATCCTGCCCGGCGTGCCAATGTTTCGTCCTGTCCCAATTCGGCAGCCAGCAGTCCTGAAAGCTGAGCCACTTCCATGGAATGCTTTAACACATTCTGGCCGTAGCTTGTACGGAATTTTAAACGGCCAAGAATTTTGATTAAATCTGGATGCAGGCCGTGAACACCAACCTCAAAAGTCGTTTGTTCTCCGATTTCGCGGATGTGTTCATCCACTTCACGGCGGGCCTTATCAACCATTTCTTCAATCCGAGCTGGATGGATGCGGCCGTCCTGAACCAATTTGTCTAAAGCTAAGCGTGCAGTCTCACGGCGAATTGGATCAAAACCGGATAAAATAACCGCTTCCGGCGTATCATCGATAATGAGATCAATTCCGGTCAGAGTTTCCAGAGTACGGATATTACGGCCTTCACGGCCAATAATGCGCCCTTTCATCTCATCATTTGGCAGGTTGACAACTGATACAGTAGTTTCTGCTACATGATCAGCTGCACATCTTTGGATAGCCAGTGACAGGATTTCCTTCGCTTTCTTATCCGCGTCCTCTTTTGCTCTGGTTTCGCTCTCTTTTACCATAATGGCGACATCGTGAGCCACTTCCTGCTCCGTGCGCTCTAAAATGATGGACTTTGCCTCTTCACGAGTCAAGCCTGAGATGCGTTCCAGCTCAGCTTGCTGCTCTTTAATCATCACTTCCACTTTGCTTTCCATCTCTTCAATATGCTGTTGTCTTTTGCTAAGAGAATCGTCCCTCTTTTCTAAAAGCGCTTCACGTTTATCTAACGTTTCATCTTTGCGATCAAGGTTCTCTTCTTTTTGCATTAAGCGATTTTCTTGTTTTTGCAGTTCATTTCTTCGATCACGAACTTCACCTTCCGCATCTGTACGGAGCTTGTGAATTTCATCTTTCGCTTCAAGCAGGGCTTCCTTCTTCGTAGCCTCAGCTTCTCGCTTTGCGTCTTCCAAAATCTGCTCAGCAGCATCTTTAGCTCCTGCAATTTTAGCTTCGGCAATTGATTTGCGAACAAAATAGCCAACAAAAGCACCGACGATTAGGCCAAGCAAAATGGAGATGATTGCTGTTACTAGATCCATCATTTCACCTCCTCTTGCTATGAACTTGTTTGTGTTACGTTTTTTAAAGTGTTGGCATGTACATTGTCCAATTCAATATACAGCACTAAGGCTTTTAAACGTTTCAATCTTAAAGAAGCACTGGGCATCCATCTGACGGCTGGCAGTTTATTAACGTATGAAAAGCCAATGGAGCCTGCAGCCAGACAAAGTCTGACTCAATAAGAATTTCTTTACATATAAAATGTAAAATATACATTTTTAATTGTAAAGCTGTGGAATTTTATTGTCAAGGGTTTGTCTTAAGGGCTTTTCTTAATATTTCGATGGTTTGAACACTTTTGAAGAAAAAAAAGCAAAGCCACTCAGGACCTTGCTTTTCTTTAGTATTAATCGATCAGCTCGAATTCTTCCTGCTCTTCGTCTCCGTTGGCTACTTTTTCTTCATCAAGTCCATAATGTTCGCGGATTTGTTTTTGGATAGTCAGGCGAATCTCAGGGTTTTCTTTTAAGAATACTTTGGCGTTTTCACGGCCTTGGCCCAGGCGCTCCTCGTTGAATGAGTACCATGAACCGCTCTTTTGGACAATATCCAGCTCAGAGCCAAGATCGATGATTTCACCTTCCTTGGAGATCCCTTCACCGTACATGATGTCAACTTCCGCCACTCGGAATGGAGGAGCGACTTTATTTTTGACAATTTTAATCTTTGTCTTATTACCAACCATTTCATTGCCCTGTTTAAGAGTTTCTGCACGGCGCACTTCAAGGCGGATGGAAGAGTAGAATTTCAATGCGCGTCCCCCTGGAGTCGTCTCAGGGTTTCCAAACATAATCCCGATTTTTTCACGGATTTGGTTAATGAAAATCGCGATTGTCTTTGATTTGTTGATTGCACCTGATAGCTTACGAAGTGCCTGTGACATAAGGCGGGCCTGCAGACCCACATGGGAGTCACCCATTTCTCCTTCAATTTCAGCTTTGGGAACAAGAGCTGCCACAGAGTCAACTACGAGAATATCAATAGCACCGCTTCGAACAAGGGCTTCTGCAATTTCAAGCGCCTGCTCCCCGGTATCCGGCTGGGAAAGAAGAAGTTCGTCAATATTTACACCAAGCTTTTGTGCATAAACAGGGTCTAAGGCGTGTTCGGCATCGATAAACGCTGCTTGTCCGCCGCTTGCCTGAACTTCTGCAATAGCATGCAGGGCTACTGTTGTTTTACCTGAGCTCTCTGGTCCATAGACTTCAATAATACGTCCTCTTGGATAGCCGCCTACCCCAAGAGCTGCATCAAGAGCAAGAGACCCGCTTGGTACAGTGGAAATTCTGCGGTCAGTCTGTTCCCCGAGCTTCATGATAGAACCTTTACCAAATTGCTTTTCTATTTGTTTTAACGCCATTTCAAGAGCTGCTTGACGATCACTCACTAATAGTTCCTCCTTTTATATAGACGAATCTGTCTTTTGATTAGATTCGTTTTGTCTCATCTCAAAACCTAACTCTACTATAAACCTTTTCAATGCATTTGTCGAGCAAAAAGTCGAACATCCATTCGATTTTTTCACTGGGACATTTTGCACGAAAATATCAAGACTGCCGGAAAAAGTGAGGTTTTTCAGGGGTCAATCAGTAGTTGAAATCGCATTTCGGCAAGAAATCTGTCTTTTATTTTGGCTACTAAAAACTCAGAACGCATTTTCAGGCGTTCTGAGTTTCTTTTAATGCTTTAATAAGAAAATGGCAGCCGTACTTTACTGTACGAACCCGATTGGCTGCCCTGGTTCCTCCAAGGTTCAGCTTTTCGGTCTGGACCGGCCTTCCTTTAATCCAGATGCCTATATATACGGTTCCGACCGGGTTGCCTTCCAATTCATCAGGACCGGCAACACCTGTGAAGCTGATTCCGATATCGGCATTAGTCAGGCTTGCGACATTCTCGGCAAGTTCAGCTGCACACTGTGCACTGACGACCCCGTCGTTTTCAATCGTTTCTTTGCGGACTTTTAATACTTCAGCCTTAACTTCGTTTGTGTAGCAGACCACTCCGCCCTTTAAAAGTCCGCCGGCTCCCGGAATGGATGTAAACTCCTCCTGGAACATTCCGCCTGTTAAACTCTCCGCTGCGGAAATAGTCATGCTGCTCTCCTTGATCAGCTTGGTGAGCTCATACATCAGGGAAGTATCATCATAGCCATAGAAATATTGGCCGACACGATCCAGGATTTTAGTTTCCGCTTCATTAATCAGCATCATAGCCGTGTTAGCCTGACTATGCTTTGCTGTGAGCCTCAGAGTCACTTCACCATCAGATGCAAGCGGGGCAATGGTTGGATTACTCTGCGCATCGATAATATCCTCAATCTCCGTTTCCAGCATGGCTTCTCCGATCCCGAAGAAGTGCAGCACCCGGGAAACGATCATATCCTCGGTGCCCAGCTTGGATTGCAGGGCTGGAGAGGCATGTTTGAGGAACATCGGCTCCATCTCATTAGGCGGCCCTGGAAGAAGCATGAAAACATGCCGGCCACTATCGGCAATCATTCCGGGTGCCATTCCATGCTCGTTAGGAAGCACTTGCGCATCCTCAAGAACCAGGGCCTGTTTTTTATTATTCTCAGTCATCTCTCTGTTGGTGCGTTTAAAATAAAGCTGTATAGATTCAAGCGCCTGTTCGTCCATGACGAGCTCTTTGCCAAGATGGCGGGCAATCGTTTCTTTCGTTAAATCATCCTTTGTCGGTCCCAGTCCGCCCGTGAAGACGATCAGGTCAGAACGGCCTTCGGCAATTTTGATCACCGATTTCAGGCGCTCGGGGTTATCTCCAACCACTGTATGGTAAAAAACGTTAATGCCCAGTTCAGCAAGCTGCCGGGAAAGAAAGCGGGCATTTGTATTAACGATTTGTCCAAGTAAAAGCTCAGACCCGACAGCTATAACTTCAGCATTCATTCAAAAGCCCCCTTCCGGGTAAAGTAATTATTTTGAGTTAATGAAGGCCTGCTTGTTTTTAGCAAAGTAGTCCCAGCCAGACCAGATCGTAAAGAACATCGCAACCCATAGGGCAATCAGGTCAAACCGGATTGAAACCATTTCAAAAATAATATTATGTAAAAGCAGAGCAGAAATGGCCACGATTTGAGCCCAGGTTTTAATTTTGCCAAGCTGATTAGCTGCGACTACTTCTCCTTCCCCCGCCAGAACAAGCCTTAAACCTGTTACAGCAAATTCCCGGCTGATTATAATAATGACAATCCATGATGGAGCCAGACCAAGATCAACCAGTACAATTAATGCTGCAGAGACAAGAAGCTTGTCTGCAAGCGGATCAAGAAACTTGCCCAGGTTTGTAACCAGATTGTATTTGCGGGCAAAGTAGCCGTCGACCCAATCGGTAACTGAAGCAATAATAAAAATAAGAGCTCCAATCAGATGGGTAACGGGCATTTCAGCTCCTAATAATTCTACATTTCCCCATGAAAGAGGGACGAGCATGACGAGCAGAAATATTGGTATCAGCAAGATACGGGACACTGTAATTTTATTTGGCAGATTCATGTTTTACCTCCAAGTATAATAAATGAAGCTTCTTGCAGAAAAAGTTTAAGACATTTGCTGCAATCCTTTTTCTGATAATTTTTACATAAAAAGCGAAAATAGTCATCTAAAGATGACTATTCGGACTTCGGCGCGTACTTTATGGTTATATCCTGCTTGACGGATTGTGAAGGCGGCACCTTATACTCAATTTTTTCGCCGTTTACAAAGATTTCAGTTTGGGTCGAATTTCCGACTACAATGGAAGCTTCCGTTTCCTTTGAAAAGTCTACCTTCTGGCTTTTCTTCCCATCCGCAGTCAGCATTCCCTGGAAGAGGGAATCCCCTTTGCCGTTCTTGATATTCACCCAAGTTTCTCCTGTAGACAAAACCTCCAGTTCAAACTTGTCCGCATTTTTCAATTCATAAACGGTTCCATTTCCGCTGGATTGAACCACAGCAACCTCCTGCTTTGGCTCTTCCTCAGCTTCTTGGTCCTTGCCATTTTCCTCAGCAGCATCTTTGTCAGCAGATTCTTCTTTCTTTTCTGCTGATTCATCTTTTTTATTTTCGGCAAGGTTTTCAGACTCTTCTATAACTGTCTGTTCATCAGTCAGATCTGAGGGCTTCTCTTCATTATCCGCCTGATCTTTGGCCCCCAGAAAATTGTATAGGACCGCAATGAGGCCAACAATGAAGACGCCAATGAGAACCTTTGGAAGAATATCGAATACTTTTGAAGTCCTGCCGGAAAGATCTTTCCTGGATTGAACGCGCGATAGCTTTTCCGGGATATCATCATTCACCTGTGACGGAATATCATCTTTATACTGTTCGAAAATTTCTTCCGGTTCAATTCCAACCGCTTCAGCGTACTGTTTTATAAATGCCCTGACATAAAACTTTCCGGGCATCATGCTATAATCGCCCTCTTCAATTCCCACTAAATAGCGTTTTTGTATTTTTGTGACCTTTTGCAGATCGTCAAGGTTCATATCTTTAGCCAGCCGCGCTTCTTTTAACCGATTACCTAGTTCTGTCAATTTACAACACCTTCCAACTTACTAAAAATCAAAGCCTCCAAAATCAGGTTCAGAGAACATATTGTTCTTCTCTACCACATCATATGTTATCTCTTCATCATGGTCGTGACGAAGCTCTATAATATAATCAAAATCATTAAGAGAGTATTCAGTGTTTTGCACAAAAATATCCGGATGCTCTACTACCTTAACTGCCGGGAGGCGCATAATTTCCCGGACGAGCTGCCAGTGCCGTTCGTTGGCACGTCTGGTTGAGACAATTCCGTCAATTATAAACAAATTGTCTTCATTATATTCATCCTCAATCAGCTGATTTCGAATCGTCTGCTTTAGCAGCGTGGATGAAACAAATAGCCAGCGTTTGTTCGCACAGACACTTGAAGCGACTATGGATTCTGTTTTTCCAACCCTTGGCATTCCCCTGATCCCTATTAGCTTGTGCCCTTCCTGTTTAAATAATTCGGCCATGAAATCAACTAATAGCCCAAGCTCGTCCCTGACGAACCTGAACGTTTTTTTATCGTCGGCATCCCTTTGAATATATCTTCCATGGCGCACGGCCAGCCGGTCCCTCAGCTTAGGCTCACGGAGCTTAATCACTTTAATCGTGTCCATTGTATTAAGAATGGACTTCAGGCGTTCAATCTGTTCATGGTCTTTAGCCAAAATCAGCAAGCCTCTGCGGCCTTCATCCACTCCATTGATCGTGACTATATTAATGGAAAGCATACCCAGCAGGGAAGAAATGTCACCAAGCAAGCCGGGACGATTCTTTTGGATTTCATATTCCAAATACCATTCTATTTTCTCCACCGGAAAACCTCCTCCTGCATGATGCGCACGTATCTGCGCATTTTATATGTAATTGCAACTCATTTTTGTATGTAAAATTTTATTAAACTTATCCTAAATTTTCATCTAGGTTCTATAATATATGATTTTTTGCCAATATGAAAGGAAAAACCCGTTTGGCCGGAAAGGAATTGTTTTTGGGGAAAAAGCGAAAAGAGAGGTAATCCTCTCCTTTCACTGATAACTATTATTTTCTTAGCGAGTACCGTCGTTTTGAACAAGCTTTACCATCATATTGGCAATGGCATGCTGCTCATCAGGGCTTGCTACAGACCAGAGATCAGCCAGGATTTTTTCCTGGTCATTCTTTGGCTCCACTTGCTTGGCTAAATAATCGCCGATTTGATAAGCAAGGTCATTTACTGTTTCCTTATTCATTCCCTGATCCATTCCCTGATGAAGACGATCGCCAAGGAAATCTTTCCATTGCTGCCAGTTTTCTAGTACAGACATAATTTTGCCTCCTTTAAATGTTGTACAATTATATTGTGCTTAGGGGCTGAATAAAATATGCATGCACATAGACATGACTCAAAAAATATGTGACACTTCTTTGAACGATTGACAGTTACGTATACCAGCCTCCATTCACAGCCATGACCTGCCCGGTAATATACGAGGCATTTTCCGAAAGAAGAAAGGAAATGGCGTTGGCTATGTCAGCAGGCAAGGCAAGCCTGCCCATAGGAATTTCACTTTTTACAGCTTCAAGCTCTTCTTCAGTAAAATCCTTCAGCATGTCCGTCTCAACGGCTCCCGGGGCAATAGCATTAACCCTCACCCCGTTCAGGGCAACCTCCTTGCTTAAAGCTTTTGCAAAAGCAATTTGGGCACCCTTTGCAGCCGAGTAAGCAACTTCACAAGCGGCACCCGTCTGGCCCCATATCGAGGAAACCAATACGATATTTCCGCTCCCCTTTGATAAAAGTTTCGGCAGAAGCTCTTTCGTCAGGAGAAGCGGCGAGGTCACATGAAGGTTCATCAGAGCTTCCATTTCCGTTTGCTGTATTTCAGTAAGAAGTCCATATTGAGCTGTTCCGCTATTATGGATAATAGCATCAAGTGAAAATATATTAGGAATAATTTTTTTAAACCCGCCTGGTACAGACATGTCTGCCTGAATCGGAAAAAATTCTCCGCCATACCTTTGCAGGCGGTCCAGAAGCCTGTTGATCCCCTCCTCATTTTGATTGTAATGCAAATAAAGCGAATAGCCTTCTTCTGCCAGCTTGACGCTGACTGCCTGGCCGATTCCTCCGCTCGCTCCAGTTATTAATGCAAATTTCTTCATTTCAATCCTCCCGAAAATAGCAAAGCGCCATTTAATGGCGCTTTGCAGAAACTGCTTCTTATTTCTTAGGGACAACCTGGCAAACCGTAAACCGATCTTCACTTATCAAATTTCCAGCCGCATTTTCCACATCCTCAAGCGTGATGCTTTCAAGGGTCGGCACAACATCGAATAGATCCATTTCATTAAAAGCATACCGGGTAAATTGGTTGGCGATATATTCCGGTGAATTGACAGCCCGCAGGAATGCACCTATTTTCTTCTTTTTTGTCCGATCAAGAGTTTCCTGCGAAATTGCTCCCTTTTCCCTTGAATCGAGCAGCATCTTTTGCAGCGTTTCAGCCAAACGGTCAGGATCGTTTGTGTCTCCGCCTACCATGGCAAAGCCAAAGCCCTGCTCCTGTGTATAATCATAGGAGAATGTGTCATCAATTAATCCTTCATTATACAGTGTGCTGTAATGCTCAGAGCTTTTACCAAATAAAATATCCAGCAGCACATTCAGACTCATTTCATTTATCAGCATTTCTTTGCCGGACTGATTTGGGGTACTGCTCTTGATCCCCACCAGGCACTTAGAGGTCTGGACATTCATCTCCAGTACTTTTTTCTTTTCGGCCGCTTCAGGCGGCTCTTCCTCGAATTGGCGTTTGATTTCCGGCATCTCTTTATAATCCTTCTTGCTTTGATTATCCTTCACCTGAGACATAATCTGATCCGGATCAACAGGTCCAACGATGAACAGCAGCATGTTGCTTGGGTGGTAGAACGTTTCATAGCATTCATACAGCATATCTTTTGTGATGTGGGAAATGGACTCAATCGTACCTGCGATATCGATTTTTACAGGATGATTTTTGAACATATTTTCAATTAAACCAAAATATAAGCGCCAGTCAGGATTGTCATCATACATGGTGATTTCCTGGCCGATGATGCCTTTTTCTTTTTCAACGGTCTTCTCTGTAAAATATGGGTCCTGCACAAAATCAATCAGCGTTTCAAGGTTCAACTCTACATTTGACGTGCTGGAAAATAGATAAGCTGTCCTTGTAAAAGAGGTAAAAGCATTAGCAGATGCTCCCTGCTTGCTGAATTGCTGGAACACATCCCCGTCCTCTTTTTCAAAGAGCTTATGCTCCAAAAAGTGGGCAATCCCATCCGGAACTTTTATAAACTCCTCTTTTCCGGGGGGCAGGAAATGGTTATCGATTGAACCGTACTTTGTTGTAAAGGTGGCATAGGTCTTGTTAAATCCCTTTTTCGGCAAAATATATACATCCAGACCATTATCAAGTTTTTCATAATACAGTTCTTCCTGAAGCTGGTCGAAAGTGATTTTTTCCATTACTTGCCCGCCTCCTTTCCTGTCAGAAAATACACAGTATCCAAACTTACCTTTTTGGCTGTTGCGGCAATTTCCTCTTTTGTTACCTTATCCATTTCATCCATCCAGGTTTGAAGGGTAATTTCTTTTCCTGAAACAACATTATGGTAAAGAACCTCGACAATTCCGCGTGCTGTATCAACAGTCTCCAGAAGCTGATTTTTAATGACAGCTTTGGTCTGTTCCATTTCCTGTTCTGTAAAGTCACCGTTTTGCATGGCTTCCAGTTGTTCTTTAATAATACTCACAGCCTGGTCATAGTTGTTGTTATCAATTCCTGACATTACCATCATTAACCCTTTATGGCTTTCGAGACGGCTGGCTACGTAGTATGCGAGACTGGCTTTTTCCCTGACGTTCAAAAACAGTTTTGAATGAGAAAAACCACCGAAGATTCCATTGAACACCTGAAGCGCATAATATTCCGGGTCACCGTAAACGACATTTGTGCGGTAGCCGATATTTAGTTTCCCCTGCTTCACATCCTGTTCTTCCCGGACTTCGTTTACAGATTCCCTGGTATTAACAGGGGATGAAGGGGCTGCCTGGGGTGTTCTCTTCTCAAAAGTTAATAGTTCACCTGCATATGCTTCGGCATCTGCCTCTTCCACATCACCAATAACATATAAATCGAGTTCGTCCTGCTCCAATGCCTGCTGATAATATTCATAAAGGCTTTGAGGAGTGATACTGTCCACATCTTCTTTTTCGCCATGCACGTGCAGTGCATACGGTTCATTTTTGCACATTTCCTGAACCAGCCGATAATTGGAATAGCGCATTTTATCATCGTAAACGGATTGAATTCTCTGTTTAAGCGTCCTTTTTTCTTTTTCAACTGTATCCGGATCAAAAGCGCCTTCATGCACATTTGGCTTTGTCAGAATTTCCGCTAAAAATTGGAACGCTTTTTTCAAAAGAGGAGTTGGATCTGAAAGAAATTTTTCGTTTGCAATTTCAACTGAAATGGTAATGACATGATACTCGCCCTTTTTGGCCAGATCTACGAAAAGAGTTGCACCATATAATTCATCAAGGTAAGCACGCAGTTTTCCAGTCGCAGGGTAGGACGAGCTGCTGCTTTGCAATACATGAGGCAAAAGGGATCTTAATGTAACAGTACTCTTCTCCAGCGGGGCTTTCATTTTCCAAACCAGGGTATTGGTTTTATATTTCTCAGTTTTAACCACGTGAAGTTTATAGCCATTCATGGGTTTTACGGTTTCAGAGATTACGGCCATGTCTTTTCCTCCTGTCAGTAAATTAATGAGTCCAAAGTACAGTCAATAGTAAAAAGAGGGAACATCCCCTGTATGTAAACACTTTGCTGCTATCTTCTATAATGTCCTTTGTAATAAATCATATTCTTACTATACCTTGCCCTATTTCTTTATTTCAAGTTATTGGCTGTATTGGAAGGTTTATATATATGATAAGCGCTAGCGGCTTGTAAATGAGTGAGCGAACTCCCACAATAAATCTGAGCAAAAAAACCCCATTTCCGAGAAGAAATGAGGCTTTGCTTTTTAACGCTTTCCTTTTATATAAGGAGTACCAGATGCTTTTGGAGCATCGGCACGTCCGATGAAACCTGTTAATGCCAGAATCGTTAATACATATGGTGCAATGAGAAGATATACATTTGGAATATTCTCAAGGAATGGAAGGCTGGAGCCGATGATGCTCAAGCTTTGCGCAAATCCGAAGAATAAAGCCGCACCCATAACACCAAGCGGATGCCACTTACCAAAGATCAATGCCGCCAGAGCCATAAAGCCCTGTCCGCTGATGGTCGCATGCCCGAAATCTGAAGAAATCGATTGTGCGTACACCCCGCCGCCTATTCCTGCAAGTGCTCCGGAGATTAATACCCCAATATATCTCATCCTTGTTACATTGATACCCATTGTATCGGCAGCCATTGGATGTTCACCAACCGCCCGAAGCCTTAGCCCGAATGGGGTTTTAAACATCACAAACCAGGCCAGAAATGCAACAGCGATGGCAACGAATGAAGTATAATACGTGTTTGAGAAGAACAATTTGCCGATAACAGGTATGTCGCTCAAAAATGGAATATCCACTTTGCTGAACCCTTTTTGAATAATATCTGTCTGGCCTTTTCCATAAATGAATTTAACCAGGAACAGTGCTGCACCAATTGCAAGAAGGTTAATCGCTACCCCTGACACAACCTGGTCTGCTCTAAACGTAATAGAAGCAACAGCATGCAGGATGGATAGTAAAGCTCCAACAACCATAGCTGCAAGTAATGCAACCCATGGAGTCATACTGCCAAATACATCAACAAACGTAAGGTTAAAGACAATGGCAGTGAATGCTCCAATTACCATCAAGCCCTCTAAACCAATATTTACAACACCGGAGCTTTCTGAAAAGTTTCCGCCCAAACCAGTGAAAATAAGCGGGGCTGCCCATAGCAAAGTTGATGGAATAATAATTAATAAGATCTCCATTAAGCCCACTTACTTCACCCCCTTTTTGCTGATACGGTCAATTAAGATGCGAATCATGTAGCTTGCTGCAACAAAGAAAACAATAAGAGCAATGATGATATCAACCAGTTCATTTGGAACTCCAGCCTCAAGCGGCATGTTCAAGGCGCCAACTTTCAAGCTTCCGAATAGCAATGCTGCAAAAATAATTCCAATTGGACCATTGCCGCCTAATAATGCTACCGCAATACCGTCAAAGCCTACACCGGTAAATCCGCCCTTAATGGCTGCATAGCCGAATGTACCCAAAGCTTCCATCGCACCCGCAAGACCTGCAAATGCTCCTGAGATGACCATTGATAGGATGATGTTTCTGCTGACGCTCATGCCTGCATAATCAGATGCATGCTGGTTAAAGCCTACAGCGCGCAATTCGTAACCCTTTGTTGTTTTTTCCAATAGGAACCACATAATAAACACACATACTAAAGCAATTAAAATCCCCCAGTGCAGGCGGGAATAATCAGTTAATCCCTCTAGAAACGGAGAACGCAATGATGCAGATTCTGCAATCATTTCTGTCCGGTCACTTTTTTCTGAAAGAACTGTACGGATTATATAGTTGGTTACATGCAAGGCCACATAGTTCATCATAATCGTGACAATTACTTCATGCACTTTAAACTTGGCTTTCAAAAGGCCCGGTATGAATGCCCACAGTGCACCAGCCGCAGCTGCTGCGAGAACCGCGAGCGGCAGATGGATGAATTTTGGGAGTTCAAATGCAACCCCTACCCAAACAGCTGCAAGCCACCCGACGATCAGCTGCCCTTCAACACCGATATTAAATAAGCCAGTACGGAAAGCAAATGCAACCGCCAAACCGGCAAGAATATAAGGAGTCACCTGTCTGATTACTTCACCAGTGTAGTAGATTTCTCCGAAAGCACCGTTCCATAGGGCAATAAATGCAGATCCGGCATTATATCCTGTTGCTATCATAATGATTGTCCCTACTAATACCCCGAGGAGAACGGCAACTAGAGGTACGACAATATTCTTCATGCGATTAGACATGGTTTTCGCCACCCGCTTCCTTCCGTTTAGAACCGGCCATCAATAAACCTAATTCTTGTTCTGTTGTTTGTTTCGGGTCAACTACCGCTACAATTTCACCCTCATAAATAACAGCAATCCGGTCGCTGACATTCATAATCTCATCTAATTCAAATGAAATAAGCAGCACTGCTTTCCCCTGGTCGCGCTGTTCTATCAGACGCCTATGAATATATTCAATTGCACCAACATCAAGACCCCGTGTCGGCTGAGCAGCAATCAGGAGATCCGGATTGCGGTCAATTTCACGTCCGATAATGGCTTTCTGCTGGTTACCGCCGGAAAGTGCCCTGGCAAGAGTAAACTCACTCGGAGTTCTGACGTCAAATTCTTTTATAAGCTTTTTTGCTTTGCTGTAAATTTCTTTAAAGTTGAGAACTCCTTTATTAGAGAATGGAGCTTTATAATAAGATTGCAAAACCATATTTTCTCCAATAGGGAAATCGAGAACAAGTCCATGCTTATGGCGGTCCTGAGGAATATGCCCTACGCCTGTCTCCGTAACTTTACGCGGAGGCATATTCGCGATTTCTTTGCCATTCAATTTAATTGAACCGCTTTCAGACTTCCTCAAACCGGTAATCGCTTCAATTAACTCTGACTGTCCATTTCCGTCTACACCGGCAATACCCACTATTTCACCTGCGCGTACATTAAGGTTTAGATTATTAACTACACCCAGACCCCGTGAATCTTTCACATTTAATCCTTGAATCTCAAGCACCTGCTCCTGCGGGGTAGAGTCTGTTTTATCTGTTTTAAAAGTAACTTCCCTACCCACCATTAAGCTGGCAAGTTCATTCGGGTTGGTTTCAGTGACATTTACTGTTCCGATCCCAACTCCTTTGCGGATAACAGTTACCCGATCACACACTTCCATTATTTCCTTCAGCTTGTGAGTGATTAAAATAATAGATTTGCCTTCCTGAATCAGGGTTTTCATAATCTGGATTAACTCTTTAATTTCCTGCGGAGTCAGAACAGCAGTAGGTTCATCAAAAATAAGGATTTCAGCACCCCGATAGAGAGTCTTTAAGATCTCCACCCTCTGCTGCATTCCTACTGAAATATCCGAAATTTTAGCCTGAGGGTCAACAGCAAGTCCATATCGCTCGGAAATCTCCCTCACTTCTTTTTCAGCCTTTTTAATATCTATTTTTCCGCCTTTGGTTGTTTCTTTTCCTAGAATAATATTTTCAGTGACAGTGAAACGGTCTACAAGCATGAAATGCTGGTGGACCATTCCGATGCCCAGGTCGTTGGCTATATTAGGGTCGGTGATGCGCACCGGTTTTCCTTTAACTTTGATTTCACCCTTTTCAGGCTGATAAAGGCCAAAAAGGACGTTCATCAACGTTGACTTGCCTGCACCATTTTCGCCAAGCAGCGCATGAATTTCACCTGGTTTCAGCTGAAGTGTGATATTATCATTTGCAACGATTCCAGGAAACTCCTTGCGAATGTTGAGCATTTCAATAACATAATCCATTTGTTTCACTCCTTGCTCAAAATATAAGGAAATCATTAGTAGTTAGAGGTCAGACCTTGGAATTTCTTAGAAAAACCTGGCTAAAAAAGCCAAGCTTCTAAATAATATGAAAAAATAATTAGTGCATTAAAAATCTAAGTGAAATACAGAATTTATTCTGTCCTTCATTTAAACTTTTAATATCTTAAAAAAGGAATAAGAGGCCGCAGTGCAACCTGCTTATTCCTTAACATTAATTATTCCACTGAGAAAGAAGCCAGTTCATCTTTTGAAGATGGAACAGTCAGGTCACCATTCTTGATCTTTTCCTGCCATTCTTTAACTGCACCTTCGATTTCTGCTTTTGTTGATACTTCCGGGTTGATAGGAGCAAGGCCTACACCGTCTTCAGCCAATCCGTAAGTAGTTGTTTCTCCGCCAGGGAAGCTGCCGTCTTTAGCCTTTGTAGAAAGGTCCTTAACAGCATTGTCTACACGCTTAAGAGCAGATGTAAGGATTACATTGTGCTCTTTGCCATCGATCTCTACTACACCCTCAGCTGTCTGATCTGAGTCAACGCCAATTGCCCAAAGTTCTCTTGCCGGGTCTTTCTTTTTAAGGTCACGAGCTTCCTTGAACAGACCGTTTCCAGTTCCGCCGGCAGCGTGGAAGATTACATCTACGCCAGAAGAGTACATTTTAGAAGCAATTGTCTGGCCTAATTCCGCTTTATCAAATGCTCCAGCATATTGAACTTCTACTTTAATATCAGGGTTTACCGCTTGAACACCAGCAAGGAATCCAGATTCAAAACGCTCGATTACCGGAATTTCCATACCGCCGATGAAACCAATTTTGTTTTCTTTAGTTGCATTTGCTGCAGCAACACCTGCAAGGAATGCAGCTTCCTGCTCTTTAAACATGATGCTTGCTACGTTCGGCTGATCTACGACCGCGTCAACGATACCGAAATGAGAATCTTTTTGCTGCTGGGCAATCTCATTGATTGCACCTTCCATTAAGAAACCGATTCCAAAAACAAGATCAAAGTCCTGACGGGCTAATGTATTCAGGTTTGTAGAATAGTCTGCATCTGACTGTGATTGAAGATAGTCAAATCCGCCCTTTCCTTTTTCAAGTCCATTTTCTTCACCAAATGCTTTTAAACCTTCCCAAGCAGATTGGTTAAATGATTTATCATCTACACCGCCGACATCTGTAACCATCGCTACAGAGAATGCTTTTTCTTTATTGTCTCCTCCAGCTGTTTCTCCGCCTTTTTCTTCACTTTTGCCGCAAGCACCCAGAATTGTTCCGGCAGCAAGAACTAAAGATAGCGCCAATCCAAATTTACGCTTTTTCAAGGTTGGTACCCCCTAAGAAATTGTTTTTGCATTAGCGGAATGAATGATTATGTTTTCGTGCATCCCAAAAAGCTAGATTCTCTTCCTGAGGACATGGAAACTGAACTTATCAGCTCTGAAATAATTGACCGAATAAAGAATCGGAGTATCCGATTCATCGAAATGCATTTGCTTTAATACAAGCAGTGCAGTTTCCGGGTCACATTCCAGAATAGGGGAAATTTTCTCGTGATAGCCAATAGGCTCTATTTGGGCCACAGCATATGTGATTTTCCGGTTTGCATCCTCTTCAAGCATGTTGAGGATCGACTCCTGTTCGTGGGAAAATGTGTCCGGAAGAATATTCTCAGGAACTTTATCCACACAATAAACGACAGGTTCACCATTGGCTGTTCTAACCCGCTCAATCACGGCAATTTCCTGGTCTAAAGCACATGAGAATCTGCGGATATCATCTTCAGTCGGTCCCAAAGTTACAGAACTCAAGAAAACGGTTCCCGGCTTCATCCCTGCCTGCAAAATCATGTTTGTGACACTATTAAGCTGTTCGATGCCGGATGTAAAAAGCGGCTTTGCATTGACAAAGGTGCCTACACCGTGACGGCGGATGATGACGTTTTCTTCTTCAAGAATGCGCAGCGCCTCCCGCAGTGTAGCTCTGCTTACACCAAGCTGTTTGGCAAGATCGAATTCGGACGGAAGCTTTTCTTTTTCTTTATACACTCCATCTTCAATGTCTTGTTTTAATCGATCGATGACTTGCAAATATAAATGCCGGTTATCTGACTTAATAGACATGCAGGGTTCCTCCAACTTCAGTTCTCAAGACATCAGACCTCTGATGTTCAATCATTCCTACTAATCGAAAATACTATAACACTTTTTACCCAATAAAGAAATAGAAATTTATCAATTTGTCGAAAAAAGGTGAAAAGAACAAAATGTTTGTGAATCCCTCTGTACCAATTCTTTTTTTCTGGTATAATACTACTCTGAAAACGATTACATTTCAGTTTTATGCTAATAATGCACCATACAAAAAACCCTCTTTTGTGATGAGTTGAAAGTACCAGACCTCTTTCATTTTATGTAAGCGCTTTTGGTAGTATGGCATTTTGAACTATATATTTTTATTGATCTTAGTTTTAGGCATATATCTTCCTAATACATAAAAAAATAGCCGTCCGGAGACTGGCCATTTTTTTAATAAGTCATGCTTATAAATTTTAAGAGCTTGCTTCTTCAGAAGGCTTGCCCTGCAGCACAGCTCTTGGCTTGCTGCCTTCATATGGTCCGACAATGCCCCTTGCTTCCATTTCGTCAATCAGCCTTGCCGCTCTCGTATAACCGATCCTGAATCTCCTCTGAAGCATGGATACAGAAGCAGTCTGCATTTCCAATATCAATTCAACAGCATCTTCATAAAGATCATCATCCACTTCTCCCGCCGCTTCCGGGATATCCTCTGGAATCATTTCTTCCTGATATTGTGCCTTCTGCTGGCCGATGACAAAGTCCACTATCTCTTCAACTTCTTCGTCTGACAGAAAGGCCCCCTGTACACGGACTGGTTTAGAAGCACCCACTGGAAGGAAGAGCATATCTCCTCTTCCCAGAAGTTTTTCCGCTCCGCCCATATCCAGAATGGTTCTTGAATCTGTCATCGATGAAACAGCAAACGCAATTCTTGATGGTATATTCGCTTTAATTACACCTGTGATAACATCCACTGACGGACGCTGGGTTGCGATGATTAAATGGATGCCTGCCGCCCGTGCCATTTGAGCAAGGCGCGTGATTGCGTCTTCGACATCGGAGGATGCTACCATCATTAAGTCTGCAAGCTCGTCCACTATGACAACAATATACGGCAGGAGGGGCTGCTGTGCTTCCTCCTCGGCATTATGCCTTTTTACATACTCATTGTAGCCTTCGATATTTCTTGTGCCTGTATGGGAGAAAAGCTCATAGCGCCTTTCCATCTCACTGACAACTTTCTGCAGCGCCTGAGCCGCTTTCTTCGGATTTGTCACAACAGGCGCCAGTAAATGAGGCACCCCATTGTAAACATTCAATTCCACCATTTTAGGGTCAATCATCATTAATTTTACTTCATGCGGTTTTGCCCTCATCAAGATGCTGGTAATGATTCCGTTAATGCAAACACTCTTCCCGCTTCCTGTCGCGCCGGCAACAAGAAGATGGGGCATTTTGTTGAGTTCTGCAAGGACAGCTTCTCCGGTGATATCACGGCCAAGCCCGATCATAAGCTTGGAGTCCGGCTTGTCATTTTGTTTGGATTCAATTACTTCCCGCAGAGAAACCATCGCCACTTCAGAGTTAGGGACTTCAATTCCAATAGCTGATTTACCCGGGATAGGTGCTTCGATCCGGATATCCTTTGCAGCCAGCGCAAGTGCCAAATCATCATTCAGACTAACAATTTTGCTTACCTTTACCCCAACATCAGGATGCACCTCATATTTTGTAACAGCCGGTCCTAAATGAACCTGTGTCACTCTTGCTTTTACTCCAAAACTCTGAAATGTTCTTTCGAGCTTAGCAGCATTCGCGTGGATAAGTTCATATTCACCGCTTTGGTCTGTTTGCCTTGGCAGCTTTAAAAGTCTGATAGGAGGCAGCTCGTAGTCTTTGTTTTCCACTTCTGTGAACGTGATTGGCGGCGCATTCTCATCCTCCGGCTCTGTGACTGCCATTTCCTGAGGCTGATTAGAACCAGCTAGGGGATCCTCCTGATAAGCTATTTCGGCAAAGCTTGATATTATTGGTTCGGGAGTTGGTTCAGATACCGGTACAGCAGAATTATTGATCGTTATAACCGTTTCAGGTTCTTCATCCTGCTGAAGATTGTGCTGTTCTTCTTCTCTTCTTGACTGCCTTTCTTCTCGTCTCTCTCTGCCTTTTTGTTTCCATTCTTTTATATCATCTATAAAACCAGCCCATTGTTTCTTGCAGAAATTCAGAATTGCGGCCATCATTTTCCCTGCAGCATCTCCGAATGTTTTTCCTGTAATAAGGACAAATCCGATAATAATTAATAAAAAGGCTACAATTTTTGAACCTGTTTCATCAAAAAGATAATAAAAGAGAGCGAAAAAAATAGCACCAAGCATTCCGCCGCCTAAATCGGTTGTGCTTGTTTCTCCCCGGACTTCCATCCGGAATAGTTCCCATGTATTAGCTATTACACTCGGATCATCAAACTTCCCTCCATTTGAGAGAAGCTGAAATAATGTTACATGACTCAGCAGCAGCAGGGAGCTGATGATGAGATAAACTCCGATTAATTTAGTGTGGAACAGGTATGGCAGCGCTCTCTTCCACATCAGATAACCTGAAAAGATAACGAGTCCAATCAGGCTGAGCATGTACCATTCTCCCATAAAGAAACGGAAAAAAAGCACCGTTGCATTCCCAACTGCTCCCAGCCTGGCAATTGATATTACCGCAAGTGCCAGTAGAATCAGGGCAATTAATTCAAATTTCATCGTCCGTTTTAATGTTTCGTTCTTTTTAGACTTTCTTTTCTTTCTTTTGGCCATATTATCACCTTATCATTGTTCTTATTAACAGCATCATCAAAATTCCATTATGTAATACATCACGTCTGTTATGAAAGAAGAAGCAGCCATTTTTTGGCTGCTTCTAAAGTTACTTTTATTATATCATAACGATTCTTAATTAAGTTGTTTTTTGAAATGATTTATCAGCTTAACTGCGTTAAAGTGATCATGGACCCGGGAGTGTATCTTTCATCCATATAATGGGTAGGGTCGCTGCTCATGATTCTTAAAATGCGGCATTCCTGTCCTGCATTCATTTCAACCAGGAGAGGGATTCCTTCATATGAGACAATTTTCTGCTTGCTGAAATCATCCTGCTCATTTTGGTAAATGAGTTCTTGCGGCATCATTGTATAAAGGATCATTGAACCATCACTTCTTCTTTTGGTTTATTCATATCAATCAGCTCATTCAGCTTTGCGAGCGCAGGACCGACCCCGCCTACTTCATCAATCAGTCCATATTCAACAGCATCCCTGCCGACCACATTCGTCCCAATATCCCTGGTCAGGTTGCCTTTATCAAACATCAGGTCTTTAAATTTCTGTTCGGATATATTGGAATGCTTCGTTACAAAATTAATTACACGATCCTGCATTTTATCCATATACTCAAACGTTTGCGGCACACCGATTACCAGGCCGGTCAGTCTGATAGGATGGATGGTCATTGTAGCTGTCTCTGCAATAAAGGAATAATCGCATGATACCGCAATAGGAACACCAATGGAATGGCCGCCTCCAAGGACAATGGAGACTGTTGGCTTAGACAATGATGCAAGCATTTCTGATATTGCCAGCCCGGCTTCCACATCGCCGCCTACAGTATTCAAGATAACCAGAAGACCTTCTATTTTTGGGTTTTGCTCAATCGCGACGATCTGAGGGATTAAATGCTCATATTTTGTTGTTTTATTTTGCGGCGGAAGCTGAAGATGCCCTTCCACCTGTCCGACAATGGTTAAGCAGTGAATTTTGGAATCCTGGGACAGCTGCGGCACATTTGTTTGTCCAAGCTGCTGAATTTTCTCCATAAGGGCAGATGGTCTATCCTCTTTCGGCTGTTCTTGCCCTTCTCCGCCTTCATTGCGGTTATTTTTCATATCGTTTTCCATCCTTATTTCTCCCTTCAAGCAATATATTGTTAGTATTAACGCGTGATCATTTTTCATGCGCGCAATTGCCTGAGGGGCGAGAGCAAAAAGCACAGTCCGGCAATCGATGCGGGCTGTGCTCTAACCGTTATCCCTCCATAAGAATCGGAAGGATCATTGGTCTGCGTTTTGTTTTTTCATACAGATACTGATTCAGGCTGTCACGCATATCCTGCTTAATCCCAGACCAGTCAAATGCTTCTCTGGCAAGGTTCTGTTCTACCGCTTCCCTTACTATTTTTACAGCTTCCTCGAGAAGTTTTTCTGATTCCCTGACATATACAAATCCTCTTGTAATGATTTCAGGACCAGCGGAGATTTTCTTTTCCTTTTTATTAAGAGTAACCACCACTAATAAAACACCATCCTGAGAAAGCAGCTTCCGGTCTCTTAGGACAATATTGCCGACATCGCCGACACCAATCCCGTCAATCAGCACATTACCTGATGGGATTTTCCCTCCGGGAACGATTGCACCATCCTTGATTTCAGCTACATCGCCTTTATCCGGGATGAAAATTTGTCCGCTTGATAATCCGCACGCCATAGCAACTTTAGCATGGGCTTTCAGCATTCGGTACTCACCATGAACCGGGATGAAGAATTTGGGACTCATCAGATTAATCATAAATTTAAGTTCTTCCTGACTGCCATGGCTCGAGGTATTAAAGGTTCCCTTTCCTGGAATCACCTCAGCACCCGCTCTAAACAGCATATCAATCGTTTTGAAAATAAATACTTCTGTTCCTCTTAAAGGTGATGCAGCAAGTAGTACGGTATCACCCTGTTTTATATTGACCTGTCTGTGGGACTGCTTCGCCATTTTTTGAAGGGCTTCGATTGGCTCTCCCTGTGTACCCGTGGTAAGAACAACGATTTGGTCATCACTGTATTTGCCGATCTCAGTGACAGGAATAATCACATCTACTCCTACCTGCAAATACCCGAGTTGCAGAGCAATATCATAGATTCTCTGCAGACTTTTGCCCACCACTGCCACTTTCCTGCCTGTATCGATCGCTGCATCAAAAATATGCTGTATCCGAATTAAGTCAGATGCAAAGGAAGACGCAATGACTCTCCCCTTAGCAGCGAAGAATGCAGCTGTCATCTCTCTGGCCACTTTCGATTCTGAGCTTGTGTAGCCTGGCTTTTCTGCTTCTGTACTGTCAGATAGAAGGCAAAGAACTCCTTCCTCCCCTAATCGCGCCATTTTGCCGATTTCAGGTTTGTATAAGTCAGTCGCTGCCTGATCGAATTTAAAGTCGCCGGTATACACAATTGCACCCTCTGATGTATGTATGGCAACTCCGACACTATCCGGTATGCTATGGCTCGTTCTAAAAAAAGTTACATCTGCCGAATCAAATTCAACCCTGGCATCTGAATTGATTTCAATAAACTGTACTTTGCCTTTGTATTCCTGTTCCTTCATCTTGGCTTTAGCCAGTGCCAGAGTCAGCTTTGTTCCATAAACAGGTACATTAACCTTTGCAAGCACATAAGACAGGCCTCCAATATGATCCTCATGTCCATGTGTCAGAAAAATTCCTCTGACTCTTTCCTTGTTTTGAACTAGATATGTAACATCCGGTATCACGATATCAATTCCGAGCATTTCATTTTCAGGGAACATTAATCCGGCATCAATGACATATATATCATCGTCCACCTCTGCCAAGTACATATTCTTTCCAAGTTCTCCGACTCCTCCGAGTGCTGCCAGCTTGATGCTTTCATTCTGTCTCTTTTTCAATGTATTATCCTCCCATGTATGTTCAGCCGATCAAGATCAGTTATCCATATTATACTTGAAGTCGTAAAACCATGACAACCAAATTTATACATGGGCTTTATTTGAACGTTCCTGAGGCTTTATATAATTAGCCTCTGGTTTTTGGGCGTTATAAGTCCTTCATATAATAAATAAAATAAAACCAACCAGCAAAGCACTGGTTGGCAAGCTTACATTTATTTAAATAGAGCAGCAACTGCACTGCGTTCCTGTTCTGTTAACGGAACCATTGGAAGACGGACGGATCCAACATCCAGCCCTTTAAGCTGCAGCGCTGTTTTTACAGGCACTGGGCTTGGGGCAGCAAAAAGCCCTTCCATGATCGGAAGAATTTTTTGATGGATTTTTGCAGCTTTTTCATTTTCACCATTCAGGTAAGCTGTGATCATTTCCTGCATTTCATTTCCTATTACATGGGAAGCAACAGAAACAATTCCAGTCCCGCCAATTGCCATGCATGGAAGAGTAAGCCCGTCATCGCCGCTGTAAAGCATAAAGTCATCATCCGTATTAGCAATAATTTTGGCCATTGCATTCAGATCTCCGCTTGCTTCTTTCACTGCCGCGATGTTAGAGATTTCGGAAAGGCGGATAATCGTTTCAGGCAGAATATTCACGGAAGATCGTCCCGGAATATTATAAACCATTACCGGGAGGCTCGTGCTTTCCGCAATTGCCTTAAAATGCTGGTAAAGCCCTTCCTGATTTGGCTTATTGTAATAAGGTGCTACGATCATGATCGCATCTGCACCCATTTGCTCTGCTTTTTTCGTTAATTCAATGGATTCATACGTATTATTGCTTCCGGTGCCGGCAATGACAGGCACACGTTTGTCAGCTGCTTTCACAGCGTGTTTGAATAATGCCAGCTTTTCCTCTTTTGTAAGTGTTGGCGACTCGCCTGTTGTCCCGGCAACGACCAATGAATCTGTTCCGTTTTCAATAAGATGATTGATAAGCTGTGTGGTCTTAGGGAAATCAATATGTCCCTTGTTATCGAATGGTGTTACCATAGCTGTTGATACTCGGCCAAATAGAACCATGTTTACACTCCTAGCAGATGTTTAAAAGAACGGGAAGAAACGGGCGTATCTGCCGAATAGGATGCAAATCCGTCGTTAACCGCTAAAATGGCTTTCTTCTCCTCTTTAAACATGTTATTTTCTAAAATTAAATGTCTGTTCTCTCATATTCCGCTAAATCTTCTTCCAGGCGGAAAGCATCGTGCAATGCATTAACAGACTTTATCAAATCTGCCTGCTTCACCAGAACCCAGATTGTTGTATGGCTGTCTGCTGATTGCAGGATGCGGATTCCCTGCTCGGACAATGCCGTAACGATTCGCGAGGCCACACCGGGTACTCCCTGCATTCCAGCTCCGACAACCGAAACTTTTGCACACTCTCTTTCAACCAGCGGATCATGACCTAGGCCCTTTAAAATACTAATCGCTTTATCGGTCATTTCTTCCGTAACCGTGTAGTTGACGCCATTCGGATATATATTGATAAAGTCAACACTGATCTCCTGGTTTGCCATGGCTTTAAAGACCTCAGACTGAAGATCATACTGGTCTTTCTTCGCAAGAACCTTTATTTGTGTCACATTGGAAACATGGGCTATTCCAGTTACCGAACGCTCTTTAATATCTGTTCCGCGTCTGTCTTTATTTAAAGTTGTGACAAGTGTTCCGAGACTGTCGGAGTAGGTTGAGCGGATTCTTATCGGAATTTTGGCCTGCATGGCAATCTCGACAGCACGAGGGTGAATCACCTTAGCACCCTGATACGCCATATTGCAGACTTCCGTATAAGTGACAACTGATAATGGACGTGCATTTTCAGCTATGCGCGGATCAGCAGTCATGATGCCTTCCACATCTGTAAAGATATCAATCCACTCAGCATTTAGGGCTGCACCAAGAGCCGCTGCGGAGGTATCACTGCCGCCTCTTCCGATCGTTGTGACATCACCGGTTTTAGAAGAACCCTGAAATCCTGCGACTACGACAACATCATGATTTTCAAGCTCTTTCAAAAGCCTGTCGCATTTCATATCGATAATTTTTGCGTTAGTATGATCATTATTCGTTCTAAAACCTGCCTGTGCCCCAGTCAAAGCTGCTGCAGTGATTCTATGTTCATTTAGCATGTTTGAAAATACAACACTTGAGATGACTTCACCGCAGGATAAAAGCAGATCCGTTTCGCGTTTGCTGATTTTGGTGTTATTGCCTTCAACCAGCGAAAGCAGTGTGTCAGTTGCATATGGATCTCCTTTTCTGCCCATTGCCGAAACAACGACGACAACCTTGTATCCATCTGCCAGCGCTTTTTTTATATGCTTAATTGCATGCTCGCGGCTGCTCTCGTCGCGGACTGATGTGCCTCCATATTTTTGAACGATGATATTCATTAAAACACCTCTAACCTCTCAGCATGAAGAGAATACGTTAACTATTTTACTATTCCCAGATTAATTAAACTTTCGGCGATCTGCACGGAATTCCATGCTGCCCCTTTAAGAAGATTATCAGAAACCACCCACATATGGAAGCCTTTATCCTCATCCAAATCTTTGCGGATACGGCCGACAAATACATCGTTTTTCCCGACACAATCAGCAGGCATCGGATAAATCTGATTATCCGGATCATCCTGCAAGACAACTCCAGGTGCATTTTCAAGAAGGCTCTTTACTTCATTTGCCGTAACGCTGTCTGATTCCACTTCAAAATAAAGGGACTCTGAGTGTCCGGTTGCCACTGGGAGACGCACGCATGTAGCAGCCACTTGCAGCTCTGGCATATGCATGATTTTCTTTGTCTCATTGATCATTTTCATTTCTTCAAACGTGTAGCCATTATCCTGAAATTTATCAATTTGCGGAATCGCATTGAATGCAATTTGATAATGTTTTTTATCGCTCTTTACCGGAAGAATTGACGGCTCATACTCTTCGTTATTTAAAATCGCTTTTGTCTGCTCATTCAGCTCTTGAACTGCAGCTGCTCCAGAACCTGAAACAGCCTGGTAAGTAGAAACAATTACTTTTTTCAAGCCGAATTTCTCTTTTACCGGCTTTAGTGCAACAACCATTTGGATTGTTGAACAGTTTGGATTGGCGATAATGCCATTATGCTTATGAAGGTCTTCTTCATTCACTTCAGGTACGACAAGTGGCACATTGGGATCCATACGGAAAGCACTTGTGTTGTCTACCACAATGGCACCATGTTCGACCGCATGAGGAGCCAGTTCCTGTGAAACGCTTCCTCCCGCGCTGAATAGTGCGATGTCCACACCTTTAAAGCTCTCTGGCTTTGCTTCCTGAACCATATACTCCTGGCCCTTGAATGCTACCTTTGATCCGGCAGAACGGGCTGATGATAAAAGGGTTAATTGAGAGATCGGAAAATCTCTATTTTCAAGTGTTTGAATTATTTGCTGTCCAACTGCACCAGTTGCTCCAACTACCGCGACATGAAATCCTTTTTTCTGTTCCAAATTTCTTTTCCCCTTCCGTACCATTATATTTTTCTAGCAAAGTTAGTTTTTAGTGAAAAACAATAGCCCAAAATTCAATAGAACGGCAGCCAAAGTCAATTGGCAGCCGTTTTCCTGCCTGATTATAAAAATGGCAGGCTTCCATTTATATTATCAGCATATTGTCAATACTCCAAGAGGTTAATATTATTTTAAACACAGCTTGGAGGTTGGTTATCTTAGTAATTTTTATTTTAACATATTCGTTCACTAAAGGACTAAAATTTTTGCTAGAAAAAATAGGGGGCTAATTCTCGTCTTTATATCTTTCCACTAAAACCGGCTGAAGCTGCTTGCCTTCCATTGCATGAAGCACTGTATCAGATAATGCTGTCATTCTTGCCACCATTGAATTCGGCTTTTTCACAGGATCATCCTGGCCATATGGGATAAAATAAATATTTTTGGTAGCCATTAGTCTCATTAAGTTTACTCCGTTTAAACCCAATGCATCATTTGTGGATATTCCCAGCACGACTGGCTTCCCGTTCCTTAAAGTTGCCTTTGCTGCCATCAGCACGGGCGAATCGGTCATGGCATTGGCGAATTTGCTCATAGTATTTCCGGTAAGCGGGGCAATCACCATGCAATCAAGAGGGATTTTAGGTCCCAGCGGCTCAGCTTTCACAATTGAATCAATCACTTTATGTCCAGTCAGATCTTCTATTCTCTGAACCCAGTCTTCCCCTTTTCCGAATCTGGTCTCAGTGCTCTTCACCGTAAAGGTGACAACGGGAAGCACTTCAGCCCCTGCAAGAACAAGTCTTTCTATTTCCGGGAACACTGCATCATACGTGCAATGCGATCCAGTTAATCCGAATCCGATTCTTTTTCCTTTCAAACTCATATTGTATTCCCCTTTCTCTTTTGCAAATCTTCCTTAATCAATTGAGAAAGAACATTCGCCAGTATTTGTCCGGCGGTTTTTGGAGCAACGATTCCAGGCAGGCCAGGGGCTAGCAGGGCTTTTACACCCCGTTTTTCTGCGTAGCGGAAATCGGTTCCTCCGGGCTTTGAAGCCAAGTCAATGATCAGCGTATGTGTCGGCATCTTCGATATGACGGACGCTGTTACAACTAAATGGGGAGCTGTGTTTATGCAAATATCAACATCTTTTACCGCATCCTCAATCTCTTTCAGGTTAAATGGAGTTAGGCCCATTTCCGTTATCCTGGCGATGTGCTCACTTTTTCTCGCACCCACCTTTACTTTAGCACCCAGTACATGAAAGGTTCTTGCTACACTCATTCCAACTCTGCCAAGGCCGATTACGGCAATATTAGAACCATGTATAGTGAAATCTGTATGCTGGATTGCCATCATGATGGTTCCTTCAACTGTTGGGATGGAATTATAAATAGCTACATCATCCCGTTCAAATAATTGAACAAGACGGCGGTCTGCCGATTTGGTTACACCGGTTAGATATGAATTGGTTATGCCGGAATATACTGTACAGTGTTCGGGAGTCTGGGCGAGAATTTCCTCTTCAAAAATCACTTTTTCATTGGAAAAAATCGTTTCAATCTGACCCTCCAGACCCGTACCGGGAACAGGCAGGATAATCGCGTCTATATTGGAAAAGTCCACTTCATCTATTTTTTCTTTTACTGCACCAGAGAACGCATGATCGAGCTGCTCAAAACCAATTAATGCGAGCTTTGCATCAAGCTCGGTCAGTTTACGGATGATTTCGAGCTGCCTTGCATCACCGCCGATGACTGCTATTTGGGTTCCTGTCAGCATGCAACACTCACCTTCTTTTTTCTTTCTTTTTAAGAAAGCATTTATTTTTGAAACACCTCTGATAAAAAGTATCCTCGCACCGGCAACGCCGCTATACTAAGCAGCTGCACAAGACAGCAATTGCAAGCAGATTATCTTTAAACGAAAGTGGCGTTATTTTTTGGCCGGCAATTCAATTAATAATCATAAGGGAATTGTTGTAATGAACTACTTCAACATCTTATGTATGAACGGGGCAAAAGGTGAGTTTTCCACTTAAAAGAAAATGGGTCAATGATGGAAGGGATTTTTAAAGGGATTAAGGAGGTTGACTTCAAACGGTAAAAACAAAAAGGACCAAACCGGCCCTTCCTTCAAAACTATTCCTGCTGATCTTCAGATTCCGGGATATCAATAATGATCATGTCATTGCCTATCTTCCTGATATGCTGCCATGAAACCCGGATTTCATCTCCCTGGCGCATGAAGCCGAACCACTTTAATGAAGGGATGAGCAATGCCTGAATCTGTCCACTTTTCTCATTTATTTCAAGGTCTGTCTGCCCGAGTACTCCCAGCCGTTCTGCACGCTTAACATCCACAATTTCCTTTCCGCTCAGCTCACTTAATCTCATTTATCTGCCCTCCTTTTCTCTTCTCTATATTCTTATCGTTCAGCCTGGAGTTTTAGAAGTCCAGGCCAAAAGAAAACAGCCTGCATGATACAGGCTGTTTCACCAATTTTGCAATTGGAATAAATATTAAAGATTTTTCGGAAGTTCTCCATCCGGACTTATTAAAGCCACAGAATAATGATCTTTGAAAATGGAATTCGCCATATTATTCACGCCCTGCATGGAAACTGCATCGATTTCATCCACGATTTCATCCATAGACCGATGGCGGCCCAGAAGCAGTTCATTTTTGCCATTGCGGCTCATCCTGCTGTTTGTGCTTTCAAGGCTTAGCATTAAGCTTCCTTTGAGCTGTTCCTTACTGTTATTCAGCTCTTTATCTGTGATGCCTTCTTTTTTGAGTGTGGCAAGTGTTTCCTGAATCGTATCAAAAAGAACATCTAGCTGTTTAGCTCCCGTACCGCCGTAAAGCGTCACAATACCGCTGTCCTGGAAGGCAGAATGATAAGAGAAAACAGAATAAGCCAATCCTTTTTGTTCCCTGACATCCTGGAATAAGCGGCTGCTCATGCTTCCGCCCAAAATATTATTTAAAACAATCAGATTGTATATTTCCTCATGCCCTACCTGCAGACCTTCGAACCCTAAGCAAAGATGGGCCTGCTCGGTATCTTTTTTACGGGCAAGATGGTTTGAATGAAACTCAGGCTTCTGCTCTGTGCATTCTCTCTTACCGCCTTCGTAGGATCCAAAGTATTTTTCAACTTCTTTGATGAAAGATTCCTCAATATTTCCGGCAATGGAAATTACGACATTTTCAGGCGTGTATGTTTCATGCATATACTGTTTTAAAGTTTCGCCATTAAACGTGGCCAGCGTTCCTTCAGTGCCAAGAATCGGATAGCCAAGTGAGTGGTTCTCGTAGATTGCTTTGCTCAAAAGATCATGAACGATATCATCAGGCGTGTCTTCATACATTTTGATTTCTTCGTAAACAACATTCTTTTCTTTGTTCAGTTCCTCATCCACAAACGTGGAGTTAAAAAACATATCAGAAAGCACTTCAAGAGCAAATTCGGAATGGGTATCCAATACTTTTGCATAGTAGCATGTATATTCTTTTGAAGTGAAGGCGTTCACCTGCCCGCCAATGCTATCAAAGCTCTCAGCAATTTCACGGGCTGATCTCGTTTTCGTTCCTTTGAAGAACATATGCTCAAGAAAATGAGAAATTCCATTATTCTCTGGAACTTCATTTCTTGAACCTGTTCCGATCCATACCCCTATCGCTACAGAACGGACGGTTGGAATATTTTCTAGTACGACTCTTACCCCGTTTTGGCATGTATATTTCTTGATCAAGTAAATTCCTCCTGTTCTGAAAACGCAAAGACCTATGCTTACATTAGTTTATATTATTATTGTTATTTTTTCCAAAATCCTGATTATTATTTTGGATTCTCTTTTCGCTTAACAGCTCGGATACTGTTCCAATTTCGAGGTTTTTCTCCTGAAGCCCTGTTATAAGTCTATCAAGTGACTTTTCGGTGGATTCCGTAGGATGCATCAGAATAAGTGCTCCATTATGGACCTTTGATAACACTCTGTTTATCAGCACATCCGGGGAGGGCTTTCTCCAATCCACTGTATCAACAGTCCACATGACGGTGCCAAGGTTTTTCTCGGCAGCAATCTTCACTGTTTCATCTCTATAGCTGCCGCTTGGAGGAGCGAACCATGTAATAGGCTTATTTAGCTTCTCATCCATTGTGGCTTCAATCACATCATTTGTCTTTTGGATTTCTTCCCTTGTCCTTGCAGAAGAGATCACTTTCATGTCAGGATGGGTGTACGAATGGTTGCCTACTTCATGTCCTGCATCCATGATCATTCTGGCGAGTTCCGGATTATTCTTTACCCATCTTCCTTCAAGAAAAAAACTTGCTGACACATTATGTTTCTTTAAAGTGGCCAGCATGTCGGACAAATATTCATTCCCCCATGCCACATTAATGATGAAGCTGACCATTGGTTTATCGGGATGGCCTTTATAGACAGGTGATGGCGGCAGGTCCTTTAACTTCACCTTCGGTTCAATTTGTTTATATACTAGTTTATCTTCATTGAACTTTTTGCCTGACCTCATCTTTCTATACGATGCCTCAACATCTACTTCAATTCCATTAAGACCAGGAATGGCTTTCCATACAGGGTCTATTTTTGCATCCTGTGGAGGAATGCTGAATTCTTCTTTCTTTGCTGTAATTTCTTCATATAATGAATCCTTTTGCTTGGAAACAGTTATGGCATCTGTTTCTTGTTTCAGGCCTGATACATACTGATCAGTTAAAGGATTATTGATAAAAACAAGTGCCAGCACAAACATGATCGTAATATGGATAAACTTTCTCATTCTTCATGCCTCCTTCAATTCATAGTATGATTTGAAGGGACAAGGTAGAACGGAACCGAGTAACAAAGGTATGCAGTATTGGGCAAAAGCCCATGAAAATTCGTATATGTAAAAAGCCAGGGTTCCCCCTGGCTTTTAGGAAAATTCGCAACGCAAAATGCTTCTCTTTTAAATAGAGGTTAGTATTATTGCTGTGCTTTTTCCTTTTGCTCACGCTGTTCACGCAATACGGCTTTGCGGGAAAGATTTACGCGGCCTTGTTTATCGATTTCAGTAACTTTTACCAGAAGTTCGTCACCAATGGATAGCACATCTTCCACTTTCCCTACACGCTCTTCAGCAAGTTCTGAAATGTGAACTAATCCATCTTTACCTGAGAAGATTTCAACAAATGCGCCGAATTTTTCAATCCGTTTTACCTTGCCCAGGTACATTTGTCCAACTTCCACTTCACGTACGATATCTTCAATAATTTTCTTCGCTTTTTGATTCATCTCTTCATTTACAGATGAGATGAATACTGTTCCATCTTGTTCAATATCGATCTTAACGCCTGTTTCTTCGATGATCTTATTGATCTGCTTTCCGCTCGGTCCAATAACATCACGGATTTTATCAGGGTTGATTGACATCATCAGAATCTTAGGAGCATATTGAGACAGCTCTTTTCTTGGCTGTTCAATAGTGCTCAGCATGGAATCAAGAATCTGCATACGGCCTTTCTTCGCCTGCTGAAGTGCTTCCTCCAGAATCTTACGGGACAAGCCTTCAATCTTAATATCCATTTGCAGAGCAGTAACTCCCTTGGAAGTACCCGCCACTTTGAAGTCCATGTCGCCAAGGTGATCTTCCATGCCCTGAATGTCTGTCAGGATTGAATAATGCTCGCCTGATTTAATAAGGCCCATTGCTATACCGGCAACTGGCGCTTTAATAGGCACACCTGCATCCATCATAGCCAAAGTACTTGCACAAATACTGGCCTGTGATGTTGAACCATTTGATTCCAGCACCTCAGATACAAGACGAATCGTATACGGGAAATCCTTTTCAGATGGAATAATCGGCTCAAGAGCACGTTCTCCAAGAGCACCATGCCCGATTTCACGGCGGCCCGGCCCTCTGATAGGCCCAGTTTCACCTACACTGAAGTTAGGGAAGTTGTAATGGTGCATGAATCTTTTTTCTTCTTCAATTCCAAGCCCGTCCAGAATCTGTACATCTCCAAGAGCTCCTAATGTACAAATGCTAAGTGCCTGAGTTTGTCCGCGTGTAAACAAACCTGAACCATGTGTGCGCGGCAGAAGGTTTACTTCTGAGGACAGCGGGCGGATGACATCCAATCCGCGTCCATCCGGACGCACTTTATCTTCTGTAATTAAGCGGCGTACTTCAGCTTTAACAATTTTATCAAGGATCTGCCTGATTTGCTTCAGCTTGTCGTCGTCTGCTTCTTCACCTTCATATTTAGCTGTGATATCTTCTTTAACTGCTTTGATGGCAGCTTCACGGGCATGTTTCTCCTGCACCTGAATAGCTTTAATCATATCCTTCTCACAGATGCCGCGAATTTCAGCCTCTAAATCCTGGTCAACCTGGTATAAAACAACTTCCATTTTCTCTTTCCCGATTTCAGATGCAATTTCTTCCTGGAAAGCAATAAGGCGTTTAATTTCCTCATGACCAAACATAATTGCTTCAAGCATAGTTTCCTCAGGCACTTCCTCAGCACCTGCTTCAACCATGTTGATCGCATCTTTTGTACCCGCTACAACAAGGCTGATATCGCTTTTTTCAGCCTGGTCTACAGATGGGTTAATGATGAATTCTCCATCGATGCGGCCTACGCTGACTCCCGCAATCGGTCCGCCAAATGGAATATCCGACACAGAAAGGGCTAATGATGAACCAAACATTGCAGCCATTTCTGATGAGCAGTTTTGATCCACACTCATCACCATGCTTACAACCTGAACATCATTTCTGAAACCGTCAGCGAATAATGGACGAATTGGCCTGTCAATTAAACGGCTTGCCAAAATCGCTTTTTCACTTGGACGGCCCTCTCTCTTAATAAAACCGCCCGGAATCTTACCAACAGCATACAAACGTTCTTCATAGTTAACTGTCAGCGGAAAGAAATCCAGGTTTTTCGGTTCTTTTGATGCTGTAGCTGTACTTAAAACTACAGTATCACCATAGCGCACTAAAACTGCACCGTTAGCCTGTTTAGCCAGCTGGCCAATCTCTACGGTCAATTTGCGCCCAGCCCAATCAAGGCTGTAGACATGTTTATCTTGTCCCATAATTGTACCCCTCTCTGCATTCACTTAAGGACAGGCGTCTATTCTGCCTGGTCAGTTTAATTGTTAATTATCCTGCATATTCTGCAGGCATTCCTGCTATGACAGCATCAGAAGCTAATGAGCTTTGCATTGCCAGCAGTCCAGTTTTATATAAAAGCATGAAATGCTCGTTAATCATAATAAAATTAGGCATCTTATAGTATGCACAATTTTCCCGTTTGCTAAAATAGGATAAGTTATGTATGTACATGATCAGGAAGAAATTTCAAGTTTTTAAAGCTAATAAAAAAGCGGGAAAAAATCCCGCTTCTGTTGATTATCGACGTAAGCCAAGCTTATTGATTAACTCACGGTAACGTGCAACGTCTTTGTTGCGAAGGTAAGTTAATAGGTTACGGCGCTTACCAACCATTTTCAAAAGACCGCGACGTGAATGGTGGTCTTTCTTGTGAGTACGTAAATGGTCGTTCAAATTGTTGATTTCTTCAGTAAGGACAGCGATTTGAACTTCTGGAGATCCAGTGTCGCTTTCATGAGTTTTGAACTCATTGATTAGCTCATTTTTACGTTCTTTAGTGATTGCCATCCGGTTCACCTCCTAATTTTTCAATCCCCTGTTACTGAGCAAGCGTCGGTGACTCGACTTGCCAAGCAAAGGTTCATTTGGTACGTTACTTAGAATACAACTTTTTATGACAAAAAGCAAGGCTAAACCCTGTTTTTCTCAAAATATTGCTCAGTCAGCTGTTTATCTTTTTCAATTTGCGCAATTAACTCCTGAACGCCAGTAAATTTCCTTTCGCTTCTAAGATGTTTATGCCATTCAACGGTAACCTTCCTGCCATAAATATCTGAAGAGAAATCAAAAATATGGACTTCAACAGATGGCCTGTCCCCTTTTTCCTGATTAAAAGTAGGTTTGTAGCCAACATTGCAGACACCTTCATACCAGCTGCCATCTACTGAGAATCTTACAGCATACACACCAGGCGGGGGAATGATGCTGTCATCAGAAACATCCACATTCGCTGTAGGAAAGCCGATTGTACGGCCTCTCTTATCACCATGGATAACAATTCCTGATGTTTTATAATATCTTCCTAAAAGGCCGGGAAGCTCAAGCGTTTTCCCTTCACGGATATATTTCCTTATTAGCGTAGAGCTGATTTTTTCGTCTTCTTTTGCCAGTTTAGCAACGACTGAATAATCAAATTGATCCCTCGAATGGAACAGCAATGTTTCCATTGTGCCGCGCCCCATCCGTCCATAGGAATAATCAAAGCCTGCCACGACGTGCTTGGCATTAAGACCAATCAGGTATTGGTCCACAAACTCCTGCGGCAGAAGATTAGCAAATTCCCTTGTAAAATTGATAACAAATAAATAATCTATGCCGAATTCAGCCATGATAGAAATTTTATCCTCAAGGGGCGTAATATACTCCACATGCTGAACGCTTTTCCCCAAAACCACCGAGGGATGCGGGTCAAATGTCATGACAGCACTTTTTAATCCTTTTTGTTCAGCTATTGATTTTGCTTCACGGATGACTTTCTGATGACCCAGATGAACACCATCAAAATATCCAAGTGCTATTGCCAATTCGGGCATTTCGTTTCTATCCATTCGATGGGGATGATGTATATGAATAACTTCCATATTAATATTTCACCTTTTCTCTACAGAGCCTGGACCTATATAAATGCACAGCTTTTTAACGAGTGCTTATTGATCATTCCTTAACACCTTTACTGGCTTCATTAACCCTGGTTTGCGGGGGTGATGCTCATAAATTGCCAGCACAAGACCTTCTTTTTCCTCTACTGCAATTGGGCCTTTAGTGTCGAGTAAATGATCAGGGATAGTTAATACAGCCCCATTTTTTACTTTCTCTGCTACTTTATCACTTATTTGAAATTTCGGCAAATGAGAAAGCGCGGCTTCCATAGGTCGAAGAACCTCGGCCATTGTCCCCTTTTCGGCCCTGTCTTCTATTTCTTCAAATGTCAGGCAATCATCAAGTGTCAGTGAGGCAGACTGGATTCTTACCAGATCAGACATATGGGCGGGGTATCCCAGTTCACAGCCAATCATGACCGCAAGCGTTCGGATGTATGTACCTTTGCTGCAGGCTACACGGAAACGGAAGGTAATATTCTCCCCCTCTAACATCTCTCTGTCATCGAGAAGTTCGATTGAGTAGATAGTAACTTTCCTGGACGGCCGTTCCACTTCTATTCCCTGTCTTGCATATTCATAGAGGCGCTTCCCATTTACCTTTACTGCTGAATACATGGGGGGAGTCTGTGTAATTTCCCCGGTCAGGCTTTGAAGTACTTTCATCACCTGACTTCTGGAAATAGCCGCTGCAACATCTTTCCTCTCCACGACTTCACCTGATGCATCTTCTGTTGTCGTAGAAAAACCTATTGTGACTTCTCCCTCATAAGATTTCCCTGCATCTGTTATGTATTCAGCCACCTTCGTTGCCCTCCCAAGGCAGATTGGAAGTACTCCTGTCACATCAGGGTCCAATGTACCGGTATGGCCGATTTTTTTCATTCGCAAAATCTTCCGCAGCCTGAAAACACAATCATGGGATGTCATTCCCTTAGGTTTAAAAAGCGGCAAAATCCCTTCCATTTTATGTACCACCTTGTCTATTTGTGTTTAGAAAAAAATGGATAGACAAAGTGTCTATCCATTCCATTATTCTTCTTCTTTGGAGCGCTCCTCATCTTTGGAACGGCCTTCGTCCTGAATTTGATGGAGCAATGATTCAATACGGTTCCCGTAGTCGATTGATTCATCAAATTCGAAGAGAATTTCCGGTGTTTTCCGCAGCCGGATTCGCTGGCCGATTTCAGATCGGATAAAGCCTTTTGCTTTAGCCAGCCCGCGAAGCGTATTTTCCCTCTGTTCCTCATCACCCAGAACAGAGATAAACACGGTTGCCTGCTGGAGGTCCCCGGTAACTTGAACATCAGTGACTGTTACAAAACCAACCCGCGGATCCTTGATTTTTCGGCTGATGATTTCGCCCAGTTCTTTTTTCATTTGTTCTCCAACTCGATTTGCTCTAAGGCTCATTCTATATCACCTCTTCTTAAAGCCACTCTAAATCTGTAATTGTCCGCTCAATTTCCGGGAACGAATCAATCAATTTCAGCGCATTTTGCAGCTCGTGTTCAGTTGAAACCTGGGTGGACGAAACGGCCACAATGGCAATTTTGGTCCGCTGCCACAGGTCCTGATAGTCCACCTCAGATACAGAAACATTGTATCTTTGTTTCAGCCTGGTTAGAATACGCTGCAAAACAGCCCGTTTTTCTTTCAAAGAATGTGTGTCATAAATGATACATTCACAGGCTGCAAGCCCAATTATCATTAACGTTCCACTTCTTCCATAATATATGCTTCGATAACGTCGCCTTCTTTAACGTCATTGAAATTTTTGATGGTAATACCGCACTCATAGCCTTGGGCTACTTCTTTAGCGTCATCTTTGAATCGCTTAAGAGCGTCAACTTCGCCTTCGAAAATTACAACTCCATCACGGATTAAACGAACGCCGCTGTCACGGGTGATTTTTCCGTCCGTGACATAAGAACCTGCAATTGTACCGATTTTGGAAACTTTGAATGTCTGGCGTACTTCAGCCTGGCCGATGATTTTTTCCTGGAACTCAGGATCAAGCATACCCTGCATCGCCAATTCAATTTCCTCGATTACTTTGTAGATGATGCGGTGCAGGCGGATGTCAACATTTTCTGCATCTGCTGCACGTTTCGCGTTATTGTCAGGGCGTACATTGAATCCAATCACAATAGCATTGAAAGCAGCAGCTAGAGTGATGTCAGACTCGTTAATGGCACCTACACCTGTATGAAGGATACGTACATTAACACCTTCTACATCAATTTTATGAAGAGCAGCAGTCAATGCTTCCGCAGAACCTTGAACGTCCGCTTTCACAACGATGTTTAAGTCTTTCATTTCCCCTTGTTTCATATGTTCAAACAAGTTATCCAGACTTACGCGTGTTTTTTCATTTCTTTGAGCCTGCAATGCCTGCTGGGCACGGGCTTCACCAACCTGGCGGGCTGTCTTTTCATCATCAAGAACAGCGAAGCGGTCACCGGCTTGAGGAACATCATTAAGACCTGTAATTTCAACAGGTGTTGAAGGTCCCGCAGTTTTCACACGGCGGCCAAGATCATTAACCATTGCACGGACACGTCCAAATGAGTTACCGACAACGATTGGGTCTCCTACCTTCAATGTACCGTTCTGCACAAGAAGGGTCGCAACTGAACCGCGTCCTTTGTCAAGCTGTGCTTCGATAACTGTACCAACGGCATTGCGGTCAGGATTTGCTTTGTATTCTTCCACTTCACCTACAAGAAGAATCATTTCAAGCAGTTCATCAATTCCCTCGCCTTTAATAGCTGAGATTGGGACAAATATTGTATCTCCGCCCCATGCCTCAGGAACCAGGCCATGTTCAGTCAATTCCTGCATAACACGGTCAGGATTTGCTGCTTCCTTATCCATTTTGTTAACAGCCACAATGATTGGCACTTCTGCTGCTTTCGCATGGTTAATTGCTTCAACTGTTTGCGGCATAACACCGTCATCAGCTGCTACAACGAGAATTGTGATATCGGTAATTTTCGCACCGCGGGCACGCATAGTTGTGAACGCAGCGTGTCCAGGAGTATCAAGAAACGTAATCTTTTTGCCGTTTTCTTCAACTTGATAAGCTCCGATATGCTGAGTGATTCCGCCTGCTTCTCCCGCTGTTACTTTCGTGTTGCGGATGGAGTCAAGCAATGTTGTTTTACCATGGTCAACGTGTCCCATGATTGTTACAACAGATGGACGTTCCACCAGTTCGGCATTTTCATCTTCTGTGAAGTATACTTCAAGGTCAGTTGTATCAATCAATACCTCTTCTTCTACTTCTACACCATATTCCCCGGCAATCAGCTCAATGGCATCTTTGTCAAGGTCCTGGTTAATGGTTGCCATAACACCAAGCATAAATAGCTTTTTAATGATTTCAGATGGCTCGCGGTGAAGCTTCTTTGCCAGTTCCGCTACAGTTAGTGATTCGCTGAAAGTTATCTTTGAAGGCAGCTCCTTCACTTTTTTAGGAGCTGGGGCCACATGCGTCTGCTGCTGTTTGCCTTTGTTGTTTTTATTCTTATTGTTGTTTCGGTTATTGTTATTGTTTCTATTGTTATTATTGTTTCTGTTGTTGTTATTGCCTCTGTTATTGCCGGAGAAGTTTTTGCCGGACTGGCTGCCCTGTCCCTGGCTTCTGTTTTCACCGGAATTATTCTGAGGCTTGCTTTTAGCAGCTGTGGAATTGCCGGCACTATTATTAGAAGCCGGTTTTTGATTTCCCTGCGGCTTCTGCTGGTTTTGAGGTTTGCTCTGCTTTTGAGCCTGGCTGTCATTCTTGATAAAAATACCGTCAAGCTTCTGGACTGCCGCCGGCTCAATCGTAGTCATATGATTGGAAACCTCAATATTCATGTCTTTTAATTTTGTAATAACATCCTTGCTTGAAATGTTATGTTTTTTCGCATATTCATAAACGCGCATTTTACTCATACTTTCACCCCCGCTAGTATTAATCGAGCAACGTTAACAGCTTTTTTGCAAATCCGGCATCTAACACTGCCACTACAACGCGGGCTTCCTTCCCTATAGCCTTGCCGAGCATTTCCCGGTTTTGAATCAGCTTATATGGAACCCCAAATGATTTACATTTATCTGTAACTTTTTTTGCCGTATTTGCGGATGCATCTGCAGACAGCAAAACAAGCTTTGCTTTGCCGTTTCTGATCTCTTTAACAGCAAGCTCTTCTCCCGAAGTAATTTTCCGTGCCCGATTGGCTAAGCCAAGCAATGACATCCATTGATTTGAGTTCATTTGGATTGCCGTTTCTCCTTCTCAATTAACTCCAAGAGTTCTTCATAGATAGCATCATCTATGGAGACTTCTAAATGATTGGCTAAGATATTCTTCTTCTTTGCTAACAATACTGCTTCCTTTTCTTTGGAAAGATAAGCCCCGCGCCCTGATTTTTTTCCGGTCGGGTCAACAGATACTTCCCCTTCTTTGGAGCGAACGATGCGAACGAGTTCTTTTTTCGGCCTCATTTCACCGGTAGCGACACATTTTCGCAAAGGAACTTTTTTACGATTGTTCACGATCATTCACCTCTTCCCTATTCTTTTTCCTCTAAAAGCTCATCCTGAAAATCGAAGTCTGCATTTTTTTCGTAGTCTTCGTTTTCATAATCATCATTATCAAAGTTCAACAATTTTTCATCCCTCGGATAAATTCCGGCTTCCCGGGCATCTGTCTCCGATTTGATGTCAATTTTCCAGCCTGTAAGCTTGGCTGCAAGTCTTGCATTCTGTCCGCGCTTTCCGATTGCCAGTGAAAGCTGATAATCAGGAACTACAACAGTTGTTGCTTTGTCATCTTCATTTACGATTACATCAAGCACCTTAGAAGGACTTAGTGCATTTGCCACGAATACTACAGGATCTGAAGACCATTTTACAATATCAATTTTTTCGCCCTTTAGCTCATTGACTACCGCCTGTACACGTGTGCCCTTAGGCCCTACACATGAACCTACCGGATCAACTTCTTCATTGTCTGAATGAACCGAGATCTTGGAACGGTCCCCTGCCTCACGCGCAACGGATTTGATTTCTACAGTTCCATCATAGATTTCAGGAACTTCGATTTCAAATAATCTCTTCAGCAGGCCAGGATGGGTTCTGCTTACGAAGATCTGTGGTCCTTTTGTTGTCTTTTCTACTTTTGTAATAAAGACTTTAATGCGGTCATGGGGCTGATAACGCTCATTTGGCATTTGTTCGTTCGCCGGAAGGATCGCTTCAATCTTTCCAAGGCTCACATAGATGAACTTAGGATCTGTACGCTGAACAATTCCCGTCATGATATCTTCTTCACGGTCGATAAATTCAGAATAAATGATACCTCTTTCCGCTTCACGGACACGCTGTGTAACAACCTGTTTAGCCGTCTGGGCAGCGATGCGCCCAAAATCCTTAGGTGTTACTTCCATTTCAACGACATCTTCCACCTGGTAGTTCGGATTGATTTTTTGAGCATCCTCAACAGAGATCTCAAGACGCGGATCAAATACTTCATCCACTACCTCTTTGCGGGCAAAGACTCTCATCGTTCCGTTCCCTAGGTTTAAATCAATGCGCACATTCTGTGCCTGGTTAAAGTTTCTGCGGTAGGCTGACACCAATGCAGCTTCAATGGCTTCGATAATCACATCGCGAGAAATGCCTTTTTCTTTCTCAAGCAATGTCAGAGCATCCAAAAGTTCACTGCTCATGAGATTTATATCCCCCTTTATTTCTCTTATAAAAAATGATCAACTCTAAAGCAGCAATTTGCTTTCTGATTAAGACCAGCAGTGAATTTTGTATTTCAATAGCGCAAGGCGCTTCAGCTTTTCTTAATAAGCAAGCCCGCAATCAGCCGATATTAAAATACAACGGCTAAACGGGCATTCGCTACCTTCTCATAAGGAATTTCAATATTTTTCTTCCTTGTTTTGATTTTCACTTCTACCGTAACGGTCTCACCGTCAAATTGGGTTAACACACCTTCGAACGTCTTTTCACCATCAATTGGCTCGTATGTTTTAATGTAAACATTCTTGCCGACTGCTTTAATAAAATCACTGTCTTTCTTAAGAGGGCGTTCAGCTCCCGGCGATGAAACTTCCAAGAAATAGTTGTATGGAATCGGATCTTCAGCATCAAGCTTTTCGCTTAGCCTTTCACTGACCATTCCGCATTCCTCGATATCAACACCAGTTTCTTTATCAATAAATACGCGAAGGAACCAGTCTTTCCCTTCTTTTACATATTCAATGTCGACTAATTCTAAATTAAGTTCATCCACAATAGGGGTGACCAGTTGTTCCACCGTTTCAGTCACTTTGCTCATTCATATCCCTCCTTTTCCTGGAATCTAAAGCGCTGTTTTTCAATCAATAAATCAGAAATTGGCTCTGCTAAACTTAATTAACATATAGTTTTAACATAGATCCGATATTAAGAAAAAACCGTACACAACACGAAAGAGTGGGTTGCCCCACTCTTCCTTTTGCGAGAGTTATTCTTAGTATTTCCAATAAAACTATACCATAACCAATTTTTTTATGCAAATGGAATAGCTGTCAGCAGAAGGGTTTGGACCAGTCGCTGGTCTTATTTTTAGAATAGAGAAAGCTGGTTTTGTTCCGGAAGGGATTCCAGGCAGCCGTGGTTATCGAGATACTCGATAATCGTCTTCGACACTTTTCCGCGCTGCTGCAGGTCTTCCTTCGATAGGAATTCCCCTTCTCCCCTTGCTTTAACTATATTGAATGCTGCGTTTGTACCCAAACCCGGAATGGAATTAAACGGCGGGATCAAAGAATCTCCATCAATGATAAACTCACTTGCGCTTGAGCGGTATAAGTCCACCTTTTGGAAGTTAAAGCCCCTTTCGTTCATTTCCAGAGCCAATTCCATGACAGTTAGCAGGTTCTTTTCTTTCGTTGAAGCATCAAGTCCCTTTGCATTGATTTCTTCGATGCGCGCACGGATCGCCTGGGATCCTTTAACCATCGCATCCACGTCAAAGTCCTCTGCGCGGACAGTAAAATATGCTGCATAGTAAAGAAGCGGATGGTGCACTTTAAAGTACGCAATCCGGACAGCCATTAATACGTAAGCAGCTGCATGGGCTTTAGGGAACATGTATTTAATCTTTTTGCAGGAATCAATATACCATTCAGGCACTTCATTTTTTCTCATTTCCGCTTCCATCTCATCGCTCAGGCCTTTACCCTTACGGACCGATTCCATAATTTTGAAAGCAAAAGCAGGCTCAAGACCCTGATAGATTAAATAAACCATTATATCATCACGGCAGCCGATTACTTCACTTAGGTTACAAATATTATTATGGATTAATTCCTGGGCATTTCCGAGCCAAACATCTGTACCATGAGAAAGACCTGAAATCTGCACAAGCTCCGAGAAAGTGGTGGGCTTTGTATCTTCGAGCATCTGGCGGACAAATCGTGTACCAAATTCGGGTATGCCAAGCGTTCCGGTTTTACACATGATTTGCTCTTCGGTCACACCAAGGGATTCCGGCCCGCTGAAAATTTTCATTACTTCCGGATCATCTGTGGGAATGGTTTTTGGATCAATTCCGCTCAGGTCCTGAAGCATCCTGATAACGGTCGGATCATCGTGACCCAGTATATCAAGTTTTAATAGATTATCGTGAATGGAATGGAAGTCAAAGTGGGTTGTTTTCCATTCAGATGTCCGGTCATCTGCAGGGAACTGAATAGGCGAAAAGTCGTATATATCCATGTAATCCGGCACAACAATGATACCGCCCGGGTGCTGTCCGGTTGTCCGCTTTACCCCTGTACAGCCTGAAGCCAGCCTGTCAATTTCCGCACCCCTTATTTGCAGATTATTATCGTTCTGGTATGCTTTGACGTAACCATAAGCTGTTTTGTCGGCAACAGTACCGATTGTTCCAGCACGGTATACATAATCCTCCCCGAATAGCACCTTTGTATAATTATGGGCTCTAGGCTGGTATTCCCCTGAGAAGTTCAAGTCAATATCGGGAACCTTATCTCCCTTGAAACCAAGGAACGTTTCGAACGGAATATCATGTCCATCCTTTTTATATTTAGCTCCGCAGCCCGGGCAATCTTTATCAGGCAGGTCGAAGCCGGAGCCCACTGACCCGTCATTGAAAAACTCGGATGTTTTGCATTCCGGGCAAACGTAATGCGGCGGCAGCGGATTTACCTCCGTTATTTCGGTCATCGTCGCAACAAAGGAGGAGCCGACAGATCCACGGGAACCAACCAGATAGCCATCATCCAGTGATTTTTTTACAAGCTTATGAGAGATCAGATAGATAACCGCGAAACCATGTCCGATAATACTCTTAAGTTCTTTTTCAAGACGCGCCTCAACAATCTCAGGAAGCGGATCACCATAGATGCTTCTTGCCATTCCGTAACTCATGCTGCGCATCTCTTTATCTGCGCCTTCAATTTTTGGGGTATATAAATCATCTTTAATCGGCTTTATTTCTTCAATCATATCTGCTATTTTGTTCGTATTCTCTACAACAATTTCCTTCGCTTTGCCTTTGCCGAGAAATGAAAAAGCGTCAAGCATTTCATTGGTAGTCCTGAAATGAACATCAGGAAGCTGATGGCGATTCAGCGGATTCGCTCCTCCCTGTGAATTAACAAGGATTTTCCGGTAGATTTTATCATTTGGATTCAGGTAATGGACATTACCTGTCGCGACTACCGGCAGGCCAAGCTTGTCCCCCAGTTTTACAATATTGCTGATGATTTCTTCCAGGGCTTTTTCATCTCTTACAAGTTCAAGCTCTAAAAGGTGTGCATAAACGGCTTTTGGATGCACTTCAAGATAATCATAGAATTGCGCTGTATCTTCCACTTCGTCCGGAGATTTCTGCATCATGCCTTCAAAAACTTCCCCTTTATCGCATCCGGAACCAACCAGTATTCCTTCACGATGCTTTTGAAGGACTGACCTCGGAATGCGCGGCACTCTGTAAAAGTATTCCATATGCGAGATGGATACGAGTTTAAAGAGGTTTTTCAGACCTGTTTCCGTTTGTGCAAGCAGGGTGCAATGGGCCGGTCTTGCACGCTGATAAGCATTTCCCTGTCCCATATTATCATTGAATTGATCATGAAATTCGATCCCTTTTTCCTCTGCACCTTTTAGCATCTTAAGAAGCAGATAGCCTGTTGCTTCCGCATCATAAATAGCACGGTGATGCTGGGTAAGTTCAACATCGAATTTTTTGGCAAGGGTATTCAGACGGTGATTTTTCATGTCAGGATATAAAAAACGTGCGAGTTCAAGAGTATCTATTACAGGATTAGGCGCCTTGCCAATACCGATTTTTTTATAGCCGACATTCAGGAAGCCCATGTCGAATGAAGCATTATGTGCTACTAAAACAGCATCTCCTGTCCATTCATGGAATTTCTTCAGAACATCTTCCACTTCCGGTGCATTCTCCACCAGATCATCTGTTATTCCAGTCAGATTAATAGTTGTTGCGGATAAAGGGTGATGAGGGTTTGCAAAGGATTCAAACCGATCAATGATTTCACCATCATGAATCTTAACTGCGGCAAGCTCAATAATCTTATCATATACAGCTGATAAGCCGGTTGTCTCAACATCAAAAACAACAAAGGTATCTTCACTAAGCTTGCGATGCGCATCATTATAAGCAATCGGCACACCATCATCCACAAGGTTTGCTTCAATTCCATACAGAATCTTAATATCATTCTTTTTCCCGGCACCATAGGCTTCAGGGAATGACTGAGCAACAGCATGGTCTGTAATGGCTACTGCTTTATGTCCCCATTTCTTCGCCTGGGAAACCAGTGCGCTGACAGATGAAACTGCATCCATTTGGCTCATCGGTGTATGAAGATGAAGTTCAACCCTTTTTTCTTCAGCTGGCGATGTATCCTGCCTTTGGATAGGTTTGATTTCATTAATATCGTTCCCTATCATTACCAGGTCACGGACAAATGTATCGTTTTGAATGCTTCCGCGGACCTTTAGCCACATCCCTTTTTGAATATGCTGGTATAAAGCGGCATCCTCTTTATCCCGAGAAAACATTTTTACTAGAATGGAACTGGTATAATCGGTAATTTTAAAAGTTAAGAGTGTCCGGCCGCTGCGGAGCTCTCTTGTCTCAGCAGCAAACACGTAGCCTTCAATGGCTACTCGGCGTTCTTCATCTACTATATCAATCAATTTGCGATAATCTGCATCGTCTTTAATGGTAAGACCAATTGTAAGCGGCCCCTGAGGTGCTGTGTGATCTGCAGATTCAGCTTCCGCTTCTTTCTTCTGCATCTCGATTGCTGCCTGGAGACCACGCTCCTGGTCTTCTTTTCGTTTGGCCTCCACGAATTTTTCATATTCTTCATTGGAGCCATCTGAGGATACTTCCGTATCAATCGTTAATGCCGGAAAGCCAAAGACTTGAAAAACATGTGAAATAGTGCCGGCATACTTCTTTTTGATAGACAATCCTTCCAATTCATTACGGACTTTTATGATAAGTTTGTTGCCCTGTACAGAAGGAACCTGTTCATTCAGAAGCTTTAAAAGCGGCGGCGCCATGCCATCCATTTCTTTAATGCAGTTATGCCAGTATTCAAGTACAAGCTGTTCAGTAAAATCCTGATTTCTCACAGTGATGCTGTATGAAATTTCTGCGATATGGGAAAATGTTTTTTCCAGCTGATCTGTGAAACGGCTATATACACTGCAAGGCAAAATCTTTGGAAAGGCAAAATAAAAATGCCATTTCCGTGACTGTCTTTCGACTATGACCCTTTCGATTTGGGCATCATGAAAGTGCTGCACAAAGGCATCTTCAGTTAGCTGCATCTGCTGGAGCAAGAGCTGAAATCTAGAAGGTTCGCTCATCTTTCTCTCTCCCATCCAATAATCTTGGTTTCTATTTTTAGTTGAATTTTTTTGATGTATTTTAAAAAACAGACGGACTTAATTATAACATATCGTAGCAGATAGTGATTGAAAAAACGGATTCCATTTTGGAACCCGTTTTTTGAGTCTAAATCAAAGGATTTTGCACATACTTTTTATGCAGGAATACTGCAGCTGCATTAACATTTTACAGGAAAAACCTCTGAATATCGTTCCAAGTGACAACTAGCATTAATAGCATTAAAAGGGCAAAGCCAATAAAATGGACCATTCCCTCTTTATGGCGGTCAATCGGCTTCCCTCTTACAGCCTCAACTGCAAAGAACATTAATCTTCCGCCATCAAGAGCCGGAATTGGAAGAAGGTTCATAATTCCCAGATTTATGCTTAGAATTCCTGCCCATTTCATCAGGTAGAAGATGCCGGATTTGGCTACAGTATCTGTTGAAACATAAATGCCTACCGGGCCAGATAATGCATCAATTGAAAACTGTCCAGTAACAAGCTTGCCAAGCATGACAAAAATTTCTTTCGTCCAGAAATAGGTTTCCTTAGCTCCGTAGGTAATGGCCTTTAATGGAGATTTTTCCATCGGGCTATACACACCTATGATTCCTATTTTTTCACCTTCTACGTCCTGAACCTTTGGTGTAACCGTTATTGTATGTTCCTGGCCGTTTCTTTCCACTAAAAATTCCAGTTCTTCACTTGGATTCTTTCTAATGATTTCCACTACATCTGACCAGCTTGAAATTTCGGCTCCATCCACACTTTGAACCATATCGCCTTCCTTAAGTCCAGCTTCATATGCTGCACCATCTGGTGTCAGCTTGCCAAGTGCAGGTTCATTTGTCGGTATGCCCTGCAATAAGGCTATTAGAACAAAAACGATAAAAGCCAGAACAAAATTCATCATTGGGCCTGCGAAAATCGCCATTGTTCTCTGGCCCAAGGTTTTAGATGCAAATTGACGGTCATACGGAGCAATGAGCGTTTCGGTCCCATCCTCAACCAGTACCGCTGAACGGCTCACTTTGAAAATTTGGATTGACTCATCCTCTTCTCCCTCAACATATCCTTTTATTACAAGGGTATGCTCAATATCAGCATCTTCAACTTCAACGATTCTTGCATCCGGATACTTATCTTTGTTGTTTAATATTATTTTGCTTACTTCCTCGTTTTTATCAAGGATTAATCCAATGCGGTAGCCGGGTTTAATTTCCACCATTTCAGGATCTTCACCGGCCATGCGGACAAATCCGCCAATGGGCAGAAGACGAATCGTGTATACTGTTTCATCTTTTTTAAAGGAAAACACCTTTGGCCCGAATCCAATTGCAAATTCCCGGCAGAGAATTCCTGCCCTTTTTGCAAATATTAAATGTCCGAGTTCATGAAAAAATACCAGTGCCCCGAAAATAACAATAAAGGCTATTACTGTACTCAAGTTTTAACCACCTTTTTTTAGAGGTTGTTCAAATGCCGCTGGCAAGTGCATTACATTAAGAAATCATCTGTTACGCACTCTTCAGCACTTGAACACAAGCTTATAGAAGCGAATTTACATATTTTCTCGTTTCCAAATCTGTCTCCTGAATTTCAATCAGGCTTGGATTTGAGATAATGTCATGGCTGCCCAGTGCTCTTTCGATGAAATCTTCTATTTGCAGAAAGGTAATCTTTCCATCCAGGAATGCAGCAACAGCAGCTTCATTCGCTGCATTTAATACGGCTGGCATTGATCCGCCGGCTTTTCCGGCTTCATAGGCAAATTTCAGACAGCGAAAACGATTATAGTCCATTTCTGCAAAATGAAGCTTGCCGATTTCAGCAAGATTCAGCCGTTTTGCTGTTCGCAGCGGAAGTCTGTCAGGATAAGTTAAAGCATACTGTATAGGTACTCTCATATCCGGGGTGCCAAGCTGTGCGATTACACTGCTGTCTTGATATTCCACCATGGAATGGATAATGCTTTCTTTATGAAGAAGAACATCTATTTTACTGTAATCCATGGAGAAAAGCCAATGCGCTTCAATAACTTCAAGTCCCTTATTCATCATAGTGGCAGAATCGATGGTTATTTTTGCACCCATTGACCAATTCGGATGATTAAGCGCCTCTTCAACAGTCACATTTTCCAGTTCCTTGCGGGAGCGGTCTCTGAAGCTGCCTCCCGAAGCTGTTAAAATGAGTCTTTCAATATTTTTTTCTCTTTCCCCCTGCAGGGATTGAAAAATAGCAGAGTGTTCACTGTCTACAGGAAGGAGCGTTACACCATTTCGCTTTGCTGCTTCCATGACCAGATGGCCGGCTGTCACAAGGGTTTCCTTATTCGCGATGGCGATTGTCTTCTTTTCCTCAATCGCCTGCAGGGTGGGGTTAAGGCCTACACTGCCTAATACAGCATTAACCAGTATTTCTGATTGATCGTAAACGGCAACTTCTATCAAACCTTCATGTCCATATGTAAATGTTATGCCGGGAAACTCCGCTTTAAGAATATCTGCGGAACTTTTTTCTGATAGTGAGACAAGTTCCGGCTGAAAGTCAGAGATAATCTTCCTGGCAAGGTCTATATTCCTGCCTGCAGACAATGCGGCAAGCTTAAATTCCTCGGGGTGCTCCTTAATAATATCGAGGGTCTGTGTGCCAATAGACCCTGTAGCCCCCATCAAACTGATATGTTTCATAGTCTCCTCCTAATAAGAAAAGCGGAAGCGCCTTGCCCACCCCCGACAAGCATAAGACGAGCCTTCCTGAAAGGCGTTCTCTTCATTTCTGGAGGACCGTCTTATGATCTTGAGGTGGCAGGCGCTGGAGCTGGACAATTGTATATTGCTCTTTTAACCAACAGGTTTAAAGCAGGTGGAAAAAGTGGAGCAATGGCAGGACGAATAACAAGCTGTCAAAACGGTCCAGAATTCCGCCATGGCCAGGCAAAATATTTCCTGAGTCTTTTACATTATAATGACGCTTTAATGCTGATTCCACTAAATCCCCTATTTGTCCAAACACGGACAGGATGGCTGTAATTATTAATAGCCCCAGCAGGGACTCATCAATATCTGTAAAGATAATAAATAATACCGCAACTGCAAGCGCACAGGCTACACCGCCAAGCGAACCTTCAACAGTCTTATTCGGGCTGATTTCAGGCCAAAGCTTCTTCTTTCCCAGCGATTTTCCTATAAAGTAGGCACCTGAATCTGTTGCCCAAATAAGGAATAATGCAAAAAAGAGATATGTCAGGCCTTGATCGGCGAAGCGGGTCTCCATAAAATAGTAAAATCCTATGCCAACATAAAAAGTAGACATAATCGAAAAAGCCACATCGTCAAAAGTAAATTTATTTTTTGTTGCGACAGTATACGTTAAGAAAAGAAGCACTCCAAAAAGAGCTACCTCAATTTTTGTATAATTCAAATCATCCAGGATTGATTGAAATTCTTTAGGCAAAAGGAAAATCCACAGTAATAGTAAAGAGATAATGCCTGGAATCGAAAATAAACTTAAATTCCTCATTTTCAATAGTTCATACAGTGCAATGGATGCCAGCAAATATGCCAGGATGATGATTGGCATGCCTCCATAAATAATGATCGGCAGGAGGATTGCTCCAAATATAATGGCTGTGATAATACGCTGTTTCATTCAATTTTCAACACCTTTATTGTACTCCACCAAAACGCCTTTGGCGGCTTTGGAATACTTCGATCGCTTCAAGCATTTGCTCTTCATTGAAATCCGGCCATAAAACATCAGTAAACCAGAATTCTGTGTATGCAAGCTGCCAGAGCATAAAATTGCTTAATCTGATTTCACCGCTTGTGCGTATCAGCAGATCAGGATCCTTCATCCCGCCTGTCATAAGGTAGGATGAGAATTTTTCTTCATTCAATTCATTTTCATCCAGTATACCACTTTTGCAATCATTTAAGACATGCCTGACGGCTTCGAGTATTTCGGCTCTGCTCCCATAATTCAGTGCAAAGTTCAGCACCAGTCCCGTGTTATTTTTTGTCTCTTCCATTGCTTTGGAAACTGCTTTGCGGGTATGGGCAGGCAGATGGTCAAAATAACCTATCATTCTTACTTGTACATTTTCTTCTACCAGCTCAGGCAGAAAAGTGCCCAGAAATTCCTCAGGCAGTTTCATCAGAAAGTCCACTTCCATTTTTGGCCGTTTCCAATTCTCAGTTGAGAATGCATATAAAGTTAGAGTCTTCACTCCAATATCGCTTGCAAACCTGGTGATTTTTCGGACAACCTTCATTCCCTCATGGTGGCCGGCAACTCTTGGAAGCGCTCGTTTTTTAGCCCATCTGCCATTCCCATCCATAATGATGGCAACATGCTCAGGAATATGCAATTCTTTTATTTTTTCAACTCTCTCTCGGAGATCGGAAGAACTGTTTTGGGACTTCCATAACTTCATTTTATCAAACATAAGTCTGCTCCTTTAAAATAGGTTAATCCTCCGATAAAAGACAAAGTGTGAAACTTCAATCAGCCGGGGCTTTTTCACCGCAAATTGATAGTTGATATTCAGTCATAGTATCTTTTAGAGATTATTCTAATGGTAAAATTATGATATTGCCTCTTTCCGCATGATAATATCATACCAAAAATAATTAAATATATCTCTATAAAAGAGTATGTTACCAGAAAGTTAATTCAGATAGGAAACTGCCTTCTTCGCATATTTCAGCTGAGTCGGCGCCTTAACGCCTGAGCAGATTATGTAAGCTCCCAAAGAGTAAAAGAACCCCCTATTGATAGAGGGTTCTAACTATAGAATAAATTAGACTGCAAGGATTTCTTTTTCTTTTTCTTTTGTTAATTCGTCAATCTTGCTGATGTGGTCATCAGTAAGTTTTTGAATATCATCAGAAAAACCGCGGAGATCATCTTCAGTGATCTCTCCATTTTTCTCAAGCTTTTTCAGGTCATCATTGGCATCGCGGCGAACATTTCGGATGGCAACTTTTGCTTCTTCTGATTCTTTTTTAACAACCTTAACAAGCTCTTTACGGCGTTCTTCTGTAAGCTGTGGAATAGCCAGTCTGATTACACTGCCGTCATTTGAGGGATTTAAGCCGATATCAGATTTAAGGATGGCCTTTTCAATTTCTCCAAGAATTGATTTGTCATAAGGAGTTATGACTAAAAGGCGCGCTTCAGGAGCAGACACCCCGGCAAGCTGGTTAACAGGAGTAGGCGCACCGTAGTAATCAACAGTGATGCGATCAAGCAAAGAAGCGTTGGCTTTACCTGCACGGATGCTCGCAAGCTCCCTTGTATAAGCTGAAATCGCTTTAGTCATTCTTTCTTTTGCATCTGCAATAACTTGTTTTGGCATTATTTTTTCCCCCTAACGATTGTTCCAATTGTTTCACCCATTACGGCGCGGTTAATATTTCCTTTTTCCATGATTGAAAATACAATTAACGGAATGTTGTTATCCATGCATAAAGATGATGCTGTAGAATCCATTACAGCCAATCCTTCTTTCAATACATCAAGATAGGAAAGTTCATCGTATTTTTTTGCGTTTTTATCAATGCGGGGATCAGCTGAATAGACCCCATCCACATTGTTTTTCGCCATAAGAATTACTTCTGCTTCAATTTCCGCAGCTCGCAATGCTGCTGTAGTATCAGTGGAGAAGTACGGATTTCCGGTTCCTGCAGCAAAGATCACAACCCGCTTTTTCTCAAGATGGCGGATAGCTCTTCTGCGGATGTACGGTTCAGCAACCTGTCTCATCTCGATTGAGGTTTGAACTCTCGTCTCCACTCCTAGATTCTCGAGGCTATCCTGCAATGCCAATGAGTTCATAACAGTTGCAAGCATACCCATATAGTCGGCATTTGCTCTGTCCATACCCATTTCTTCTCCGATCTTTCCTCGCCAGATGTTTCCGCCGCCGACAACAACAGCAACCTCAACACCTAGTTCAGCCAGATCCTTAACCTGTGCAGCAATTGATTTAATCACTGAAGGATTAATTCCGAAACCTTGCTCTCCTGCTAAAGCTTCTCCACTTAATTTCAAGACCACGCGTTTGAATTTTGGGCTGCTCATAAGAACCTCCATATGTAGTATAAAAAGCTCAAGCGCTTAAATGCGCTATTGCTGCATTTACAATTTTATCTCATTCTTGAAAAACAGGGAACACAAAGTGTTCCCTGAGTCATAGCTTGCTTAATTTCTATTCAAAATTATTTCTTAACTTGGTTCATTACTTCTTCAGCGAAGTTGTCTTCACGCTTTTCGATGCCTTCTCCAACTTCGTAGCGAACGAACTCAAGGATTTTTCCGCCTTTAGATTCAACGAATTTGCCTACTTTTTGATCAGGGTTTTTAACAAAAGCCTGGTCGTTTACGCAAACATCTTCGAAATATTTGCCAAGGCGTCCTTCAACCATCTTAGCAACGATGTTTTCAGGCTTGCCTTCGTTAAGAGCTTGCTGAGTCAATACTTGACGCTCGCGCTCTACTTCGTCCTGTGATACTTCATCACGAGAAACATATTTAGGGTTTAGGGCAGCAATATGCATTGCAACATCTTTCGCTGCATCTTCGTCAGTTGTTCCCTCAAGAACTGTTAACACACCAATGCGTCCGCCCATGTGAAGGTAAGCACCGAAAGCATCGCTGTCAGTTTTTGTTTTGATTTCGAAGCGGCGAAGAGAAAGCTTTTCTCCGATTTTAGCAATCGCACTGTTGATGTGAGATTCTAAAGTTGCACCGTTAGCCATTGTCTGGCCAGCTGCTTCTTCTACAGAAGCCGGCTTGTTAGCAAGCAAATGCTCAGCGATTTCTTTTACAAGAGTTTGGAATCCTTCGTTCTTGGCCACGAAATCTGTTTCAGAGTTTACTTCAAGGATAACAGCTTCGTTTCCGTCAACTTTAACAGAAGTAAGACCTTCCGCAGCAATACGGTCACCTTTCTTAGCAGCTTTAGCGATTCCTTTTTCACGAAGGAAGTCGATTGCTTTTTCCATATCACCATCAGTTTCCTGAAGTGCTTTTTTGCAGTCCATCATGCCTGCGCCTGTTTTTTCACGAAGTTCTTTAACCATTTGAGCAGTAATTGCCATTATGAGATCCTCCTTAATGAGTTATGTAATAATATCTTTACCATTTATAGCTGTATGGAAAACTAAACTTTGCCTTTTCTTTAAAAAAAGGTGATAAAGGGTGCTCCCTCTTATCACCTTCTTTAAATCAAGAAAAAAGGACCTTAGAGCAATACAGCTCCCGCGCTCCAAGGCGCCTCCGCTTTTCTATTAAGCAGTTGTAACTTCTTCACCTTGTTTAGCTTCAAGGATAGCATCTGCCATTTTGCCTGTTAACAATTTAACAGCACGGATAGCATCATCGTTTGCAGGAATTACAACATCAATTTCATCCGGATCACAGTTTGTATCAACGATACCAACGATAGGGATGTTTAATTTATGTGCTTCTGCAACAGCAATACGCTCTTTGCGCGGGTCAATGATGAATAGAGCATCTGGAAGGCTCTTCATGTCTTTGATACCGCCCAAGAACTTCTCTAAGCGCTCTTGCTCTTTCTTCAATTGAACAACTTCTTTTTTAGGAAGAACTTCGAAAGTTCCATCTTCAGACATTCTTTCGATATCCTTTAAACGCGAAATACGCTTTTGGATTGTTTCAAAGTTTGTTAAAGTTCCGCCCAACCAGCGCTGGTTAACATAGTACATACCAGAACGGATAGCTTCTTCTTTAACGGAATCTTGAGCTTGTTTCTTAGTTCCTACGAAAAGGATTGTACCGCCGTTTCCAGCAAGCTCCTTAACGAAGTTGTAAGCTTCTTCTACCTTCTTAACAGTCTTTTGAAGGTCGATGATGTAGATGCCGTTACGCTCAGTGAAGATATATTTCTTCATCTTAGGGTTCCAGCGGCGTGTTTGGTGTCCGAAGTGTACACCAGCTTCAAGCAATTGCTTCATTGAAATTACTGACATTTGTGTTTCCTCCTAATGGTTTTTATTTCCTCCGCCTATATCATTTTCAGCCGGCAACTGCATGTGAACAGCACCATCCGGCTAAATCCATAAGCGTGTGTATTAACACCATTTGTTAATATAGCATAAGTGTTTTTCACAATCAAGCTATTCTTGCTGATTTTGACGAAATTTAAGCATTAACTCGACTTCTGTCTTCCCTTTACCTAATTTTTTGGCAATATCGCCCGCACTCATTCCCTGTTTTTTCAGAATAAATACTTTATCATTTATTGATGAAGGATTCTCTTCCTTAATGGACTGACTGCTATCTGACTGTATGATAGATTCAGTTTCCTTTAAGGATGATAAGCTTTCTTTTTCACTCAATTTATCCTGAGCTTCCCTCAAATTCTGTTTGTAGGCTTTAGATGCCTGGTAGATGGACGCTCTGGCTAATCGCATTGATTTCTCATCTGCTTTAGCTATATCTTGATCATTTTTTCTATTCATATTTACTGGGATACTTTTCTCTTTTATGGCAGGATCGTTTTTCGCATTGATCTGTGAAAATTTGCTTATAAAATCGTCGTTTTCTTCTTTCATTTGAATAAGGTACGACGATATAACCTCTTCCATTTCAACAAGCACTTTTTCCTGTCTTTTCTCTGTATGCATTAGTTTATTCTGACGCAAATAAAGCAGAATAATGGCTAATAAGGCTATAATATTTAATAGCAGGCTTATAGCTAATAGAAAAGCTGTCATGATATCCCTCTATCCGCTGTAGTCAATAACCTTCCCTTTGTAAGGATGGTTCTGTCTGTCATTGCTGTCTTTTTTCCGATTTTCTGTCCGATCATGTCCCCCGGCCTCTTTTTGTCTTTCGCTGTCATCATTGCCAAGATTGACATTTTGTTTATGCTCCTGTTTTATTACAGTTTTCCGCTGTTTTTCAGCATTTTCCTCTGTACTGTCGGCAGCAAACCCGCTGATTGTCTGTCCTCTCTGCTGAAGCTGGTCCTGAATTTTACCTGCTTCGAACGTTCTGGGAAGTGCTATCTGCAGTTCTATTGATTTCAAACTCATCCCAGATCACATCCTTGATAACGTCTCACTTCTTATTTTCACTTGCCAGATCTTCATTTTTTTCCTTTGCAGAAAGAAATGGCATAAGACTATATGGCTTTTTCCAGCAGCTGTCTCAGCTTAAAAATTGACTTTGAATGGATTTGGGATATGCGGGATGTTGATAGGCCCATTACTTCGCCAATTTCTGTAAGAGTTAATTCCTCTTTGTAAAATAAACTTAGCACAAGCTGCTCTTTTTCATTTAATTGTAAGATTTTTTCAGCCATTTCTTCCAAGATTTCATTCTTTAATACCTTTTCTTCTGGAATAATTGCTTTTTCATCCTTAATTGAATAACTGGCATCCTTTTCTTCTGAATCAGGCTGCTCATCAATTGAGAGGATATTTGCGTAAAAGTGTTCGTTCATAACAGAATACACTTCGTCTTCCTGCATTTCTGTTTCTTCAGCAATTTCACGCACTGTTGCATTGCGCATCAGCCGCTGCTGCAGCTTCTCAGTGGCAGCTTCAATTTTTTTCGCCTTATCCCTCGTACTTCGGGGAAGCCAATCTTCTTTTCTTAATCCATCTAGAATTGCACCGCGAATTCGAAAGGAAGCATATGTATCAAATTTCAAATCTCTTGCAGGCTCAAACTTTTCCAGCGCATCGTACAAACCCATTAACCCAAGGCTTCGTATATCATCTCTTGAAACATTCTTCGGCAGGGCAGCGGATATCCGCTGTACATGATAGCTTACAAGAGGCAAATATTTTTTCACAAGAAAATTCCCCGCTTGAGCATCACGAGAGTCGACCCATTTAGCCCAGTATGTGCTTTCTTCAGTTATCATGTCTGCCATGGCCATCCTCCTCAAACGTTTCCATTTCTATTAATTATTGTTAGTATATCAAAATGTTTCCTATAAAAATATTATCTTTCATCTTAACTGCTCAGTTCTTAATCAATAAATAAGGGGCTTGTCCTTCGAGGAAATAATTAGAGAGAATAATAAATAAGCCGGAGAGAAAATCAGCTTTTATGGCTGGCAGTGATCATCCGGCAGCATTTAAAACTAGTAAAGCCGACCTATATAAAGCTGATTCACTTGTAACTGCCCATATCTTAGAGCGGGAGCTTAAAGAACAACTTTGCCTTTATTAACAGTCCGAACCATCAGTTCGCCTGATTCAGGATTGAATTCAATTGTTCTGCCGCTATGCCCGCCAACATCTTCACCTAAAATAGCAATCTTTAATGAATATAGTTCCTTTTTAACCGCTTCCACATTCCTTGGGCCAATTCTCATTAAATCACTTCCGGAGGAGTATTGGAACATCTGGGCTCCGCCGGCAATTTTGGCATTTAATCGTGAAGCTTTTGCACCGCTTTTCAACAGAAGGCTCACTAAATCCCGGATTGCTGTATCAGCATATTTTGCTGAATTAAAGCTTGTGTTCTTTGCTAGAGAAGAATCAGGCAGCATAATATGTGCCAGCCCGGCAATTTCTGCACTAAGATCATAAAGAACCACACCGACACAGGAACCAAGTCCTGATGTCCTGATTAATCCGGGATTTTTAACTATATTCATATCTGCTATGCCGACTTTTACAATTTCTAAAAGACTATTCATAATCCGGAACTCCCAATGCCTTAAAGATTATTTGAAATGATTCAGGATCAGGAAGCAGAAAGAAATGGCCATTAACAGCATTCGTATTTTGAAGTTCATCATTTAAAGCTGTATCAATTACGATGGCGTAATCGCTCACCTGCGAAATTTCCAGGAGACCCGTTCCGATAATTGCCCCCACCATATCAATGCTAAGCATCGGCACTGAAGGGAAAAGTGACAGCTTAGTAAAATCCGATAATGAAGATAAATAGGATCCTGATAGAATGTTGCCAAGCTCCTGGAGCGCGGATAGAGCAAGTTCATCATATGGCAGCTCATCTGCACAGAAAGGAATATTTCCAGGCAGTTCCCGAATAAAGATTTCAGCCTGTACAAGAGGCAGGACAAAAAACATGCTGCCAGGGGCGTCTCCTTCTATCCTTAGGAACACCCCTGCCACAACACTTTCCGGTCCTCCGGCCATATCGATCATTTCATCAAAAGAAACAATTTTCACATCCGGGACAGACATATCGATTTTTTTATTAAGCAGCGTTGATAATGCAGTAGCCGCATGACCTGCACCAATATTCCCGATTTCTTTAAGAATATCCAATTGAATGCTGCTGATATTTTTTTCTGAAAAATTCATCCCGCGAATCCTTTTCCATCCTGAGCTGCCAATTCTTCCGGATTCAGGACTTTTTCCAAATCTATTAGGATAAATAATCGTTTTTCGATTTTTGTAACACCTTTGATAAAATCGGCCTCTTCTGAACCGATTACCTCCGGAGGGGGTTCAATTGATTCAGGCGCCACATCAATCACATCATTTGCAGAATCTACAATCAATCCGACTTCCATATCTTTCATTACTGCGATGATGACTCTTGAATGCTCATTATATTCAGCCTCTTCGAGGTTAAATCTGCTTCTTAGACTAATGATAGGTGTAACAACACCCCGTAAATTGATCACTCCTTTAACAAAACCGACTGTTCGAGGAACCCGGGTTATATGCTCAACCTTTTCAATGGAACGCACCTGATTAACCGGAATCGCATATTCCTTATCTTTCAGCTGAAATACAATCAATTTTAAATCCGCGGCTGCCGTCTCACTCATCATGTTCACTCCTCGTCAAAATTTATTATCTAATCAATGCATTGCAGTCCACTATCAGGGCAACCTGTCCATCTCCTAATATAGTTGCTCCGGAAATGGCAAACACGCTTGTTAAGTAGTTTCCAAGTGATTTTAAAACGACTTCCTGCTGCCCGATAAAGGAATCCACCACAAGCCCGGCCATCTTTTCCCCTTTTCTTACGATAACAACGGAAATGTATTCATCTTCATGATTGTCAGATGGCACTTCAAAGATTTCCTTCAATGAAAGGAGCGGAACAACCTTGCCTCTGAAATCAATCACCTTCTGATTATGTGCACTTAAGACGTCTTCTTTCCTGATAATGGCTGTTTCAATAATAGAAGATAGAGGGATTGCGTATTTTTCCTTCTCAATCTCGACGAGCATGACAGAAATAATGGATAAAGTTAATGGCAGCTGTATGGAGAATATGGACCCCTGTCCAACTTTTGAATCGATTGAAACTGATCCTCCCAATGACTCAATTGTATTCTTGACAACATCCAGCCCTACACCCCGTCCGGAAACATCTGAGATTTTATCTGCAGTTGAGAATCCTGAGGCAAAAATAAGTTCATATGCCTGTTTGTCGGTTAGTGCTGAAGCCGTTTGCTCCGTAATGATGCCATTTTTTAACGCTTTCTTTATAACCTTATCTTTGTTTATGCCTGCGCCATCATCCTCTATTTCAATGAAAACATGATTGCCGCTGTGATAAGCCTTTAGAATCACATTTCCTTCTTCACTTTTACCATTTGCTTTTCGGACTTCCGGTGTTTCAATACCATGGTCTAATGCATTTCGGATTAAGTGAACAAGCGGATCGCCAATTTCATCGATAACCGTTCGGTCCAGTTCGGTATCTGCACCGACAATATCGAGATTGATCATTTTATTTAAATCTCTTGCTAATTGTCTGACCATTCTCGGGAAACGATTGAATACTGTTTCTATTGGGACCATGCGCATATTCAGAATAATATTCTGCAGGTCTCCGGAAATTCTTGACATATGCTCAACCGTTTCATGGAGTTCCTGATTGTTTAATTCCTTGGATATTTGTTCAAGTCTGCCTCTGTCAATCACCAATTCTTCAAACAGGTTCATAAGGATATCCAGTCTCTCGATATTCACCCTAATGGTTTTGTTGCTGACTTGCTTTGCTGCAGGCGCCTTCTTTTCCTCTTTTGGCATCTCTGAAGCACGCTCTGCCTTCTCCTCCACATCAGGCTGCAGAGTACCTTCATCCTTCACAGCTTCCCGGGAGATATCATCACCCATAGAAACCTCGAGCACATCTATCCTATCCACTTCTGAGACCTTCAAAAGTTTTTGACGGATCACTTCGGGTGTTTCTTTGGTCACAATTGTTACAGAGAATTCCTGATCAAATTGCTCTTCTTCAAGCTGCTCAACAGAAGGAGTAGCTTTGATCACTTCCCCGCTCTTCTCAAGGACCTCAAAAACCATATAGACTCTGGCTGCTTTCAGCAGACAATCTGCCCGCAAGGCTATTGATATTTCATAGGTCTCAAAGCCCTGCTCCTTCGATTGCTGAATCACGGTCCACTCGAAATCATCATATGTACTCTTGACTGGTCCTGGCGGTTCAGCAATAGCTGCTGCCGTTTCGGCTCTTGCTTGCGACTGTGCCGGGCTTTCCCCTTTTTCAATAAGCATCAATTTTTCAACAGCAGCGGAAACATCCCTTTTGCCGTCTCCGCCTTCTGCAATTGATTGAACCATTGCTTCAAGATCATCAACAGCCAGAAAAACGACATCGAGAATTTCAGCATTTACCTTAATCTTCTGATTTCTGATGGCATCCAGAACATTTTCCATCTGGTGAGTTAGATTAGCGAGATCTTCATACCCCATAGTGGCCGACATGCCTTTCAGCGTATGGGCTGATCTGAATATCTCATTAACTATTTTTATATCATCAGGATTTTTTTCTAATTCAAGAAGCTGTTCATTGCACGACTGCAAATGCTCCTTGCTTTCTTCGATAAACACCTCTAAATATTGGTTCATCTCCATGTGCCTGCCCCCTCGGCTTTAAACAAATTTCAATATGGATTCTGCTATACGTTCAATATTCTGCACATCATCTGCCAGGCCCGACTCAATCACCGCTCTTGGCATTCCAAATACAATTGATGATTCTTTTGATTCAGCAATGGCTTTTACTTCACCGCTTTTCTTCATTGCCCTCAGGCCATTTCTGCCATCTGCTCCCATTCCTGTCATTACGACAGCAATTTTTCTGATCCCGTTAATTTCACCTATAGACTCAAACATCACATCAACTGAAGGTCTGTGTCCGTTCCTTGGCGGTGATTCATCCAGGTGAATCACAAGATCCCTGCCTGACCTTGCTGCAGTCAGATGAAAGCCACCAGGAGCAATGTAGGCTGTACCGTTTTTAAGAATATCCCCTTCTTCGGCTTCCTTAACCGATAACGCCGATAGTCCGTTTAGTCTGCTCGCCAGTGACTTCGTAAATCCGGCAGGCATATGCTGTACAATCAGAATCGGTGCGTTAAGATTTCCTGGAAGGCCGTTCAGCACTTTTTGAAGTGCCCGAGGTCCGCCCGTGGAAGTTCCTATACAGATAATCTGTTTGACTTTAAGGCTCGATTCAACAGCAGAACGATTAAGCTGAATAGATTGACACGGTTCTATTTTACTATAATTTCGATGAAGTCCGGCAGATTTTTTTCCAATACCTGAAAAATTAACCAGACCTTTCATATTCGCTTTGCTTGCCTGCACTACTTTATCTGTTAATTCAGTTTTTATTTTATGCAGGTCCAGTGAGATTGGCCCAGATGGCTTCGCTATAAAATCTACTGCCCCATATTCCATGGCTGTAAAGGTATTTTCAGCACCTTCTTTCGTTGTGCTTGAAAGCATGACTACAGGAACCGGCATAGTTTTCATAATTATTTTGAGAGCTTCCAGGCCGTTTAGAACCGGCATTTCAACATCCATGGTTACTGCATCAGGATTTAATTCTTTAATCTTCCTTAAGCCCTCTTCTCCGTTTCTGGCTGTCCCGATAACTTGAATTCTCTCATCTTCAGACAGGAGATCTGCAATCAGTTTCCTCATAAAGGCTGAATCATCTACCACAAGCACTTTGACACTCTTCATGCTGATTCACCGCCTATTAAAAAGAAATTTTTTTAGCTTCGAAATAAACTGGGAAGTATGATATTCACCAGCCTGCCCGCCAGCTCTGCCGCCAACTTTCTCAGTCATATTCCGAATCGCTTTTGAAGCAGCTGAATTTTCCTGATAAATAATGAAAGGAATTTGCCGTTTAACAGCCAGCTGTATGCTGCGATCATCCGGAATAATTCCCAGGAGGTCAGTATCTCTCCCTAAGAATCTTGATGCGACAGCAGAAATCCTCTTATATGTTTCCTGCCCTTCTCTCTCTCCTTCAGACCGATTAATGACCAAATGAAATGGAATCGTATCATCCAAAAGATGTATATGCTTCATTACTGAGTATGCATCAGTGATAGACGTTGGTTCAGGTGTAGTAATGACCGCAATTTCCTGAACTGAGAGTATGAACTTCGCGGATTCTTCTGTAATGCCTGCACCCATATCAAAGATGATATATTCATAATTTTGAATGAGCTGGGCAAGTTCTCCGGTGAATCTTGAAATTTGCTCATCATCGAGTTTCACAATATGCGAAAGGCCCGTCCCGCCGCCAATATAATCAAGTCCATATGGTCCCTCAGAAATAATATTATTTAAAGGCATATCCTTTTCTAAAAAATCAGCAATTGAATAACTGGCTGATCTTCCCATAAGAATCTCAACATTCCCCATGCCAATATCCAAATCGAATAACAATACTCTGTGGCCCGTTTTGCATAATGAAATAGAGAAATTCAATGAGAAATTTGATTTCCCTACTCCCCCTTTTCCGCTCACCACTGCTATTGTTTTAAATTGATGACTTCTGCTGTCTTCTTCTTTCAGCCTGGCTCTTAGCCTTTCTGCCTGATCGTTCATTTCTTATTCCCCATTAGTTGTTTTACAATATCTTCCGGCCCTGCCATCAGGATATCATCAGGAACATCCTGGCCATTTGTAATATAAGCTGTGCCTTTTTTATATTTATGAATGATGTTGTACATCGCACCGTAAGTTGACGTTTCATCTGCCTTTGTGAAGATAAGTTTATCAATGTCTATAATTGAGAACTGATTATATATATCTTCCATATCCTTTTGTTTCGCGGTAAGCGAGAGCACTAAAAAGGTTTCCATATCCTTCTCGAAATCAATCACATTCTTTAAATCTTCTACATACTGTCTGTTCCTGAAATTCCGTCCGGCTGTATCTATTAAAACAAGGTCATATTCTTTCAGTTTCTCTGCTGCCTGTCTGAAGTCATCTATTGTGTAGCAAACTTCTAAAGGTATATCCAGGATGCCTGCATATGTTTTTAATTGATCGATCGCCGCTATCCTGTAGGTGTCGGCTGTGATAAATGCAGCCTTTTTTTTATGTTTTATCACACACTCTGCTGCCATCTTCGCCAAGGTAGTTGTTTTCCCTACTCCAGTAGGACCTGCTACATTGATATATTTTTTGGTGAAAGAAATCCCGCTGAATGGAATATCCTCAATTTGCTTTATAAGTTCTTCTTGCAGCCAGGCCTCCACTTCAGCAGCTTTAGCTTTGGCACCGCCCAGGTACCATTTTTCCAGCAATACTTGAAGCACCTGATCCTGTATTGAATTGTCAATTTCCTGTTCATTAAGTAATTGCATGACTTTTCTTATCGCTTCAGGGTAGACAGTACTTATCTGCTTTCCACCTGCCAATGAGGACATCATTTGTTTCAGGCTGCTTATCTCTCTAATCAGCTCATCTGATGTTCTTGATCCGGGAAATTGAGAATCTTCAGTGTTTCCCTTGAAATGATTTGAAGCAGCAGGGATTGCTGCAGGCTTAACAGCGGGTTTTTGTTCTATTTCCTGATTTGAATCCGCTGCGGCCATTACTTCTATATTTCTCTTTTTAAAAAAGCCTAAAACCCCGCCTGTATATACTACTCGAGAATTTAAAATTACGGCATCCTTACCCAATTCCGCGCGTATTTGTTTCATCGCATCAGGCATGGACGCTGCCATGAACTTTTTTACCTTCAATCTATATTCACCACCCCGACACTTTGAACTTCCGCATTTGCTTCCAGCTCGTTATAGGAAAGGATAGGTATCTGCGGGAAATACCTTTCAGTTAATTGCCGGACATACATCCTGACTGCTGGAGAACAAAGGACGATTGGCGTCTGCTCCATCAATGAAAGCTGTTCAACCTGGGAAGCAATTGATTCAAGAATATTCTGCGATACCGTTGGATCCATGGATAAATAATTGCCATGTTCTGTCTGCTGAACACCTTCTGCAACCATTTTCTCGACTCTCCCTGATAGGGTAACAACTTTTATAGAGTCACCCTGCTGTGAAAACTGGCTGGTAATTTGTCTGGCCAAAGACTGACGGGCATATTCTGTAAGCAAATCTGTATCGCTGGTAGATTTGGCAAAATCGGCAAGTGTTTCAAAAATAACCGGCAAATTCCGGATCGAAACGTTTTCCCTCAATAATTTTGCAAGCACCTTTTGAACTTCACCAACAGACAATGGATTTGGTGTAACTTCTTCAACAAGGATAGGATAACTTTCCTTAACATGATCAATCAGCTGTTTTGTTTCCTGGCGTCCCAATAATTCATGAGCATTGCTTTTTATAACTTCTGTTATATGAGTAGAAACAACAGATGGCGGGTCAACGACTGTATAGCCGAAAATTTCTGCCTGCTCCTTCATTTCTTCTGTTATCCATTTTGCCGGCAGGCCGAAGGAAGGCTCAACCGTATCAATTCCTTCGATGCTATCATCTTCAATACCGGGACTCATTGCTAAATAATGATCGAGCAGAAGCTCGCCGCGGGCCATTTCATTTCCTTTAATCTTCAATCTGTATTCATTCGGCTGCAGCTGAATATTATCACGTATTCTAACAACCGGAATGACTAGGCCTAATTCAATCGCCAGCTGTCTTCTGATCATTACAATCCTGTCCAGAAGGTCCCCGCCCTGATTCATATCGGCAAGAGGTATTAACCCATAGCCAAACTCGAATTCTATCGGATCTACATTTAATAGGTTAACCACGCTTTCAGGGCTTTTCATTTCATCGGTTTCGATCTCTTCTTCCATCTCCAGCAGCTGCTCTTTATCCGGCTGTGGAGTCTTAGCTATCGTATATCCGCCAAAAATCATCAAGCCGCCAATCGGCAGTGTTAAAACGAGCCCTATCGGTGTCAATAACCCCAGCAGAATGATAGTTCCGCCAGTAACATATAACATTTTCGGATAAGCAAACAGCTGGGAAGTAATGTCTTTTCCAATATTTCCATCTGATGCTGCCCTTGTTACTACAATACCCGTTGCTGTGGAGATTAACAGTGCCGGAATTTGACTGACAATTCCGTCCCCAACCGTCAGCATTGAATATTTCATGGCAGCCTCTGCAAACGGCAGCCCCAGCTGCATCATCCCAATGACAATACCAAATAATAGATTGATAAGCGTGATAATGATTCCTGCTATGGCGTCACCTTTTACAAATTTACTCGCGCCATCCATTGAACCGTAGAAATCAGATTCACGGCTGATTTTTTCACGGCGTTCCCGGGCTTCGTGCTCAGAGATCATTCCTGCATTCAAGTCTGCATCAATGCTCATCTGTTTACCCGGCATGGCATCAAGTGTAAAACGCGCTGCCACTTCGGAAACCCTCTCAGACCCTTTGGTAATGACGATAAATTGAATAATAATGAGGATTAAGAATACAACAAGTCCGACTATGACATTACCGCCGGTTACGAATGAACCAAATGTTTCAACGACCTTTCCTGCTTCCCCTTCCGATAAAATGGATCTTGTTGTAGAAACATTCAATCCCAGCCTGAATAATGTCATTAACAATATTAAGGAAGGAAAAATGGAAAACTCGAGCGCTTCCTTCATATTCATGGCCGTCAGCAAAACCATAAGTGCAAGCGCAATATTAATGATTATCAGTACACTTAAAAGCCAAGGCGGGAAAGGAATAATAAGCATGGCTACTATTAGAATTACACTCATCAATACTGATAAGTCTCTTACTTGCATTGAAACTCTCTCCTTACAAGAAAAGCGCAGGCGCTGGAGCTGGTCAGTTATCGCTGTTCAAATAACAATAGTTTTTTATCTTACAAAAAGCGGAACCGCCAGCTATTTCATATTTCTTAAGTTAAATTTTGTTTTTAGTTCTGTACACGTAGGCTAAAATCTCTGCAACAGCTTTGAAAAACTCTTCAGGGATAGCCTGGCCAATTTCTGCCTGACTATAAAGAGCCCTGGCAAGCGGCCTGTTTTCAACAGCAACCACATCATGCTCCTTTGCGATCAATTTAATCTTTTGGGCAACAAAGTCCACACCTTTCGCCACTACAATCGGAGCATCACTTTTAACTTCATCATAGCTCAGGGCTATGGCAAAATGTGTTGGGTTCGTGATAACCACATCCGCTTTAGGGACTTCCTGCATCATCCTTCTCATTGCCATTTCCCTCTGTCTTTGCTTAATCTTGGATTTAATTAACGGATCCCCTTCAATATTTTTGTGTTCATCCTTAATGTCCTGTTTTGACATTCGGATGTTCTTTTCAAAATCGTATTTTTGATAGAGATAATCCAGGACGGATAAAAATAGCAGTGCCGCTGAAGCAATCAAACCCATTTGAACGGTTAGGCTGGCAATTGTGGCCATCGCCGTTCCGACTGATTTTTGAGATAGGATTAATATTTCATCTATTCTTACCCATAAAACCGCAAACGCAGCGACACCCACAAAAGCAATCTTGAGCATCGACTTCAGCAGTTCCACGATCGCCCTCATGGAAAAAATACGCTTAAAGCCTTTTATTGGATCCAGTTTCTCCAATTTAGGCTGTATTGCTTCTGTTGACAAAAGAGTACCTACCTGCATGAAGTTAGCAAGCACACCCGCAAGCATAGCAACCAGCATGATCGGACCTAAAAATAGAATCAGTTCCTTTAAGACATCAAGAAAGATCACCTGAACATTCGCCTCTGTCAGCGGCATCATCATATAATCATTAAATGAATGCGTAAATATATAAAGAATGATATTCTTCAAATACGACCCGGCAAACAGTAAAAACAGAAACACCGCTAAAAGGACGATGGCTGTATTTACATCCTGGCTTTTGGCTACTTGTCCTTTTTTTCTGGAATCCTGCCTCTTTTTCGGAGTGGCTTTTTCTGTTTTTTCTCCGGAAAAAAGCTGGAGATCTAAAGAAAGCAATAACCTCATTCTATGAACCTCCCATAAGCTCCATCAGCCCTCTCATTGTCTGAAGCATCGTTTCAATTGCAAGGGAAAAAGCGTATATTAATACACTCATAACAATGATCAGAACAATAAAACTGACGCCTATTTTCAAAGGAAGTCCGACGACGAAAACATTTAGCTGCGGAACTGTCCTGGCGACAATCCCTAACGCGACATCTACAAGAAACAGACTGCCGACTACAGGGATGGACATCTGAAAGGCAATGACGAACATCGTATTCATGGCTTTAATGACATATTCAGCCATATTTTCATCCCCAAAAGAAATCCATGCCTGATCTAGCGGGATAAAATTATAGCTGTAAAACACTCCATCAAGCATGAGATGGTGGCCATTGATAGTTAATAAAAAAAAGAGAGCGATCGTATACAAATACTGTCCCATTAATGGGCTCTGCGCTCCTGTCTGCGGATCAATCACATTCGCAATGGCAAAACCCATCTGAAAATCAATAAATCCTCCGGCAATTTGAATGGCTGAAAGGATCAAATAAGCAATAAATCCAACCATCAGCCCAACCAATGCTTCTTTTATGATTAAAAGAAAAAATGTGCCGTCAATTTCTAGAGCAGGGACATCCATGCCAAGGAACATAATCCAGGCCAAAAAGAAGCCTAGGCCAATTTTGTGTGATGCCGGGATGGATCTGTATGAAAAAAGGGGCATCATTAAAAAGAAAGATGTCACCCTAACAAAAATAAGTAAAAAAGCAGGAAAAGAAGGCAGAAAATCTAACATATCATCAGCCTACAAACCTGGTCAAATTAGAAAAAATCTCATTTGCATAAGAGAGCATATGGCTAAGCATCCATGGTCCAAAGAAAACAACGCCGACAAGGACCGCTACGATTTTAGGAATAAAAGCCAGCGTCTGTTCCTGAATTTGAGTGGTAGCCTGAAAGATGCTGACTACCAAGCCGACTACTAGTGCCAGAATTAGCAAGGGACCGCAAATCATCAATACTGTGATGATCCCTCTTTCTGCAATGGATATAACTGTTTCTGGAGTCATTCTGAATGTTCACCTGCTTAAAAGCTTTGTAAAAGGGATTTAACTACTAAGTACCATCCGTCCACGAGTACAAATAATAATATTTTGAACGGAAGCGAAATCATAACGGGAGGAAGCATCATCATCCCCATGGACATCAAAACACTGGCAACAACCATGTCGATAACCAGAAATGGAATAAAAATCATAAAGCCAATTTGAAATGCTGTTTTAATTTCGCTTATGGCAAAGGCCGGAACAAGACTCGTAAGCGGAATATCTTCAATGGAAGCCGGTGCTTCAGCTCCGGAGTATTCAAGAAATAAAGCCAAATCCTTCTGCCTGGTATGGGCACTCATAAATTCTTTAAAGGGTATTGAAGCTTTTTCATATGCTTGTTCCAGATTTATTTCTTCATTGAATAAAGGTGTTAAAGCCTGTTCGTTCACTTCCTGCATGGTCGGAGCCATTATAAAGAATGTCAGGAACAAGGATAAGCCTATTAAAACTTGGTTCGGCGGCATTTGCTGAGTAGCAAGCGCCGTTCTGACAAAGGAAAGAACGATGACAATCCTTGTAAAACAAGTCATTAATATTAGAATACTCGGCGCGAGAGAAAGTACCGTCAGCAATAAAAAAAGCTTCACAGATGTAGATACATTTTCAGGAGAGCTGCTATTAAAAAACTCCATGAATTCATTCATCTTTCTTCTGGCCCTTTCTTTCTAACTCATCAAACAGTTTTTTTCTGCCCTTTTTCATTTCAGCCAGCTGAATCCCGAGCAGTGTACTGAAATTTTGGCTGCCTTGCTTGCTTTCCTCTGTTTGCTGTGTTCTTTTCATCACCTTTGTCACAATATCGCTTGGACGGATAAGCTGTTCCAGTTTGTCATTATGCTCTTTGATGATCTGGCTGTACTCTTCTGAGTTGTCTATTTCTTTTAACAGCTGAATATTTTCTCCTACCCCTACTACCAAAATGCGCTTTCCCACTTTAATCAGCTGGACTGACCTGTTTGCACCTAAAGCTGTACCACCGAGGTTTTCAACTAATTGCGACCTGTTATATACCTTGCTTTTTTTATTGATGAACTTTAGGAGAGCATATAGTAATCCAATAGTGAAGCCTGTTGCTAAAATCATTTTTATAAAATCCCAGGAAGTAAGACCGACCTTTCCGCTTTCATCCTTTTCAGGCTGTCCTTCAGCTGCCTCTGAATCCTTTGATTCTTTTGTTTCCTTTGATTCCTGTTCCTTGCATTTATCAGGGTTATCCATACATTCTTTAACACTATTATTCAATTGCTCTGCCTGGGCCAGCGGCTGCACGCCCAGCAGAACAATTGATAACAACAGCAGCAAAGAAATCACTTTCTTTACATTCCACACTATTTTGCACCCTCTAAAAAGAATAATCACTAGCCCAAAGTTTTGCCGATTGCTTCAAGTACTCTATCAGCCTGGAACGGTTTTACGATAAAATCCTTCGCGCCAGCTTGAATGGCATCAATAACCATCGCCTGCTGGCCCATTGCAGAACACATAATGACTTTTGCACTTGGATTTAATTTTTTGATTTCTTTCAGAGCTGTAATTCCATCCATTTCCGGCATGGTGATATCCATTGTGACAAGGTCGGGCTGTGTTTCCTTATATTTTTCAACAGCCTGCGCACCGTCAGCAGCTTCACCTACAACGTCATAGCCATTCTTGGATAAAATATCTTTTATCATCATTCTCATAAAAGCTGCATCATCAACTATTAAAATTTTATGTGCCATTCTTATATCCCCCGCTTATTATCTTAATTTTTTTATACGGTCACTCTGGCTGATAATATCTGTAACCCTCACACCAAAGTTCTCATCAATGACAACCACTTCACCCTGGGCAATTAACCGGTTATTCACCAGAATGTCAACAGGTTCACCGGCCAGTTTATCCAGTTCAATAATTGATCCTGAAGACAATTCAAGAATTTCCTTAACGGAACGTTTGGTCCTTCCCAGCTCAACCGTTACCTGAAGCGGTATATCCAAAAGCATATCTAAATTTTTTGTTTCAGTCTCTTGCATATGGTATGGTTCAAAGCTCGAAAAAGCTGCCGGCTGTACATTCGGCTGCACTCCATTTGCATAAGAGCCTCCGAAATGCTGCGGTCCGGAATGCTGGGCATGGTTTTGTGCAGGTGTATAGCTTTGAGGGTTTGAACCCTGATTCATAACCGGCTGTGAATAAGCCGGAGTCTCTGGATAATTTGTTTGAGCATACTGCTGGTCATAACCGGAAGTGTTAACTTCTGGTTTTTTATCAAATGAAAGCTGGCTTTCCTGATAATCAGGCTGTGCTTGCGCCGCTGGCTTCTCTTCAGAGACAGCGCTATTTTCTGGAAGATCCTGACCCGGATTTAATAATTCATTTACAAGGCTTTTGCCAAATTCCAGAGGAAGCAGCTGCATAATATTCGAGTCGATCAGACTGCCAATTTTCAGTCGGAACGAAATCCTTACAAGCATGTCATCAGCTGGAACTCTGTCGGCACCTTCTCCCTGGGGCAAATCAAGAATGTCGATTGCCGGCGGTGAAATATCAACCTTTTTTCCAAAGATGGTTGACATTGAAGTGGCTGCAGAACCCATCATCTGGTTCATTGCCTCCTGAACAGCGCTTAACTGAATTTCCCCCATTAGTTCAGCAGGGCTGGTTCCATCTCCCCCAAGCATTAAGTCAGCAATGATGGCAGCATCCGATTGCTGTATTACCAGCAGGTTGCTTCCGAAGAAACCTTCCGTATAATTCACCTGAATTGCTACATAAGGATGCGGGAATTCATCAGCTAATTTCTTGCGCAAAACAACTGAAACAGCCGGAGTTGTGATATCAACTTTTTGATTCAATAACGTAGACAATGCTGTTGCAGAACTTCCGAAAGAGATATTGCCGATTTCACCTAAAGCATCCTGTTCCATAGGGGACAAATAATCCTCAGTTTGAAAAAATGCCTCATTATAACTTTCTGTTTCGTCGCTGTCGTCAGCTGCTCCCCTTAATAGAGCATCAATTTCATCTTGCGAAAGCATATCATCACTCATCATCCTCATCTCCCCCTTTCACAGTGTCTAAGATTTGCACAGCCATTTTTTTGTTCAATTTTCCGGGCTGTCCAATGAATTTAGGGATATTGCCGACTTTAATAGTAAGCGGCCTATCAATTCCCTGGTTTAACTCAATGACATCTCCAATATCAAGTGATAAGAATTCCTGAATGGCTATGTCAGAACTGCCGAGTTCACATATGACCGGAACTTCCGCTTTCTGAATGTTTCGTTCAAGCCTGGCAATGACCTCCGGCTCCCTTTCCTTTTTGTCCGTCTGCATCCAATAATGTACAGACAGCTTAGGAATAATGGGCTCGAGAACGACGTGAGGTATACATATATTAATCATTCCGCTCGTTTCCCCAATGGTCGTATTTAGTGAGATGACGACGACTGTTTCATTTGGCGAGACCATCTGCAGAAATTGCGGATTCACCTCAAAATCAGACAATATCGGATCAATGTCAGCGATTGTACTCCAGGCTTCCCTTAAGTTTTCAAATGCCCTTTCAAATGTAGCTGACATGATTTTTGTTTCAATTTCTGTTAAATTATCAACTTTATTGATGCTTGTCCCTCGGCCGCCCATCAGCCTGTCCATCATGGCATAGGCGACGTTTGGATTCACTTCCATAAGAATTCTTCCATCCAGAGGGGGCACTTCAATTACATTCAGTATTGTCATTTTCGGGATGGACCTGATAAATTCTTCATATGGTATCTGGTCTGCAGAAGCAACCGAAATCTGGACATAGGTCCTCAGCTGGGCAGAAAAAAAAGTGGTTAGAAGCCGGGCAAAATTCTCATGAATTCTAGTTAAACTTCGTATTTGATCTTTAGAAAATCTTAAAGCTCTCTTAAAATCATAAACTTTTACTTTTTTCTCAGTTTGTTCCTTTTTCAGTTCATCTGCATCCATTTCTCCGGTAGAGAGAGCCGAAAGCAGGGCATCAATCTCGCTTTGCGATAAAACCTCACCTGACATGAATCCTCACCTCCATCTATTGCAGTTAATTATTTGGTTATCACTGGAGGAGAGATTCAGTTATGTACACCTGAACGATCTTTCCTTCTTGCATTAAACCGTTTATCTTGGTTTTCAAATCTTCCTGCAGCTTAATTTGACCTTCTTTCCCCTGTATATCCTCTGCTTTCATTTCAGACAATTCCTGAATGATGAGATTTTTAACCTGAAAATCTCTTTTTTGCAATTCCTCTTTTGCTTTTTTGTTTTCAGTCTGGATTTTAAAAGAAATCCTGATATAATCATCACTCGCTAAATTGGCTGTAACTTGCGGAATATCCACAGAGGCCTCCAGCACTTCATCAATGGTCGGCTCTTTTGTTTCATTATCACCCGAAAACTTCATTACAAGCACAAGGGCAATAGCTCCTATAAGCGTGATTGCTACAAGCATCATTAACATTATCATTAACAGCTTATTGTTCTTCATTTTCATTTCCCTCCGACAGCTGCTGCCCCAGTAGATTAACAGATTGATAGAATCCTAATATCAGTTGCATGACTCGGTCTTCAGATTCCTTTACAACATACTTCTTTCCATTAGTGAGTGTAATTGTCGTATCTGGAAAAGACTCTACTGTTTCTATGTACAAAGCATTCAATACAAAAGTTTTGCCGTTCAGGCGAGATACTATAATCAATGTTTTTTTCAGGGCTAAAGATCGTGTATCTTCAGCCCTGACCCTCCTTTAGATTAACGTTTTAAATTAACAAGCTCCTGCAGGATTTCATCTGATGTTGTAATGATTCGGGTGTTTGCCTGGAAACCGCGCTGGGCTGTAATCATTTCAGTGAATTCTTCTGATAGGTCTACGTTGGACATTTCCAGGGAGCCAGCAGCAATAGTTCCTCGTCCTTCTCCTGCAACATTTATGTTTGCTGTACCTGAATTGATTGACTCTTGAAATAAGTTATTCCCTGCTTTGGTTAAACCTGAAGTATTGCTGAATTCAGCCAAAGCTAATTGACCGAGAACATTAATTTCGCCATTCGAATAGACCCCATTAATTTCTCCCATGGCACCTATATTAAAGCTTTCAAGTTTTCCTTCTGCATATCCATCCGGATCAATAACAGCATTTGATGCATTGTTTGATTGAGTTAATTGAGTAACATTTAGTGTTAATCCTGTTAAATCATTAGTTCCGTCACCATCCAGATCCAGATCAAAAGTACCAGGGTTAGTGCTTCCAGTAAAACTAGTTGTCCTGGTTGGTGATGATGGATCATCTGGATGACTTGTATTTACATATACATCCCACTGATTAGCCGTACTAGTTTTCTTTAAATGAATATTAATTGAATGAGCTTTTCCATCATTATCAATCACTTTAACTTGCTGTGTTACAACAAATCCAGATTGTGTGTTTGTTAAATTTCCTATAATATCAATATTTTTTGTAGGCTTGGCTGCTAATACAGCATTTACATCTACTACTACATCACCTAATTGATTGTTTTGATTATAAGCTTGTACTTTTAACCCATCTCCATTTACAAGTGTTCCTCTATCATCAAGATAAAAATTCCCTGCCCTTGTATAAAATTGCGCATCACCCTGTTTAACTACAAAATATCCATCACCATCAATCCCAAGGTCTAACGAACGCCCAGTGGTCTGCAAACTTGAACCCGTATGAATCGTATCAATTGTAGCAATCGTTGACCCCAGCCCTACCTGCATCGGATTCTTACCACCGCGATTATCCTGGGCGGCACTTGCTCCAGAAATTGTCTGGTTCATCGTATCTTTAAAAGTTACACGTCCCTTTTTGTAGCCGAATGTGTTTACATTCGCAATATTATTTCCAATGACATCAAGCTTCGTTTGAAAGTTTTTCATTCCGCTTATTCCTGAGTACATCGAACGTAGCATATCTTGAATTGCTCCTCTCTTTATTGGCAGCTTCTGTCATTCCGCAGCCCAGGCTTCCTTAATAAAGGTCCAGCCTTGTTAATTTAATCAAGAATAATAGTTCCATTAATGTTGGTGAAAATTTGAGTACCTGCTTCTTGTCGATCCATAGCAGTTATTACTGTATTGTTTTTGGCGCTTACAACAAGTGCAGCATCCTTCAGTAATACAAGGGATTCATTTACACCCAGCTTTTTTGCTTCATGCATTTTATTTTCAATTTGATGCCAGCGGTCACTTGTGATTTCTATGCCTCTTTGATTCATCCGCTGTTCTGCATGTTTACTGACAATTAGTTTGCTGTTATTTTCCAGGGCAGTCTGCAAATGTTTTGAAAAACCATTTTGCACCTTGTTGGTTAAATGAACAGGGTTAGCCTGTTTGGTGACTACATTCTGGCTATGGATCGGACGAAACATCAACTTATCCATCCAATCACGCTCCTTTATTTATTCAACACCGATAATTTGAGACGCTGTTATGCTCATTTTGCCATCTTCCAATTGGAAAAGTGTCTTGCCATCTCTAAAAGAAACTGACTTGATTAGAGAAGAAACTTCCTTTTTATCAGCATCCAGAAAAGTAACCTTTTTGCCAATCATCATACTGGCCTGCTGTACATGACTATCTTTGGATGCTTCTTTAACCTGTGATATATTTGCTGGTTCCAGCTTGGTTCCATCTTCTAAAATAAAGAGTACACTGCTGTCTTTAAACTGAATAGAAGCTACTTTGCCATTCCCCTCTTCAATAGTTGGCGGATTAGCCGGGTCATCTGATTCTATCAATTTATGCCATGTAACATTTTTCCCAACAAATTGATTGTATGAAATTAATTGATTTTGCTCATTGGCTTGAACAAACTTCTCCATTGTCTTATTCATATTGGTCATCTGCTCCAAAGACGAGAAGGTTGCCATTTGCGCAATGAAGTCCTTGTCCTGCATCGGATTCATAGGATCCTGGTTTTGCAGCTGTGTCATTAGAATCTTCAGGAAATCATCTTTGCCTAATATATCTGAGCCGGTTTTTCGGGATTGGCTTTGGTAGTTTGATAGCATCAGGGAAGAATCTATTGTGTTTGCCAATTACTATCACTCCTATGCTTCTGTATTAAGAAGTGCTTCTTCAAAAGAGCTGTTAAATTCTCTCTCAGGCTGCGGATTATTTTGATCATCCTTGTTCTGCTGCTGCCTCTGTTCCTGCTGCTGGTGATCTTTGTTGAAGGACCGATCCTGCTGTGTCATTTGCTGAGAGATTTCTATTCTCTCGATCTGGATGTTTTGTGAACTAAAGGCCTGCTTCAATCCGTTAATATGTGAATCCAGAATTTCTTTAGCTGCTCCAGTGGAAGTAAGTATCCTTGCAAGCATCGCAGAGTCCTTTTGAATAAGCTCTATGCGCAGCGCTCCAAGATGGTCAGGATTCAGCTTGATAAATAACTTTTGTGTCCCTCCCGTTTTGAGGAAACTGCTCCTGGATAAAATGTTTTCAAATTGCTGCATAAGCTGGTCTGCACTTACTGTCTTTCCCTGAGGATTCAGGAGAGCCATCTGTTCAGGTTTTGAAAAGGATTGAACCTGAATAAATCCCTGTAAACCAGTTTCTGCTCTGTGTATGGTTTTAGCGGCAGTCTGACCAGCAGATTCATAAGCAGTATTATTTTGTTGTTTTATAGAGTTTAATTCGGCTGCAAGCGGGGTAAAAATCTTCTGTAAAATACCCTCTCTATTTTTTATCAAACTCTCAATTTTCACTTGAACATTATTCAGGAAATCTTTCAGGTTTAGTTTACTAGTGTGAAAGTCCTGTTTCGCAGACAGCAATTCATATAATTTCAGAACTTTTAATGCCCCGCTAAAATCTTTCCCCTGCAAGCTGATGCCTTCTGTTTGATCAAAATTGGAGATTGCTGAAATTAATAAACGGATTTTGTTTTCTGGATCTATATCTTCTTTAGAATATACACCCTTAAGTTTTACTTCCGGCAGTACCTGTTCAATAAAACCCTCAAGCATCTGCACCAATTCTTCCTGTGAAAGATCCAGCTGCTTTGAAATGATATCAATGATGTCAGTTTCATTTTGAAACGAAATCTTCTTTAACAGCTCGCTTCCGTTTTCTAATTCAGTGACCTCACTCACTTTAAGAAATTCAATTATTTCCTTTAACTGTTCGTTCTTATTCTCATCTGCTGCAGAAGATAAGTTTTCTCCTTGCACTTTGGAGCTTCCAGTTAAAGCGGAGAAAAGACTTCCAAAACCACTGCTGCCTGTATCTTGCAGAGATAATTTATCATCGGATGAATATTTTGATTGAATGAATCCTAATCCTCCTATTTGCATATTTACACCTCCTCTCAAGACTGGTTACTAGTTATCCGATACGCCGCCTTTTTCTTTGGCAGCAGTCAGGAGCGCTGTATACCGTGCAGCATCTTCCGGATTCATCTTTTCCATGATGGCAGCCAGCGTATCAGAATTAACATTTGATAGTATTTTTACTGCTTCTTCATCCTTCATCTCCGTTAAAATGGGTGCTGCTTTTTTAGCAGAAATGTTTTCATAAGTCTTTACGATATCTTTAAATGCGCGCTTGTTCTCTTCCTTTATAGCCGTAAGTTCGCTGATTTCTTCTTCTAGCCTCTGCTTTTCCAGCCCTGCTCTTTCTATTTCCAGCTCTTTGCTGTCAAGCTCGCTTTCCAGCTGAGATATCCTTGCTTCACGATCTTTAACTTCTGCCTGCAGTCCGATAAGCTGCTCCTCCATCACTTCCTGTGAACGGGAATTTGTATCATCAAAAACCGAAGCTATAAATGGCACTTTCCGGCTAAATTCTTTAGCTGTTTCAAAAATGTTATTTCCGGTAATTGTAAAAACCAGCAGAGCTACAGTTATTCCGAACAGGATCGGGATTAAGAAAGCATATATAAACCACTGAAACCTGCTTGTTTTTGGTTTCTCTTGTTCTTCTGACATTCTTTCCATTTAACCACCTAATTTCCCCGATTCATATACAGCTGAATCGAGATATCATCCATTTGCCTTCCTTCTGCTTGCTTCATACTTTCCAAAAAGCCTGCTAAATCTTTTTCCTGCATTTTTTCATATTTTTTTACTTCTATATTTTTTTCCATCAGTTTTTCCTGCTGGAAATTCATTTGGTTTCTTGCATTTGCCACCATCTTTTGATAGTGGTCAATTGTTTTCTCAAGGCTGCTCACAAAATGCTGGTGATGCCTGATTTCCTGAACAGGAAGTCCTTCAGTCAGTCTTGATAGCTGATATTCTTCCAGATCTTCTTTCTTTTTCAGCAGATCGTACAGTTTCTTTGCAGTTTCTTCGAATCGTTTTACAGCCTGATTGTATACATCAAACGCCTGATCTTTTTCTCTTTCTTTAATCTTCAGGATTTTATTGAATTTAAATTGGTACTGCATTTTTTATTCTCCTTTTCCAGCTAATCCCTTTAATTGGCCAATGCTTTCCAAGATAGAAATTTTTTCATTCGTTTCTTGTTTCAAAAAAGAGATTATCGAAGGATACAATCGTATGGCTTCGTCTATTTCCATAGATGACCCGCGTTTATAGGCTCCTATATTTATTAGATCCTCTGCATTGATATATGTGCTCAGCATTTCTCTTAATTTTTCTGCTGACTTAATATGAGAAGCATCTGCAATATGGTTCATTACCCTGCTTACACTTTTCAGGACATTTATAGCGGGATATTGCCCCTTATTCGCTAATGACCGGTCCAGGACAAAGTGTCCATCCAGTATTCCCCTGACTGTATCCGCGATTGGTTCATTCATATCGTCGCCGTCCACCAATACGGTATAAAATGCCGTTATAGAGCCATATTCGTTTGTTCCTGTTCTTTCAAGCAGCTTAGGCAATACGGCAAAAACAGATGGCGTATACCCTTTTGTTGTTGGCGGTTCACCGACTGCAAGGCCAACTTCCCGCTGCGCCATTGCCACCCGTGTTACCGAATCCATCATTAACATGACATTTAAGCCTTTGTCTCTGAAATATTCAGCAATTGCTGTGGCTGTGTATGCCCCTTTAATTCTCATGAGTGCCGGCTGGTCAGACGTAGCGACAACCACGATGGATCTTTTTAACCCCTCCGGGCCTAAGTCCCTCTCAATAAACTCCCTAACTTCCCTGCCCCTCTCGCCAATAAGGGCAATCACATTTAAATCTGCATTAGTATTGCGGGCTATCATTCCAAGAAGAGTGCTTTTTCCAACTCCGCTTCCTGCAAAAATCCCGACCCGCTGTCCGTTTCCTACAGTGAGCAGGCTGTCGATCATCCTTACACCTACTTCAATAGGTTCAGAGATCGGTGGCCTTTTCAGCGGATTAGGAGGAGTTTGTTCCGTTAGGACAGGCGTCAGCCCTTTTGGCAGAATTGACCCATCGAGAGGCTGTCCCAGTGAGTCTATCGCCTGGCCAATTAGAGCTGGACCTATCTTCACCTCAAGAGGTCTCGCAGTTGTCTCGACAAGAGAGCCTGGTGAAATATCCTGTACATCTGTATAAGGCATAAGAATCACATTCTCATTCTTAAATCCGACTACTTCCGCCTGGATCTTTCTTATGCGCCCTTTGCCGATATGAATAATGCATACATCCCCAATTGAACTTTCCGGGCCTTGGGACTCAATCATCAGACCCACTACTCTTTTTACCCTGCCAAAACGCTTAAAGCTATCTACTTTTTCAATCTCGCTGATCAGCTGTTCAAGTTTCAATTTGGTTCACTCTCCAGCATTTCAAAGAGTTTTATTTTTATTTCTTCAAGCTGGCTGTCAACACTGGCTTCAATTCGTCCGTTTGCTGATTCAATTATGCAGCTTGTATTGCTTAGTTCATCATCTGGATAAATATATAAATCTGTCTCTTTAGGAAATACCCGGATTAGATCTTCCTTATGGGATAGCAGCAAATCATAGTGCATTGGGTGCACATGAAGCTGAATCTCAGTATATTCTCTCGCTTCCTTTAAAGCCCTTTTTACAATAGAAAGGAAATGGTCACTATTCTGTTCAAGAACTTCGCCGAGTATTTTCCCTGCAACCTTTAATCCGAGATTCAGAATGGTCCGTTCTGATGATTCGATGTGCAGCTGATAATCATGTTTTGCTGAGTGTACAACCTCTCTTGCCATATGAATCAGTTCACTGTATTCCCTGAGAGCGCTTTGCCTGCCTTCATCTGCTCCCGCAGCAAATCCTTGTGATCGGGATTCCTCAAGAACTTTTTGTTTTTCCTGTTCAAGCGCCCCTCGCTGCTCTTCCATTTGCCGGGCCAAATTTTCTGAATCTATTCTTGCAGAGTTTACAATCCTCTCAGCTTCCTCACGGGCACTTTTCAGCATGGCTTGAAGCTCTTCATGGGGTCTTGCCGCACTCTGCTCTACTGCCTCTTCAATGTGGTTTGAATTGCTTTGCAGCAGTCTGATCGAAATGACCTTCTTTTCTTCTTTCGGCACTGCGGGAGAGTATGATTTTATTAGCCTAGACAATAATATCATCTCCTCCGCCGCGAGCGACGATGATCTCCCCTGATTCTTCCAATCTTCTTATAATGCCAACTATTCTTGATTGGGCTTCTTCAACATCTCTTAATCTCACAGGACCCATGTATTCCATTTCATCCTTAAAGGTTTCAACCATTCTGGATGACATATTTTTAAAGACAATTCCTTTAACTTCATCACTGGATACCTTGAGTGAAAGCATAAGGTCTTCACTTTCACAATCCCGGATAACACGCTGTATAGCGCGGCTATCAAGAGTAACGATGTCTTCAAAAACAAACATTCTCTTCTTAATTTCTTCAGCAAGCTCCGGATCCTGAATCTCCAGCGCATCCAAAATGGTTCTTTCGGTCGCACGGTCAACTCCATTAAGCACATCGACAACAGACTCGATGCCCCCGGTCTGGGTATAATCCTGAGTTACTGTTGAAGATAGTTTTCGCTCCAGGATCTGTTCAACTTCATTTATAATCTCAGGAGAGGTGCTGTCCATAACGGCAATTCTTCTGGCGATATCCGCCTGCATCTCCTGAGGCAATTCTGATAGAATCTGCCCTGCCTGAGCCGGATCAAGATAGGACAATATTAATGAAATGGTCTGCGGATGTTCATTCTGAATAAAATTCAGTATTTGTGCCGGATCCGCTTTTCTGGCGAAATCAAATGGCCTTACCTGCAGAGAAGACGTTAATCTGTTAATAATTGCTGAAGCCTGCTCTGTACCTAATGCTTTTTCCAGAACTGTTTTTGCATATCCAATCCCGCCCTGGGTAATATAATCCTGTGCCAGGGCAATCTGATGGAATTCTTCAAGGATTTCTTCTTTAACATAAGAATCAACTTTCCGAACACCCGAGATTTCCAGGGTCAACTTTTCAATCTCTTCCTCGCTTAAATGTTTATAAACAGAGGATGCAACATCAGGACCAAGGGAAATAAGAAGAATAGCCGCTTTTTGCTTACCTGTTAATGCTTTCTGATCTTTTTTTGGCATCTTTCACCCTCCTTAATCTTCAGCGATCCATGTACGAAGAAGCTTTGCAAAGTCTTCAGGCTTTTCCTTTGCCATTTTTTCAAGCTGCTTGCGTTTCATTGTACTTTCTGTCTCATGCTCTTCATTAACGTCAGGAAGATTGAATGTCTCAACATCCTGTACATCTATCTCATCATCTTCTTCCTGTTTTTTCTTCTTTCTCGCCCTCACAAATAGGAAGATTAATATAGCAATAATTAATAGCAGAAGGCCACCAATTGCATAAATCCACCAAGGCAGCTTGGTGCTTGTCTCATTAGGAAACTCAACTTTACCGTTGAAAGGCTGTACCGAGACAACAATTTTATCCTGAATCGCTTCGTCTGTTAATTCCTCTTCTCCAGCAGCGTCTTTATTAATGGTTGTACGGACTATCGTTCCGAGGATTTGTGTAATATCGTTGATTCTCTCCTGCGGAAGTGATGCAGGGTCATCCGCTGTCGGTGGTTCCACCATTACCTGGATGCCTAAATCCCTGACTTTATATGGGCTTTCAACAATCTCTTTGCGGATTTTATTAACTTCATTATTAATAGTCTCTTCTATTCGTTCATAATCCCCGTTGGAATTTCCATTTTCCTGATAAGTAGCAGCATCAGTGCCGGCAGGTTCATCGTTGCCGCCAGCCGGAGTAAATCCGCCTGCAGCACCACCGTTTCCAGTAAACGTTTCCGTAATCTTTTGAGCACTGATAGCTATACCTTCCATATTTTCTTCATCAACAGGCGTAACCAGGTTTTCTTCCCTGTTTTCCTGGGTAAAATCAATATCGGCGGTTACAGATACCACCACCTTATTCTGTCCCATTAAAGTGCCCAGCATATTCTGCACCTGGCGCTGCACATCCCGTTCTATCTCTTTTTTGATTTCATGCTGTGCCGCAAAGGTGCTTTCAGATGAAGAATTTTCTTTATTTTTTAAATCAAAATACTCAAAAAACTGATTGGTAATGACGATATTATCAGTGGGAAGATTAGGTACACTTTTCGCAGCCAGGTGATAAAGCGCCTGAATTTGTGATTCTTCAAATTGGTGTCCTGGTTTTGTGTTAAGAACAATAGAAGCAGAGGCTTCCTCTGAAGGATCATTTACAAAGATACCTTTCGCTGGGAGGTTAATCATTACCTTGGCATCGTTGACTCCGTCGATCCCTTTCATCAAATTCGCAAGCTCAGTCTGCATGGCTTCCAGCTTCAGAACATTGAACTCGTTTTCAGTCATGCCAATGCCGGCATTTTGGCTGAAAAATGAATAATCAATGCTTCCTGATTTCGGAATTCCTTCTGCTGCCAGTTCTACTTTCAGGGTATCTACTGATTCTTCAGGTACTTTAATTGTTGTTCCGCCATCTGCTATTTCAGATACAATCCCTCTAGTATCGAGACTTTCTTTTATCGTTCCAGTTTCAGAAGGCGTCAGGTTGCTGTATAAAGGAACGAGATTGGTCCTGGTACTAAGGAAAGCAGCAGCTGCAATCAGCATTATACATATTGCAGCAGCACTAATCATAATTGTCTTTTGTTTTTTTGACCTGCTTCCCCAGTATTCTTTCAATTTGCCTATATATCTCTGTAGCGTCTCTTTCATCACAATCCTCCGGTTATTCTGTCTTAGCTAATAACCGCCATAACTAGTTTTTAGCTTTAATCATTTTCTTTCATTAAAAAATTGAAAAAACCCCACCAATCAGCGGATTCTTTCAATTTTCTAAGTTTTTCAATGGAACAGCTGTAAAATTAAACCTGCATTCTCATAGCTTCCTGATAAGCTTCAATTACTTTATTTCTAATTTCTAGTGCAGCCTGCATTGTAATGCTCGCTTTTTGAGATGTAATCATCACCTGGTGAAGATCAATATTTTCTCCCCTGGCAAGTTTTTCAGTCATAGCATCTGACTGAAGCTGTGCATTGTTTATTTTTTCAATTGATTGCTTTAAGACCGACGAAAAGCTTTGCTGAGCATCGAATGATGTATATGTATGAGTCTTTTGATTTTCAGCAGGCTTTATAGCATTCACTGGCATAAAAGTTACGTTATTCATTTAAGGTTCTCCTTATTTGCCGATTTCCAAAGCTTTCATCATCATGCCTTTAGAGGCATTAAAAACCGTTACATTAGCTTCATAGGATCTTGTTGCACTAATAAGATCTGCCATTTCTCTTAAAGGGTCCACATTTGGCATTTCAACGTAACCATTTTCATTTGCATCGACATGGGTTGGATCATAAACCATTTTAAATGGTGTTTCACGATCTTCTTCTATTCTTGACACCTTTACACCGTTCCCAGCTGTGCTTCCCCCGGTTCTGCTCATTGCCATATTTAAGAAAGATGAAAATTGCCCTTCTTTCGGCTCCAAAACAACCGACTTTCTCCTATAGGGTCCATCTCCATTTACACTTCTTGTTGAGTCAGCATTAGCCATATTTGAAGAAATCACATCCATACGGAGCCTTTGGGCAGTTAGTGCCGATGCTGTGTTATTCATGCTATGAAACATAGACATTACTATTTGCCTCCCCGCAATACATTCTGCAGACTGGAAAACTTACCGCTTACCCGTTCAATAACCGCATTATAGTAAATCTGATTTGTAGCCAGATCCGCCATTTCCTTATCTAAATCAACGCTATTGCCATTATGATTGTAAGAAGTATCAGGTTTTGTCACTATACTTTGACCTGAGGATGAACCATTTTTAAAATCGTAATGTCTGTAATCACTTTTGTTTGCTTCCATTGAATCATTTAAAGCGCTCTTGAACGCAGCTTTAAAGCTTGCATCTTTTGCTTTATAGTTTGGAGTATCAGCATTTGCAATATTTTGTGATATTACTTTTTGTTTAAGCGAAGAATAATTCAGTGCTTGTTCTAATGTTGATATAGTGCCGGAAAACAGCTTCAATCATAACACCTCGTATAAAAACTATTTTTACATGGAAATTATTGTAGAAATTTGGTGATAATGGACAAAATATGTCATCATAAACATTATTGTAATGAATATGAAATAATATGTCTATGTACATAAGGTTATTTTTAATGATTCTTTTGACCTATTTTCGACAAATCTTTTAAATATGCTGAAAGTTGCACAAGTTATTTTGTAATAATTACCAGAACTGCTTTAATCTTTATACATTCTGATTTTTCCTAACACCCCCTTTGTAGTTCTTTTGAACTATATAATTGAATATCACACTTGAAAATTATGTAATCTATGACTAATGAACTTATAAAAAATGTTTAAAATACATAAATTTACCAATTATGACGTAACAAATTTGTAACAAAAAAAAACCCGCCATTAATGGACGGGTTTTACGGATTTTATTAGTTTGATTTAAGTTTTTCCAATTCAACCAGGAACTTGTCATTCAGGACTTTGATATAAGTACCCTTCATACCTAAAGAACGGGACTCAATAACTCCTGCACTTTCGAGCTTTCTTAGGGCATTTACGATTACAGAACGGGTAATGCCTACACGATCAGCAATTTTTGATGCAACAAGAAGTCCTTCGTTGCCGTTAAGCTCTTCGAAGATATGTTCGATCGCTTCAAGCTCGCTGTAAGAAAGAGAACTGATTGCCATTTGTACAACAGCTTTGCTGCGCGCTTCTTCTTCAATTTCTTCCGCTTTCTCACGCAGAATTTCCATGCCAACTACAGTAGCACCATATTCAGCAAGAATTAAATCATCATCATGGAACTGTTCCTGCAATCTCGCAAGGATTAGTGTGCCTAGACGCTCACCGCCGCCGATGATGGGAACAATAGTAGTCAAACCACTTGCAAAAAGGTCCTTGTTTTCTACTGGGAATGCAGTATATTCGCTTTCCATATCCAGATTCGATGAAGTTTCCTGGATGTTAAATAAATTTTTCGTATATTCTTCAGGGAATTGACGATCTTCAAGCATTTGCTTCATTCGCTCATTTTCGATTTGCTGGTTTACTGCAAATCCAAGCAGTTTGCCTCTGCGGCTTACTACGAAGATATTTGCTTCGATTACATCACTAAGTGTTTCTGACATTTCTTTGAAGTTAACCGGCTTGCCGGCTGCTCTTTGAAGCATTGCATTAATTTTTCTTGTTTTTGTTAATAAATCCATTGTATTTCCTCCTATTTGCTGCAACCCATAAACATATATTTTGTAAAAATTAAATATCTTATTGCTTCTGTTTGAATCATACGTAATTTGACTTTTTTCAGGATTCCCTTTCCGTTACCCTTTGACCTTGATCTTTAAACTATAAGGTCACAGAATAAACTGGCTTAAATCCTTATTGCGGGAAATGGCTCCGAGTTTCTCCTCAACATACTGAGGGGTAATTGTGATTTTTTCCATGGTGATGTCCGGTGCTTCAAAAGATAAATCTTCGAGCAGTTTTTCCATGATGGTATGAAGACGCCTTGCACCGATATTATCTGTATTTTGGTTAACTTCGAAAGCAAATTGAGCAATCCTACGAATAGCATCGTCAGAAAATTCAATTTGTATACCTTCAGTTACCAATAATGCTTCATATTGTTTTATTAATGCATTATCGGGCTCCACAAGTATTTTGTAGAAATCTTCAACAGTTAGCTTAGTGAGCTCCACACGGATCGGAAAACGCCCCTGTAATTCAGGAATAAGGTCAGATGGCTTTGCCATATGGAAAGCACCTGCAGCAATAAACAAGACATGGTCCGTTTTTACAGATCCGTATTTAGTTACTACTGTTGAACCTTCCACCACCGGCAAAATATCTCTTTGAACCCCTTCCCTTGAGACATCAGCTGATGAACCGCCGCTGTTTTTGCTGGCAATTTTATCAATTTCATCAATAAATATTATTCCTGACTGTTCAGCACGGAATACAGCCTCTTGGCTGACTTCATCCATATCAATCAGCTTTTGGGCTTCTTCATTTGTCAGGATCTTTCTGGCTTCCCTTACAGTCAGTTTTCTTTTTTTCCTTTTCTTTGGCATAAGGCTGCTGAGGGCATCCTGCATATTCATGCCCATTTGCTCCATCCCCGAGCCCTGCAGCATGTCAAACATGGAAGGCTGCTGCTCTTCCACTTCAACCGTAATAACTTCATTTTCCAATTCGCCAAGTGCAAGCTTTTCTTTTACAATCTTGCGCTTTTCCTGGAGGTTTAAATCTTCTGTCTGATACGTATCCTGCTGCTGATCATTACCTCCGCCAAATAGCATCTCAAGTGGATTTTTATAATTAGCAGCCTTTTTGGCACCAGGTACAAGGAGTTCAAGTATGCGGTGGTTGGCACTTTCTTCTGCTCTTTCCTTTACACTCGCCATCTTCTCTTCTTTTACCAGACGGACAGATGTTTCCACAAGATCTCTGACCATGGATTCAACATCTCTGCCCACATATCCCACTTCAGTGAATTTGGTTGCCTCCACTTTAACAAATGGTGCACCGACTAATTTAGCCATTCTGCGCGCAATTTCAGTTTTTCCAACTCCAGTTGGACCGATCATCAATATATTTTTAGGATTTACTTCTTCCCGCAATTTTTCTTCCAGCAAGCTGCGGCGATAGCGATTTCTAAGAGCAACAGCAACTGCTTTTTTTGCATCCTTTTGACCGATGATATATTGATCCAAGCGCTCAACAATTTGGCGCGGAGTTAAACTAGTTCCTTTACCCATGCAACAGCACTCCTTTTATTAGAGTTCTTCCACAATAATGTTGTGGTTTGTATATACACATATTTCGGCCGCCATTTCAAGTGAGGCCTTGGCAATTTCTTTGGCTGACAAATGTTCGCCTGCAAATCTTTTTAAAGAACGTCCGGCTGCAAGAGCATAATTGCCCCCTGATCCAATAGCCAGAATTCCATCATCCGGCTCAATAACTTCACCTGTACCGGAGATGAGCAGCAGACTATCCGTATTCATTACGATAAGCATTGCTTCAAGCTTGCGCAAAACCTTATCGCTTCTCCATTCTTTTGCAAGCTCTACAGCTGCTCTCTCAAGGTTTCCATTATACTCTTCAAGCTTTCCTTCAAACATTTCGAATAACGTAAATGCATCTGCTACTGAGCCTGCAAATCCAGCAAGCACCTTCCCGTTGAATAGCTTTCTGACTTTTCTTGCAGTGTGTTTCATTACAACTGCATTTCCAAAGGTAACCTGGCCGTCGCCGGACATGGCACATTCTCCATTATGATGCACAGCAAATATTGTGGTTGCATGAAATTCGGACATGAAAGACTCCTCCTTTGGAGCATATTGCCTTTGATTTTTTTCTGCAGACTATTCGTTAATGGCTTTATTTCCGCTACGCCCGCGGATGATGGGCCATATAAGTTTTTTTCAAGTATTCATTCGTAACATGTGTATATACCTGGGTTGAAGATAGAAATGCGTGTCCAAGCAATTCCTGAACTGTTCTCATGTCAGCCCCATTAGCCATTAAATGCGTCGCAAATGTATGGCGAAGCATATGGGGGTGGATTGTGCCTGTTAAGGATGATTTCTCTATGATCCGATTAAGAATAGTCCTGATTCCCCTTGCTGTAAGAGGACCGCCCCGGGCATTCAGAAACAAACTTTCCTGCACGTTCCCATTTGCAAGCAATTCTTTGCGTCCATGGTTTATGTATGTGTCAATTGCGTCCTGGGCGAAGCTTCCGAAAGGGACATACCGTTCTTTGCTGCCCTTTCCTCGTACAAGAACCGTTGATAAATGCATATCCAGGTCTTTTAAGCGGATTTGACTGCACTCACTTACGCGGATGCCGGTTGCATATAATAATTCAAGAAGGGCTTTATTTCTTTGTCCAAGAGGAGTGCTTGATTCACAAGCATCAAAAAGCTGTTTCATTTCCTCTTCATAGAAAAATTCCGGCAGCTTCTTCTGTGCTTTCGGAATGGAAACAAGTGCGAAAGGATTCTCAGCGACTATCTCTTCTCTCAGCAAAAATTTAAAAAAGCTCCTTAGGCTTGATATTTTTCTGGCAACAGACTTGCGTGACATCTTTCTTTCGAAAAGATCAGTTAGAAATATCCTGACATCCTGATACTCGACCTTTGTTAAATCTGAAATGGCTTGTTCAGACATGAACATAAAGAACTCACTAATATCATGCTGGTAATGTTCAATAGTATATTGTGAATAATTTTTCTCGATTTGTAAATATTCAATAAACAATTTTAAAGAAACGTTCACATTTTCAGACATTAAATGTTCACCTCGCATGGGCTACTAAATAGTATCACAACTCAGCAGCCCAACGCAACATAATTTACAAATTTTTCATAAAGTTCTGAATTGTTCCCAATGCTCTTTCTGCATGTTTTTCATTTCTTTCTTTTTTCCCTCTGATTTTTTCAGGAAGTTCAGGGAATAAACCAAAATTAGCATTCATAGGCTGGAAACTCTTCGGGTTTGCTGTAGTAATATAACGCGCCATGCTTCCAATCGCTGTCTCATGAGGAAACTCAATTGGATCTTCACCCATAATGAGCCTTGCAGCATTGATGCCTGCCACAAGTCCGCTGGCTGCAGATTCGACATACCCTTCAACTCCGGTCATTTGACCTGCAAAGAATAAATCATCCCTATTCTTGAACTGATATGTTGCACGAAGGACTTTTGGAGAATTGATGAATGTATTCCGGTGCATAACACCATATCTTACTATCTCAGCATTTTCAAGACCAGGAATCAAACGGATTACTTCTTTTTGAGGACCCCATTTCAAATGTGTCTGAAAACCTACAATATTATAAAGGGTTCCTGCAGCATCATCCTGGCGAAGCTGGACAACTGCATATGGCCTTTTGCCTGTCTTAGGATCTTCTAAACCTACAGGCTTCATCGGGCCGAAAAGCATAGTTTTCTTCCCCCTGTTTGCCATCACTTCTATTGGCATGCAGCCCTCGAAAAAGATTTCCTTTTCAAATTCCTTTAATGGAACTGTTTCCGCGGAGGTAAGAGCCTCGTAAAAACGGTCAAATTCTTCTTCAGTCATTGGACAATTCAGATATGCCGCTTCTCCCTTATCATAACGTGATTTCAAATAAACTTTATTCATATCGATTGAATCTTTTTCGATAATTGGAGCAGCCGCATCATAGAAATATAAATAATCTTCACCGGAAAGCTCTTTTAATTTTGCGGATAAAGCTTCACTTGTGAGCGGTCCAGTAGCGATAACAGTTGGCCCTTCCGGAATATCTGTCACCTCTTCGTTAATGACCGTTACATTCGGATGGTTTTTGACTTGTTCAGTTACACGGGCTGCAAAATCATGCCGGTCAACTGCCAAGGCTCCGCCAGCTGGTACTGCACTGCTGTCAGCTGAATGGATAATAACCGAATTCAGCTTCCTCATTTCTTCTTTTAATACTCCAACTGCATTTGTTAAAGTATTTGCACGCAGGGAGTTGCTGCAGACAAGTTCTGCAAATTTATCGGTGTGATGAGCAGGAGTCTGTCTTACCGGCCTCATTTCATAGAGCTTTACCTTTATTCCCCTGCTGGCAAGCTGCCAAGCCGCCTCACTGCCAGCCAAACCTGCGCCAATTACATTCACTGCTGTATCTTTCATAAATTGAACCTCCATATATAACTTATGATGACGATGTCATGAATAATTTATATTTTTAAGAACAGTCTCTCTTACTTTACCCTGTTCTTATTCATTTTGCCATTTTACAGTACGATTTAAAAATAAAAAAGTTTCATGTACTAATTCCTCTGAAAAAAGCCGGGCTGGAACTTTTTTGGATCCTGATTCATCAATAGAAAAGAGTGAGCATTTAAGCTCACCCTTAACTTTGCTTTTCTTCCTTATAGTCGCATTCAACACACTGAACCTGAACACCTTTTTTGAGTTTTTTCTCAACTAGAAGGTTATCGCATTTTGGGCAGCTTCTCGGCAGCGGCTTATCCCAAGATATAAAGTCACATTCAGGGAACTTGTCACAACCGTAGAAGATCCGGCGTTTTTTGCTTTTTCTTTCAATTATATTTCCTTCTTTGCACTTTGGACATTTCACACCGATGTCCTTGACAATCGGTTTGGTATTGCGGCAGTCAGGGAAATTGCTGCAAGCCATGAACTTGCCATAGCGTCCCATCTTGAACACCATAGGATTACCGCATTGTTCACAATCCTCACCGGCAGGTTCATCCTTAATTTCTACTTCCTGCATTTCCTTTTCCGCTATTTTAAGATTCTTTTCAAAATCTATATAGAAATCATCTATGATCTGTACCCAGTTGACTTTGCCCTCTTCAACATAGTCAAGGTCTTTTTCCATCTTAGCGGTAAACTCTATATCAAGGATTTCAGGGAAGAATTCCATGATTAATTCAAGAACGATTTCACCCAGTTCGGTCGGAATAAAACGTTTATTGTCCAGAGCAACATAACCCCGTTTTTGAATTGTATCAAGAGTCGGAGCGAAAGTGGATGGCCGCCCAATGCCCTGTTCTTCAAGTGTTTTCACCAGCCTTGCCTCAGTATACCTTGGAGGAGGCTGTGTGAAGTGCTGTTTAGGTTCGATGTCTTTTTTAAGGACTTCATCCCCTTGCTTCAGATCAGGGAGCATATTATCTTTTTCCTCCGACTGATCATCAGTGCCTTCGACATACACTTTCATGAATCCTGGAAATTTCACTTTAGAGCCTGTTGCCCTGAAGATCACTTCACCATTTTTCAGATCGACACTCATGGTGTCCATAACCGCTGGTGCCATTTGGCTCGCAACAAAGCGTTCCCAGATAAGCCTGTATAATCTAAGCTGATCACGCGACAAGTATTCTTTTAAACTTGCAGGCGACCTTAATGTGCTTGTCGGGCGGATGGCCTCATGGGCATCCTGGGCATTGCTGTTTTTCTTTTCTTTTTTCTTTTCACCCTGCAGGAACTCTTTCCCGTAGGAGTTTTGAATATAGTCTGCAGCTTCACTTTGCGCAATTTCGGATATGCGTGTTGAGTCGGTTCTCATATAAGTAATTAAACCGACGGTTCCTTCCTTGCCCAGTTCAATTCCTTCATAAAGCTGCTGTGCAAGCATCATTGTTTTCTTGGCACGGAAATTTAATTTTCTTGCAGCTTCCTGCTGAAGGGATGACGTAGTAAAAGGGGCTGCAGGATTCCGCTTTCTTTCCTTCTTGGTAACCGATTCCACCTTGAATTTATTGCCCTTCATTTTACTTAAAATATTTTGAACTTCGCTTTCCGACTTCAATTCCACTTTTTCATTCTTAAATCCGTAAAATGATGCATCGAAGGCTGTTTTTCCTTTAAGGAACTCTCCGTCAATGGACCAGTACTCTTCAGGTATAAAGTCTTTAATTTCCTTTTCGCGGTCGATGATCAACCGGACTGCAACAGACTGTACTCTCCCCGCACTTAATCCTTTTTTCACTTTCTTCCATAGTAAGGGGCTGATATTATAGCCGACCAGTCTGTCCAGCATCCTTCTTGCCTGTTGTGCATCAACAAGATCCATGTTGATTGGCCTTGGATGCTTGAAGGATTCTTTAATGGCATCCTTCGTAATTTCATTAAAAACAACACGGCAATCCGACTTGATATCCATATCCAGGCTATGTGCCAAATGCCAGGCAATAGCTTCCCCTTCCCTGTCGGGGTCAGCTGCGAGATAAATTTTCTTAGCTTTTTTGGCCGCTGTCTTTAGCTCCTTTAAAACAGGGCCCTTTCCGCGAATAGTTATGTATTTGGGTTCAAAATTATTTTCCACATCTATGCCCATTTGGCTTTTGGGAAGATCCCTGACATGTCCCATGGAAGCTTTAACTTTATATTTTTTTCCTAAATAACGCTCAATCGTTTTTGCCTTTGCAGGTGACTCAACGATAACAAGAAACTCTGACATCAATAGTCCTCCTTGAGAGGGAATTTTAAAACATCCAGGCAAAAATCTTTTTGAAATGCGGTATTTTTCACCTGCTAAACTTGCCTGTATTTCTTATCTATTACCAATAAAACAGCCTCACTTACTGCATGTGTATTGAAATATTCATTATTATTCTACATTCTATTCAAGTTTGTCAAACTTAATCGGATTATTTCCGCAACCGTTTCCAATAAAAAATCCTAAATTAACTAAATAAGCATTCTCTTACTTTCTTTAATACCTGTTGCAAAATGTATAACAGTTTTAATAGAATTTCAACCTTTTTGTAAAAAATCCTTTAAATAAACAAATATAATATGAGTGATGTAAGAGAAGGAGCCTTTAATCTATTTCAAGACTCCTCTTTCATTTGACCTGATCAGTAAGGGAACTCCTCTAAGATTTCTTCAGCTGATTTTACCAGTTTGGCGCCTTGCTGAATTAATTCATTCGTTCCGCCTGAGTATGGGCTAAAAATATTCCCTGGTACTGCAAACACTTCTCTTCCTTCTTGCACTGCATAATTAGCTGTTATAAGAGAGCCGCTTTTGCTTTTCGCCTGGATAATCAGTGTCCCTCGGCTAATGCCGCTTATGATTCGGTTTCTCATTGGAAACTGCCATCTTGAGGGCCTTGTATCAGGCGGATATTCAGATATAACCAGATGATTTTTCATCATTTCATATGCAAGCTTCTGGTTTGCCTGTGGATAAATATGAAACAGGCCCCCGGCTATGACACCGATTGTTTTTCCTTTATTTTTTATTGCTTCCTTATGCGCAATGGCATCGATGCCGGCAGCCAGACCGCTTACAATAATAACCCCCTGTTCAATAAGCTTGGGAAAAATGGACTGAATGGCTTTTTCTCCATACTCTGTTGCCTGTCTGGAACCAACAACAGCCAGATGAACCCCGCTATTCAAAAGACTGGTATCACCTCGGGCATACAAAACCCAAGGCGGCTGGTATGTTTCTTTTAATAGAATTGGATATTCCTCGTCAAAAATTGTAATGGTTTTAATGCCATTTGGTGAGTATTGGCGAATTTGTTCCTGGATTCGATCAGAATGCAGATCCTGGAGTGCATTGGAAAGGGATTCCTGAGTGGTGATAACCTGGGGAATTATTCGGCGGGGCGCATCATTATACAAAAATTTTAATTCGGGATCTTTCTTTAGAATGTAATAAATCATCTTCCAGCTCATTCCTCTGCAGTGATGGAGATGGGTGAGCTTCATATTAAATTCATTCATGGGAGCCTCCTGAAATGTTTTTGAAAAGACGGGGTATGTGCGGAGAAAACCGGATTTAGCAATGCAGAAATAGTCCCTCAAAAAGAGGGACTACTCTTAAGTTATTTGAAAAGATTAGTGTGTTTTACACTGGTCATAAAGGCCTTTTTCTTTGAGAACCTTAATCAGGGTTTCACCCATTACGGATGGAGTGTCAGCTACCTGAATACCGCATTCATTCATTACACGGATTTTTTCATCAGCTGTTCCTTTGCCTCCTGAAATAATTGCGCCGGCATGGCCCATACGCTTTCCTGGAGGTGCAGTACGTCCGCCGATGAAGCCTACAACAGGCTTAGTCATGTTCTCTTTAACCCATTCTGCAGCTTCTTCTTCAGCAGTTCCGCCGATTTCACCAATCATGATGACAGCATAAGTTTCCGGATCTTCATTGAATGCTTTTAATACATCAATGAAGTTTGTTCCGTTAACAGGATCTCCGCCGATTCCAACAGCAGTAGATTGGCCAATTCCTTCCTGTGTCAGCTGGTGTACAGCTTCATAAGTCAATGTTCCGGAACGGGAAACAACTCCAACATGGCCTTTAGTGTGGATGTAACCAGGCATAATGCCGATCTTACACTCTTCAGGAGTGATAACACCCGGGCAGTTAGGACCTACAAGGCGGGTCTTCTTGCCTTCCATATAACGTTTAACTTTAACCATATCCAATACAGGAATATGCTCAGTAATACAAATTGCAAGATCCAATTCTGCATCTACAGCCTCAAGAATAGCATCAGCAGCAAATGGAGCGGGAACATAGATAACAGAGGCATTTGCACCTGTCGCCTTAACTGCTTCCTCCACTGTATTGAAGACAGGAACACCCTCTACTTCAGTACCGCCTTTACCCGGAGTTACACCGCCGACAATTTGCGTTCCGTATTCAAGCATTTGCTTTGTATGGAAGAGGGCTGTTGAACCAGTAATCCCTTGAACTATAACTTTAGTATCTTTATTAATAAATACGCTCACGTTAATTCTCCTTTCTGGTCTAAAGAGTGCCATCCTGCGCTCAAAGGTTATAAGCAGAAAATCTTCAGGTAAAAAACTGACTATCGGATTTCGCTGAATGCCTTTAATACTGAACGGCCGCTCATTTTTGATTCTTATCCTACTAAAGAAACGATTTTTTGTGCGCCGTCAGCCATGGATTCAGCTGCGATGATATCGATATCGGATTCAGCAAGAATCTTCTTGCCCATTTCAACATTCGTGCCTTCCAGACGTACAACTAATGGCACATTCAAGCCTACTTGCTTCGCTGCTTCCACTACACCAGTGGCGATGATGTCGCACTTCATGATTCCGCCGAAGATATTAACAAAAATACCTTTTACGTTTTTATCAGAAAGGATGATTTTGAAAGCTTCAGTTACTTTCTCAGCCGTTGCTCCGCCCCCAACATCAAGGAAATTGGCCGGGTCTCCGCCATAATGCTTAACGATATCCATAGTAGCCATCGCTAAACCTGCCCCGTTAACCATGCAGCCGATGTTTCCATCAAGGGAAATATAGCTCAGGTCATATTTTGATGCTTCGATTTCCTTTGCATCCTCTTCTTCAAGGTCACGAAGATCCATGATGTCTTTTTGACGGTAAAGGGCATTTGCATCAAAGTTCAGCTTAGCATCAAGAGCCATAACCTTGCCGTCGCCAGTTACAACTAATGGATTGATTTCAGCAATAGAGCAATCCTTTTCAATATAAGCTCTGTATAAGCCCATCATGAATTTAACAGCTTGTCCGACAAGCTTTGATGGAATATTGATATTGAAAGCGATTCTGCGGGCCTGGAATGCTGTTAAACCAAGAACAGGATCGATTTCTTCTTTGAAGATTTTCTCTGGCGTTTGTTCAGCCACTTCTTCGATTTCTGTGCCGCCTTCTTCCGATGCCATTAAAACAACGCGGGATGTGGCGCGGTCCAGTACGAGACCCACATAATATTCCTTCTTAATGTCACAGCCCTCTTCGATCAGTAAACGCTTTACTTCCTTGCCTTCCGGGCCTGTTTGATGTGTAACAAGTGTTTTTCCTAAGATTTCACCTGCATATGTACGAACTTCGTCAAGATTTTTGGCAACCTTTACACCGCCAGCTTTACCGCGTCCTCCGGCGTGGATTTGCGCTTTAACCACACATACCTCAGTGCCAAGCTCCTTTGCAGCTTCGACAGCTTCTTCTACTGTAAATGCCACTTTTCCGTTCGGAACGGCTACCCCGTATTGTCTGAGGACTTCTTTACCTTGATACTCATGTATATTCATTTCCCATCCTCCTATCTAACTCTTCAAAAATATAGACTGCGCTTTCATTTTATTAAATGACACAACCCTTGTCTACCATTTACTCTAAAATATTATATTTCTTTAAAAATTATAAATATTAGATAGTATACAAACCCTGTTATTATAGAGGATTTGAACCTGATTTTATTGAAAAATATTTTATTAAAATAAAGAAAAAACTGCCTTTCGACAGCTTTCAATTCTATTTTATTTAAGTATAATCCCGCTAATTGCATCTCGAAATGTTTCCTGTGAGAGAAACATATTGGTTTACCAGAATAGATTATTTACTATTTTCCCTCTTTCCAGCTTCCTGATCAGCCCTGTAGATGAAAGCAAATACCTCAGCAACAGCCTGGTAAAGCTCTTCTGGAATTCCTTCATTGATATTAAGCTTGCCAAGAAGCTCAACAAGGGCAGGATCCTCCTGAACCGGAATACCATGTTCCTTAGCCTTTGCAAGGATATTTTCAGCTGTCAGGCCCTTCCCCTTTGCAGATATCTTTGGTGCCCCATGACTCTCTGGGTCGTATGTTAATGCTACCGCTTCTTTCCTTTGTGCAACACGCTTTTTTTTCATATTCTTATATCTACTCCGCTGAATTGATTTGCCTGTACAATCGATGTCATTGTTTCTCTTGCTAAAAGTGAATCTCCTGCAGGCTCCGGCTTCTGAAAGGAAACCGAGGACAGCTTATAGTTTAATTTTAATAAATTTGCTTTTAGTTCAGCTGCAAATGGAGCTGTTAAATTCTTTATTTCGCTGTGCTCATTAATAACTGAAATGTTGATGATTCTGTTTTGGACCTGCAGGTCGATAATCGTTTCATTCAGATGCTCCAGATCCAAATAAAAGATAACCCGGCAATGGCTCGGATCAATGTTTCCGCCTTCTGTTCTCCTCCCGCTCCATTGCATTGTCAAATCGGAGATCTTTCCCCATAAAGAAACCGGCAGCTGAAAGATGTAGTGCTGCAATGGTCCGGATTCCTGCGAGAGAGCCTGAAAGCCGGTTATTTTATGCAGAAGCCGTTCCGCTGCATCTTTAGCTGCATGTGCAGGTTCTTCGGTTAAGAAGCCCATCAGGAGCGGTTTGAGGGTGTCCAGATTTTTGGCGGCTTCATCATCATACTGTTTTAATAACTTTAGAACGTCATGTTCATGAGAAAACCCCAATGTTGTGATTATTCTCTTTAACTCACTATGTATATTACGCTGGTCATATGGGAAATAAGATGCTGGACGCATGCTATTTTTCAGTTCTTCCAGCATTGTGCTTTCCTGAGGGTTGAGAGCAGCTGCCGCGGATGGTTTTTCACCGCCCAATAATCTCCCCGCCTGAACAGCAGCCTGCCTGAACTTGTCTCTATCTAATAAATGTTCTAAATCATCATTTAATGTAAGAGATAGAACCGATTTGAAAAGGGTGGTAAGTAAATTTTTTTCTGCAGGAAAAGATATTCTGCCATTTCGAAATTCATTGAGTAAGGTTTGTAGAGCTTGAGCTTGTCCGCTGCTTTCAGACCTTTGTGCAATAACCCCATTGAGTTTGGCCAAATTCAATATAAATTCCTGCCTGTTCCCTGTTTCGCTTATTTTTAGAAGTTCAGTCAGTGACTGAATAATCGGTTTATTTTGCTCGCCGCCCTCAATAAGCTGTTTTATGGCAGCACCATCTGCAACTTCCCCCGGAAACATCCCCACTGCTTTCAGGAGCTGGAAAGCTGTACGGGAACTTGCCTGATCTTTTGCATTCAGCCACCCTGAAAACAGTCTGACTACTGCCTGCTGGCCCAGTTTGTCCCTTGAAGTCTTTGTCAGATTCCCCAGCAGGGAGTATATTTGCTGCCCTTTGGATGATAAATCGGCTCCCTTTAACTCATCCTGCAATTCTCCCATAAGCGAAGAAAGAGAGTCCCCGTTTATTACTGAGGATAGCGCTGAATAAACATCCTTCGTAAAGGGCAGCTGCCTTATTATCAGCTCTTTTACTGTCCTCAGGCCATCCGCAGCAGATTTGCTTTCATAGATCCATTCCGATGCCATTCTTAAAGTTTCACCTGTTATCGGAAGCTGCTCCTTAAGAAAATATTGAATGAGCATTTTATTTTCCCGGGACAGCTGCATTCCCAGCTGAATTAAAAGGCTCTCAGCCGGAGCTCCTTTACTTTGTCCTTTTACAGATTCCATTACTCTTAATCGCAGCAGTCCTTCACCCGGCTCGACTCTGAACCAATATCTATTGTCCGCTGACAAAGGGGTTTCTAGCTGCGCAATCACTTTATGTGAACCGATCTGCACCTCTGCCGTCTGATTCGGAAATAGCTTTGCCACTTTTCCGCTGACAATTTGCCCTGGCCTGAATGCAGCCGTATTTCCTGCATTGCTCTGGTCATGCCTTATGATTTTTTGAATTATATCAGACGGCTTCATACCTTCACCTTCTATTCTATTTTTAATAAGAATCTTTTATTGGAGCAAAGCTTTTCCGGTGATAAGGTGTTATTCCATGAAGTGTTATCGCTTCAAGATGCTCCTTAGTCCCATAGCCCATATTTTTCCCAAATCCATACTGGGGAAACTCTTCGCCTATTTCAGCCATCATTCTGTCTCTTGTGACTTTGGCTATGATTGAGGCTGCAGCAATCGTTACGCTTTTGCCATCTCCCTTAATGATTGCTTCCATTGGATAAGGTGTTAAAAGTTTTACGGCATCTACAAGCAGGAAGTCCGGTTTTGGATTCAGGCCTTCAATCGCTGACAGCATTGCCTTTTTTGTCGCTTCAAAAATATTGATGCGGTCGATTTCCCCGGGTTCAATGATCCCAATGCTGACCGCCTCAGCCTTAGCGTTAATGATTTCAAAATATTCTTTCCTTTTTCGTTCAGGCACTTTTTTGGAATCATCTAATCCCGGGAGGTAAAAGTCTTCAGGCAAAATGACTGCTGCAGCTACCACCGGGCCTGCAAGCGGTCCTCTGCCGACTTCATCTATTCCGGCAATAAATTGAAAACCCTGGCTTCTATAATGCCATTCATACCGGGTCATTTCTTTATGCTTCTCATATATTTTCTTTTGGAGCAGCTGACGGGAATGCCATTTTGCCAAAAGCTGCTGCACGCCTTTTCTGTCATCCTGTTTAATTGAGTGAAGGAAAGGGTCATCCTCTAACTCAATAGTTTTTATCTTTTCTTCTATTTGGCGAATGGTTAACTTTGCCATGTTTTCTCCTTTATCATCTCAGGCTCTTTTTTAATGATTGTTGTTTTGAATCCAGCCC
>NZ_BCUY01000004.1 GCF_001591465.1 Cytobacillus firmus NBRC 15306
TGACTGCCCGTCGCACAAAAAACCGCCAAAAACGGCGGCTTATAGCTTCATTGGTTATCTTCTTTTTGGTATGCCTGAATAATCCTGGCCACAAGCGGGTGCCGCACAACATCACTTTGTTCTAAATGAACGAATGATAGTCCGCTTACACCCTTGAGTATGTCTTCTGCTGCAATCAGGCCAGATTTTACACCCTTTGGAAGGTCAACCTGTGTTCTGTCTCCGGTAATAATCATTTTTGAACCAAAGCCCAGCCTGGTTAGAAACATCTTCATTTGAGCCTGAGTTGTATTTTGTGCTTCATCCAGAATCACAAAGGCATCATCTAATGTTCTTCCGCGCATATAAGCCAGCGGTGCAATTTCAATCGTGCCTCTTTCAATCATTCTTTGTGTATGCTCTGCACCTAATATATCATGCAAAGCATCATACAAAGGCCTTAAGTAAGGATCGACTTTTTCCTTCAGATCCCCCGGCAGAAAGCCCAGGCTTTCGCCTGCTTCGACTGCAGGGCGGGTAAGAATGATTCTTTTCACATTCCCATTTTTCAAGGCATTGACAGCCATGACAACTGCCAAATACGTTTTTCCTGTTCCTGCTGGCCCTATGCCAAAAACCAGGTCATTTTGGCGGATTGCATGAATGTATTGACGCTGTCCTAATGTCTTAACACGAATAGACTTTCCTTTTGCATTTTTTGTGATTTCTTCTTCGTATAAATCACTGAAATACTCTAGTGTTCCCTTGTTTGCCATTTGAAGAGCATACATAACATCTCTCTGGCTTATATTTATTCCTTTCCGGATTACATAAAGCAGTTTATCCAGAACCTTTCCAGCCAGTTCCACTTTGTCCATTTCCCCAGACACATAAACGGATTCTCCCCTGGTTACAATGGAAACATTCAGTTCTTGCTCAATAATTTTTAGGTTTGCATCTGAATTGCCTAATAATGCAATGGCTTCATTAGGATCTTCAAGCTGCAGGTTCATTGTTTTCAAGTCTTCTGTCATTCCGAATCTCCTTGAATAATTGGTTGTCCTTCTGCAATATTCTCAATAATTTGGAAATGTATTGCTATAGTTACTTTACCATTGTCAATTGATTGGTGCAAAACTTTTTCTCCCTTAACTTTAGCATTTTCATCTAAGCTGCTTTTTATTTTTTTTCTTGCCAAATCTTTCGCAGCTTCAAAAGCTTCTTTATTGGAATATATTCTGGTGACCTGTTCTCTTTCACGGAAGGTCTTATTTACGTATGAAACAGGCAGTTTCCATTTCAGAAACTTTACTGCTTTCTCATTTTCCTCTAATTCATATTCTTCAAACTCCGGTTTCCCAAATCCCCAAATGGGAATCTCAAGATTTCCGATTGTGATGGCATGCTTTACTTTTTCATTGCCGCTAAAGACTTTGAATGTGCTCTTAAGCGGAAGAATGACTTCAGATTTATACCAGGTCTCCCCGAAAACCTCCCCTTTTGAAGGAACAGTCTCCGTTTGGCCCTCTTTCCCGATTATCCCGGAGACTAAAAGCTGTCCTGGCTGAACATGATCATGAATATCGACGACAGGACGTCCTTCTTCAACAAACATTTCTACAATGACAGCTTTCTTTTTGGCTACCAGATGACGCGGACTTAAATACTCGGGCTTCTCAGGTTCATTTTTCTCAACTACCTGCAGGTGGTAGGTTGTCCCTTTTAACTCCACGCCAACCCAGGTTATTGCCTCAATATTGTTGGATAGCGTCCGCTGAATAGACTCCACGTTATCTGCAAAAAACTGCAGCTTTCCTTTTTTAACCCCCATCTTGTCCAATTCTTTGATGATCTGATATTCAGTTGCAGGATTTGCCCCCTTAATTTCTATGCCCCAAACCATATTGGATAAAAGGAGAATGACAGCAAAAAAAGCGAGGGCACCAGCTGCAAATCCGCTGTTTTTCAGCAGCCTTTTCATAAGGAACGGTGCTCCTGCCCGCTGCAGGAACTCGATTCTGCAATCGCTGTTCCTGGCGTGGCTCCTTATTTTTTTTGCATCTTCCACTTTCATTTTGAAGGTGACAGATTGCGTTCCATGGTTCTTTACATTCCAGATATTGATTCCGCTCCGGGTAAGCGCATTAATAAATCTTTCTATTCCTTTCCCGCTTGCTTTAACTGTGACAAGGCCCCTGTAAAATTCAATCCACTGGTTCTTCATTTCCTTCCCCCTGAATTCTTAATCAGTGTCTGTAATATAAGTTACTGAATCAATTTTTCCCTCGAGCAGTATTTCTTCCGGCAGTATCGTTTTTATGACGAAGGCTTTCCCTCTTATTAAAAGCTGTCCCTGCTTCAAAAGAAGTCTTAATTCCTTATCTGAAAAAGCCAGTAATCCCCTGTGGTTTTCTATATAGATATGGATTTGCCCGATCATTGTAATGCGGGGCAGATCCATCATGACATCTTGAGGAAGCTCCATATTTTTAGTCATCCAGCCGCGGACGAATTGTCCCCACGTTTTTGCCATAAAAAAAGAACCCCCTTTCATCTCATATTTATGAAATGAACGAAGGTTCTAGCACTTATTTTTTACCGCTGTCTGTTGAGAGACCTGTGAGGATTTTTTGATCTTGGAGGTCCAAGAATTTCGGACCAGATAATCCCGTCAACAAGCGACTGTTTCTGCGGCTCAAACTTTCCGGATCCTGAGGCTTCCACCGGGTATCCTGTTTTTGAATTGGCTGCTGTTCTCGATATTGCGCTTGCTTTTCTTTCAGCAGCTCTCTGCTGACTCTGGAGAGCCTTCATGCTTTGTTCTGCCTGCTGTTTACGCTGTCTGTAATCTTCCTCTATTCTTCTGGATTTCTCGGTCAGCTTCCTTTTTTCCTCTTTCAGCACTTCGGCCAAAGCAGGATCTGCAGAAGTTCTTTCCGCCTGTGCCCGGTTCTCTTGCTGTACTGATCGGGGAGCCTTTTTAACGGGCTTCTCCTCCTTCTTTTTTTTGAAAAAGGAGGAAATGAAAGCTATGACAGCAATTAGAATAAAAGGATTCTCCAATAAAAATTCCAAGAGAGTTTCCTCCCTTCTCCCTTTATGGGATCATTTAGTCATTTTTCCGGCCATTTTTGCCGTCGTCACTCATATTGCCAATTGAATCCCTCATTTCGGTATCAGCCGAGATGTTCTGGATATTCATATAGTCCATTACCCCGATATTTCCGGAACGCAGCGCTTCTGACATGGCAAGCGGCACCTGTGCCTCTGCTTCCACAACCTTCGCTCTCATTTCTTCAACACGGGCTTTCATTTCCTGTTCCTGAGCAACAGCCATAGCACGTCTTTCTTCGGCTTTAGCCTGGGCAATCTTCTTGTCTGCTTCAGCCTGTTCAGTCTGAAGTTCTGCACCAATATTTTTGCCGATATCCACATCTGCAATATCAATCGAGAGGATTTCAAAAGCAGTTCCTGCATCCAGACCTTTTGAAAGAACAGTCTGAGAAATCATATCCGGATTCTCCAACACTTTCTTGTGATTATCCGAGGAACCAATTGTAGAAACGATCCCTTCACCTACCCGCGCAACGATTGTTTCCTCACCTGCACCTCCCACAAGGCGGTCAATATTGGCTCTTACAGTGATTCTCGCTTTTGCCTTAACTTCAATCCCATCCATTGCCACACCTGCAATAAATGGTGTTTCAATTACTTTAGGATTAACACTCATCTGAACTGCTTCCAGCACGTCACGGCCAGCCAGGTCAATGGCTGCACTTCGTTCAAAGCTTAAATCAATATTTGCACGATGTGCTGCAATTAGGGCGTTTACCACCCTGTCTACATTACCTCCAGCCAAATAATGGCTCTCCAGCTGGTTTGTAGAGACATTTATCCCTGCTTTATGTGCCTTAATTAGTGGGTTAATAACACGGCTAGGTATAACCCGGCGAAGCCTCATTCCAATTAATGTAAAGATACTGACTTTGACACCCGCTGCCAATGCTGATATCCACAGCATAACCGGTACAAAGGTGAATAATATCCCCAGCAATATAACACCGAGTACAACGGCAACCAATATTGCTACTGTTCCTGCTTCTAACATAATCTTACCTCCTGATGATTTTATTTATCTAAATCAAGCTTAGATATTTCTCTGACAACAATACGTGAACCTTCCGCTTTAACTACTTTTACTTTTGCCCCTTTAAGGATAAAGGCTCCCTCACTGACAACATCAATTCTCTCATCGCCTATAACTACAGTACCTGAAGGTCTTAGAGCAGTAAGAGCATAACCCTCAAGGCCAATCAGTTCAAGCCTGCTCTTATTTGAGATATAACCTTTTTCAGTATTTGTGCTATCGGTTAAAATAATTTTTTTAAAGAATTTCATCTTTTTACCAAACACCTTTATCATTAATATAGATGCCAATATTGAAACTCCCATAGCAATTAAAATAGACATTCCCATATGGGCCATATTATCCGAAGCCAGGAACAGACTCCCCAGTATTGCTGCTATACCGGCTATTCCCGCAATTCCTCCAGGAAGGAAAAACTCAGCTATTATTAAGCCAATCCCTATTACAAACAGAATTAAGGTCTCATATCCTGCCAGCCCGGCGACCATATGGCCATAAAAGAACAGAAGCAGGGACGACAACCCCATTAATCCAGGGATGCCGAACCCTGGTGAATACAGCTCCAGAACCAGCCCGAGGCTTCCAATGGATAATAGAATTGGTATAACGACAGGGTGCGTAATAAAACGGGCAATCTTTTCTGCAAAGCTTTCATCAATTGTCTGTATATTAGCTTCATTAAATCCGAGCACTTTCAGTAGCTCCGCCCTTGAATCTACCGTACCTTCCGAATAGCCAACCTGCTCAGCCTGTTCAGCTGTGAGGGTAAGCAGCTTTCCTTTCGGTGCCCCCAATTCAGGCAGATCCACCGATTCATCCGCCATAGCAAGGGCATAAACAGGATCTCTGTCCGTTTGTGAGGCCGCACTCTGCATTGCCGCAAACCAGTATGATTCTGCTTTCTTGCCAGCTGTATTTCCCTGCTGGTCAATGATTGCGGCTGAACCCATCGTTGAACCCGGCACCATGTAGATTTCATCCGTATTCAAAGCTATATAGGCACCTGCAGATAAGGCATGCTTATTGACAAAAGATATAGTTTTTACATTTGTTGAGGTTAACAGCTTTCCAATTTGCCCGGCTGCATCCACTGCCCCTCCGGGTGTATTTATTTCAAATATTATCGCTGATGCATTTTCTTCTTCAGCTGTTTGCACCGCTCTATTTAAAAATGCATATAGCCCTTTCTCCACCGTTTCTTCGATAGGAACAATCAGCACTTTTTCATTATCGGCTTTTCCTTGAAAAGGGCTTCCCAGCAGCAGCAGAGCAAAAAACAATGCAAAGGCGGTTATTGCTCTTCTGGCAATCAAATCCTTCCCCCCTTTATCCGCAAAAATGATTTCTATATGTATGTACGATTGAATCATTAAAAAGTTTCATTTTTATTTATACAGAAATCTGCTACAGCTTTAGTATAACCTAGAAACAAGAGTAATTCATTTTCATTCAACCCGGCCTTTTGCTGTTACGAAAGAAAGTAAAAAAGACCGTCAGCCATTGGCTTTCGGTCTTTTAATGCATAGTTTTATGAAAGGTGTTGTTGTACAAGTTTATTTATAAGTGAACCATCTGCTTTGCCTTTTACCTTAGGCATGATAGCAGCCATCACTTTTCCCATATCAGCTTTTGAAGAAGCACCTGTTTCTGCAATTGTTTCTGCAACAATTTTTGAAACTTCATCTTCAGAGAGCTGTTTTGGCATATATAATTCGACATACTGAAGTTCAGTACGAATTTTTTCAACAAGATCTTCACGACCTGCTTTTTCAAATTCATGGAGGGAATCCTTGCGTTGTTTAACTTCGCGAGAAAGGACAGTTAGCTCCTGTTCTTCGTTAAGATCTTCACCAAGCTTGATTGCTTCGTTTTGAAGCGAAGCTTTAATCATACGAATAACAGTAAGCTTTTCTTTTTCTTTATTCCTCATCGCTTGTTTCATATCTTCATTTAAACGCTCGAGAAGACTCATTACATACACCCTCTCTTACCACTTACGCTTTCTAGCAGCCTCAGACTTTTTCTTACGTTTAATACTAGGTTTTTCGTAGAATTCGCGCTTTCTTGCTTCCTGCAAAGTACCAGTTTTTGATACTGAACGTTTGAAGCGACGAAGAGCATCTTCAAGCGATTCGTTTTTACGAACGACGGTTTTAGACATTCTCTTTCCCTCCCTCCGAGCACAACACACTTACATCAACAACATGGTTTATTCCATGTACCTTGCAATTATAATATAACAGCTTATCAAGGTCAACAGTAATTAGCCTGCTGCGGGATTGATTTTTATTAGATTGTGTTTATTTTGTACCCCATTCCTGACAAGCTAAACAATTTTTCACACATAAGCATGTCCAGGCAGAGTGTCCCATAGTATCTAATGTAGGGGGTGAATACTGCTTGGTCCAGCTTTTATTATTTTTTCTGCTAATCGGGTTATTTATTTATGGTATGACACTCTTAAGATCGGGTCTGTTTAATTTATCTGCCGGTTCATTAAAGAATTGGCTGGCAGTGATGACAAATTCACCTTGGAAAGGCACTGTTATTGGCACAATCGTCACAGCTGTCCTGCAGAGCAGTTCAGCGGTAATGATCATAACAATTGGAATGGTTTCTGCACGGATGCTGACTTTTCCCCAGACGATTGGCATCATATTAGGGACCAACATAGGAACAACATTTACGACAGAATTAATCACTTTTAATATAGAATCGTATATTATTCCGCTTGCTGCTGCCGGAAGCATCCTGGCTGTTCTGAAGAATAAGAGCTTGCGAAGCTACGGTCTGGCCTTACTTGGTTTATCAGCAGTTTTTGCAGCTATGCGGGGGTTTGAATATCTCGCTGGTTCTGTTAAAGATAATGATATGGTCAATCACTGGCTGCTTACTTTGGACGGGAATTATATGTTCGCTGCGGCTGCCGGCATTGTACTTACGGCGATCATCCAATCAAGCACAGCAACAACTGGCATTATCATGGGCTTTTTAACTGCTGGCGCTATGGATTTGGATACCGGCATTGCCATAATGCTTGGATCTAATATAGGTACATGCGCAGACGCATATTTAGCATCCATAGGTTCAGGAAAAGAAGCAAAACTGACTGCCTTTGCCCATATATGGCTGAACTGTTTGGGTGTAGCGGCCTTTTATCCTTTTATTCATGCCCTTGCTGTTTTCGGAGAGAGTGCAGCCAGTTCTCCAGATGTGCAGCTTGCACATATCAGTGTTTTATTTAATGTAATATCTACTCTGCTTGTTCTTCCATTTGCAAATCAGTTTGGAAGATTTGTCATAAAGCTGCACGGCCGATAAAAAAAAATGCCGGGAAATCCCGGCATTTTCTTAGTAATCCGAATCGCTTGTTAAACCGTTGACAATAGCAGCGCCAGAGCTTGCTCCAATTCTCGTTGCACCAGCTTCGATCATTTTCTGTGCATCTTCTGCACTTCTTACTCCGCCCGAAGCTTTTACGCCAATATCAGGCCCGACAGTTTTTCTCATGAGGGCAATATCTTCAGCAGTTGCGCCGCCTGTTGAGAATCCTGTAGATGTTTTAACAAAGTCAGCACCAGCTTTTACAGATAGCTCACATGCTCTAACTTTTTCTTCTTCAGTCAGAAGGCAAGTTTCGATAATAACCTTGGTTAATGCTTTTCCTTTTGCAGCGTCTACAACCGCACGTATGTCCCGTTCAACCAGCTCATTGTCTCCGCCTTTTAAAGCGCCTATGTTGATTACCATATCTACTTCTGTTGCACCGTTTTCAATAGCATTCTTTGTTTCAAATGCTTTTGTTTCAGGTGTGGAAGCTCCCAGCGGGAAGCCGATTACTGTGCAGACCTTCACTTCGGTACCGTTTAGCAGGTCGCTTGAGAGTTTAACCCATGTCGGATTAACACAAACAGACGCAAAATTGTATTCTTTAGCTTCTGCACAGATTTTTTCTATTTGGTCTTTTGTTGCATCAGCTTTAAGTAATGTATGATCGATCATTTTTGCTACATTATTTGTCATTTTAACTACTCCTTTAAAAAAACAGTTGTACGTACCTCTTTCATAATATCACTTAGAATAAAAAATATCGAGCACTATTTATATTTTTTGTAATCGTTTTCGAAAGTAGTTTTCCCAATAGTTATTAATAAATTTATAAAAAAAAGAACTACCCTAGGGTAATTCCTTTAAACTGCCGCCTCTTCTGTTTCATTCAATTCATCAAGGACTCTTACAAATTGACCTTCATTGTATGGGTAGCCGGCTTTTGTAATTTTTACTTTTACAATCTGGCCGACCATTTCTTCTGTTGCCGGGAAGACAATTTTTAAATAATTGTCAGTGTATCCGACAAATAAATTGCTGTCACTGCTTTCCTTAAATCTTTCCTCCGGGATCACTTCAAGAACTTCACCTTCGTACTGAGATGCATATTCTTTTGCAAGCTGATCTGACAGGGCAATCAGGCGATGAACACGCTCGTTTTTGACTTCTTCATCAATCTGATCGTCCATTCTCGCAGCAGGTGTTCCTGTCCGCTTTGAATATGGGAATACATGAAGCTCGGAGAATTTATGCTCTTTAATAAAGTTGTAGGTTTCCATAAATTCTTCTTCTGTTTCCCCCGGGAAGCCAACGATAACATCCGATGTAACAGCCAAACCCGGAAGAGCTTCCTTCAAGCGCTCGAGACGCTCTGCAAAAAACTCCATTGTATATTTGCGGCGCATTCTTTTAAGAACCGTATTTGAGCCTGACTGCAGAGGAATGTGCAAGTGCCTTACCACGACCTTGGACTTATCCATAACTTCAATGACTTCATCTGTAATTTGGCTGGCTTCAATTGAAGAGATTCTTAAACGTTTGAGCCCTTTTACCTGTGATTCCAGATCCGTAAGAAGCATAGCCAGATTGTAATCCTTCATGTCTTCGCCATAGCCGCCTGTATGGATTCCAGTCAGAACGATTTCTTTATATCCGGCATCAACAAGCTGCTGAGCCTGCCGGATTACTTCTTTCGGGTCTCTGGATCTCATTAAGCCGCGCGCCCAGGGAATAATACAGAATGTACAGAAGTTATTGCAGCCTTCCTGAATTTTAAGGGAAGCACGTGTCCGATCTGTAAATGCCGGCACATCAAGCTCTTCGTAGACACGGTTCTTCATAATGTTTCCAACACCATTGATCGGCTGACGTTCTTGTTTATACTGCTCGATATATTCAAGCATTTTTACCCGATCCTGAGTCCCTACAACGATATCTACTCCAGGGATTGCCATAATTTCGGCAGGTGAGGTTTGTGCATAACAGCCCGTTACACAGATAACCGCATCAGGGTTTTTTCTGATTGCCCTTCTGATTACCTGGCGGCTTTTCTTATCACCGGTATTTGTAACCGTGCATGTATTAATTACATAAACATCTGAAACGGATTCGAAGTCTGTCCGTTCATAGCCAGCTTCTTTGAACAGCTGCCAAATGGCTTCTGTTTCGTAATGATTGACTTTGCATCCAAGTGTATGAAATGCAACTGCAGGCATCTAAATTCACCCCATTAATTCAAAATGATAGGAAACAGCTGACAGCAAATAGAGAGGTGCTGTCTCTGTCCTTAAAATACGCGGTCCCAACCCGCAGGCAAGAAAGCCTGCTTCCAGCAGCAATGAAACTTCATTATCTGCAAGACCGCCTTCAGGTCCGAATACAACTAAAAGTGATTCTCCTTTGTTCATGGAAGAAAGTGTTTTATAGAGCACAGAGTCCTCTCCCTGCTTCGCTTCTTCCTCAAAGGCAATCAATTTATATGAATAATCAGCTGATATTTTCAGCAATGACTTTAAATCAAGCGGAGCAAACACTTCAGGCACTATGCTCCTGTGTGACTGTTCAGCAGCTTCTTTAGCAATCTTCTGCCATCTCTCTGCTTTTTTCACAGATTTCTTCGCATCCCATTTTACTACTGAACGAGCTGAAGTAAAAGGGATAAAACGGTGAGCTCCCAGCTCAGTGCCCTTTTGAATGATCCACTCCAGCTTATCCCCTTTAGGCAGTCCGCTCACAATAGTAACATCGGCAGGCAGCTCAGAAGACCCTTCAATCCATTGTACAACTTCTGCAGCAACATGTTCATCGGTAATTTCTGCAATTGAGCAAAGTGCACTATTTTGGGATGGATCGACACAGATAATTTTGTCGCCTTCTTTCATGCGCATTACCTTCACTATATGATGACGGTCTTCCCCTTTAATATGAAAGTACTTATCTTTAACTGCATTTTCTGTGAAATACCGCTGCACAATCGGCACCCTCTTTCTAACCTGTCCAAGATTCATTCAACTGTAAAAAGGAGGGTAAGTTCATTACCCCCTTTTTACGGTATGACCAGCTCCTGCACCTCCCACCATCGAGGTACAGGAGCCTTTCTGATTACTTCCTCCTTGCCAAAATGGCAACCCAATCTTCCATTTGTATGGTTTCTTCTATTTCAAACCCTGCAGCGGAAATAGCATCTTTTACTTCCTGTTTCTTCTGCTGGATAATGCCTGAAGCGATGAAGAATCCGCCTTCCTTTACGACTGATGCAACATCATCTGTAAAGCGGAGAATTACTTCAGCAAGGATGTTGGCAACGACCACATCTGCACCCTGGCTGACACCATCGAGCAGATTTCCTTGTGATACATCCACTATATGCTGCACTTTATTCAGCTTAATATTTAATTTAGCTGAATTTACTGCCACTTCATCAAGATCAAGGGCTTTTACCTTCCCGGCACCGAGCATAGCTGCAGCAATGCTTAAGACACCCGATCCTGTTCCTACATCTACAACTTTATCACCCTGTTTTACTGTTCTTTCAAGTGCCTGGATACACATTACCGTCGTAGGGTGTGTTCCCGTTCCAAAGGCCATGCCTGGGTCAAGCTCTATGATAAGCTCATCACTGCTGACAGGTGTGTAATCCTCCCAGGTTGGGACAATGGTAAAGCGTTCTGAAATTTTTACAGGGTTATAATATTTTTTCCAGGCAGTAGCCCATTCTTCTTCGTTTACCTCACTAATGCTGACTTTATTTGCGCCAATATCGATGTTAAATAAAATGAGGTTATTGATTGCTTCTTTTATTTCATCAACTGTTTCCCCAAGGAAACTGTTTACTGGCAAATATGCTTTTACAATTACGCCTTCTTCAGGATAGTCCTGCGGATTGAGCTGGTAGATTTCACCGAATTGATCCTTTCTTTCTTTTACAAGTTCTAAAGGATCCTCTATTACAACTCCGCTTGCTCCGGCTTCATGCAAAATATTCGAAATCGGTTCAACAGCTTCATTTGCGGTATGAATACTGATTTCTGACCATTTCACTACTACCAACTCCCATTCCTTTATTCACCTTTAAAGGCTCGTTTTACTTTAGAAAAAAAGCTTTCTTCCTGTTCTCCCTGCGGAACTGTTCCGCTGACTTCAGCAAACTCGCTTAACAGCTGCTTCTGTTTTTCGGTCAGCTTTGTCGGAGTAATAACGCGGACAATTATATGCTGATCTCCTGTTCCGTATCCTCTTACATTTGGCACACCTTTTCCCTTCAGACGGAATTTGGTTCCTGTTTGTGTGCCTGAAGGGACTTTGAGTTTTACTTTCCCATGCAGTGTCGGCACTTCTATTTCATCGCCGAGAGCAGCCTGCACAAATGTTATAGGCATTTCACAATAAACATCATCGCCATCACGCTCAAAAAACTCATGTGACCGCACATGGAATACAACATAAAGGTCGCCTGGAGGTCCTCCGTTAACACCTGGTTCCCCCTGGCCTGCTACGCGAAGCTGCTGGCCATCATCAATGCCGGCAGGAATTTTCACGTGTATCTTTCTGCGTTTTTGCACTTTACCGGCTCCACGGCAGGTTGTGCACTTTTCTTTGATTTCTTTGCCGGTACCATTACAGTAGTGGCAAACTCTTCTATTTACGATCTTGCCAAATGGCGTATTTTGTTCAACATTCAACTGACCTGATCCATGACAATGACGGCATGTTTCCGGCTTAGTTCCCGGTTTAGCGCCTGAACCGCTGCAGGTCTCGCACGTCTCTTCGCGAGGAATTTCAATATCGGTCTCTTTGCCAAATACTGCTTCCTCAAAAGTTAAGGACATGGTGTACTGTAAATCTGCCCCCTGTCTTGGGGCGTTAGGATCACGCCTGCGGGAGCCCCCTCCGAAGAAGGTGCTGAAAATGTCTTCAAATCCTCCGAAACCTTCAAAACCGGCTCCGCCAAAGCCTTGATTAGGATCCGTATGGCCAAATTGATCATAGTGGGCCTTTTTCTGGTCGTCGCTTAAGACTTCATATGCTTCTTTAACTTCCTTGAACTTCTCGTCAGCATCAGGATCTTTGTTAATATCAGGATGGTATTTCTTTGAAAGCTTTCGATATGCCTTCTTAATTTCATCCTTGGATGCACCCTTGCTGATTCCGAGAACCTCATAGTAATCCCTTTTACTCATGATTACCACTCCCCGATTCATTTCACATAAAGATTATTGTATCAAAAATAAAAGCCAAAGCCAAGAAAGACCTGACTTTGACTTAAAAGATTCAGAAATTATTTATCGTCTTTAACTTCTTCGAACTCAGCATCTACAACGTTATCGTCATCATTTTTGCTTTCAGCACCTTCTGCGCCCTGGGGTCCCTGAGCAGCCTGCGCCTGCTCATAAAGCTTCATTGTTAACGCCTGAACAACTTCCTGTAAAGCATCTTTCTTAGCACGGATTTCATCCAGATCGTTCTTTTCAATTGCAGCTTTCAGTGCTTCTTTAGCTTCATTTGCTTTGTTCACATCTGCTTCATCCACTTTGCCTTCAAGATCTTTTAAAGTCTTTTCAGTAGTGAATACCAGCTGGTCCGCTTCATTGCGGAGTTCAACTTCTTCTTTGCGCTTCTTATCAGCTTCAGCGTTTTCTTCAGCTTCTCTTACCATTTTTTCAATTTCATCATCAGATAATCCTGTTGATGATTTGATCGTAATGGCTTGCTCTTTGTTTGTGCCCAGGTCTTTAGCGCGTACGTTTACGATACCATTTTTATCGATATCAAAAGACACTTCGATCTGCGGCACACCACGCGGAGCTGGAGGAATATCCCCTAGCTGGAAACGGCCAAGTGTTTTGTTATCCGCTGCCATTGGGCGCTCCCCTTGAAGAACATGGATATCAACAGCAGACTGATTATCAGCAGCAGTTGAGAACACCTGGGATTTTGATGTTGGAATAGTTGTATTGCGTTCAATCAGTTTAGTGAACACACCGCCCATTGTTTCAATTCCAAGAGACAAAGGTGTTACGTCCAGAAGGACAACATCCTTAACATCACCAGTGATGACACCGCCCTGAATAGCTGCACCCATAGCTACAACCTCATCAGGGTTAACTCCTCTGTGCGGTTCTTTTCCTGTTTCTTTTTTGATTGCTTCCTGTACAGCCGGAATACGTGTTGAACCGCCCACAAGGATAACTTTATCGATTTCTGAAGGAGTCAAGCCAGCATCCTTTAATGCCTGGCGTGTAGGTCCCATTGTACGTTCAACAAGATCTGCAGACAGCTCTTCAAATTTAGCTCTTGAAAGTGTTACTTCCAGGTGTAAAGGTCCAGCTTCCCCGGCAGTGATAAACGGTAGTGAAATTTGTGTGGAAGTTACACCGGAAAGATCCTTTTTCGCTTTTTCAGCAGCATCTTTTAAACGCTGCAGAGCCATTTTATCTTTAGAAAGATCAATGCCGTTCTCTTTTTTGAATTGATCAACGAGGTAATCAATAATTACCTGGTCAAAATCATCTCCGCCAAGACGGTTATCCCCGGCAGTGGATTTTACTTCAAATACACCATCTCCCAGCTCAAGGATAGATACGTCAAATGTACCGCCGCCAAGGTCATAAACAAGGATTGTCTGGTCTTCATCCATTTTATCAAGTCCATATGCCAAAGCTGCAGCAGTCGGTTCGTTGATGATGCGTTCAACTTCCAAGCCGGCAATTCGGCCTGCATCCTTTGTTGCCTGACGCTCAGCATCGTTGAAATATGCTGGAACTGTGATTACCGCTTTAGTAACTTTCTCGCCAAGATAGTCTTCTGCATAAGATTTCAAATATTGAAGAATAATAGCAGAAACCTCTTGCGGAGAGTATTCCTTTCCTTCAACCTCTGTTTTATGATCTGTACCCATATGGCGTTTAACGGACATGATGGTGTTCGGGTTTGTAATAGACTGGCGCTTTGCCACCTCACCAACCTGACGCTCGCCGTTTTTAAACGCTACAACTGATGGCGTTGTACGGTTGCCTTCCGGATTTGGAATTACTTTCGGTTCGCCGCCTTCAAGTACAGCGACACATGAGTTTGTTGTACCTAAATCGATTCCGATAATTTTGCTCATGTTATTTACCTCCCCAAATATGTAGTTATTGATTTACTTTAACCATTGATGGACGAATGACTCGATCCTTTAGCTTGTAGCCTTTTTGGAACTCTTCGACCACGATATTGGAATCAAAATTCTCATCTTCTACCTGCATCACAGCCTGGTGCAAATGAGGGTCGAATTCTTTCCCAACTGCCTCAATCTGTTCTGCGCCTTCTTTTTTAATAGCCTCCACCAAGCTTCGATAAACCATTTCCATTCCTTGAAGAATAGATTTAGCCTGATCATTTTCAGCTTCCATCTGAAGGGCTCTTTCAAAATTGTCAAGCGCAGGTAGCAAATCAGAGATTAAGCTTTGTGCTCTATATTTTTCAGACGCATCAAGGTCCAGCCTTGCACGGCGCCGGGAATTTTCAAAATCAGCCTGAAGGCGGTAGATGCGATTTTCAGCCTCTTCCAGCTTGCCTTCCAATTCAGCTATTCTTGCATTTGCTGCTGTAAGCTCGGCATCAGTTCCCTCATCAGGACCCGCATCTGCTTCATCAGCCTCTGCAAATACCTCTTCAATAGGAGCCTCATTTTCAGTTCCTTCAGGTTCGCTGGTTTGTTCATTTAATTCATGGTTCAATGTCTCTTTCTCTTCTGCCAACATGTTCACCTCCCTTAAAGAATCGCTGTATTATAGAGTAAAAAAAACATAAGGAAAGGAGTGGAAAGGTTTTTCCACCCTTAATCAATATCTCCACCATCATCTGTTTTGATACAACTTGGATAAAACAGATGATAAGTCTGCACTGATATAGTTCAATAAGCTGATGACTCTTGAATACTCCATTCTGGTAGGGCCCAGAATGGCAATTGTGCCGAGCTGTTCGGTGCCGATTGAATAGCTTGCTGTTATCAGACTGCAGTTTTCCATTGCTGAATTATTATTTTCCCGGCCGATTTTAATATTGATCCCAGACTTATTTTTACTCAGTAAATCATATATGCCTTTTTCCTGCTCGATCATATTCATGAGGTTTTTAACCTTTTCAATATCATGAAACTCCGGCTGGCTGAGCATATTTGTTTTACCGCCAAAGAAAAGCTTATCATAGGCCGGTATCTTTATTGTATCGGCAATTGAATTCAGCATTAGATCATAATTACTGATATGATGCCTTAAAAGGACGGCAACCTCTTTATATAACTTATTGTTCAGACTTTCCAATGGTGCACCGGCAAGACGGTCATTAAGGATATTGACGACTTTTTCCAAATCACCTGCATCAATGTTTTCCGGCAAGTGGAACATTCTGTTTTCCACATGGCCTGTATCTGTGATAATAATTGCTATCGCTGTTTCTTTATTCAAAGGAACAATCTGAATTCTCTTCAGCTTGTTATCCCTGACTGCAGGCCCGAGGACTATGGATGTATAATTAGTCAGCTCAGATAGGATTTTTGCCGATTTTTGAACAATTTTCTCCAGCTCATAAATTCTTTCTGCAAAGATCGATTGTACTTTGTGGATATCATGCTGATTTAATTTTTGCGGGGATAAAAGGTGATCCACGTAGTAGCGGTACCCTTTTTCAGATGGAATCCTCCCCGATGAGGTGTGTGTTTTCTCAATAAACCCAAGTTCCTCTAAATCAGCCATCTCATTTCTGATCGTTGCGGAACTAAAAGAAATTTCTTCTTTTTTCGACAGAGTTCTCGACCCCACAGGCTGTGCAGTTTGAATAAAATCATCAACAATTACTTGAAAAATTAATAATTGACGATCTGTTAACACAGTTATCACCTCTGTTAGCACTCTTTACCCCCGAGTGCTAATTCTACTAATAAATTATCAAATCATACGTGCAGTGTCAATAATTTGGCTTCCTTTTTTCCTGAAGGATCCCAAGGCAGATTACCCTATAAAGGACTGAAATACTTCATTTCCGAGAAATCGGCCTCGCCTTGTCAATTTAATATGCTCTTCCCCGGCAATAATTAATTTTTTTTCGGTGTGCTGTTTAATTTGATTTTCAAAGTGCACAAGCGGGTCTTTGCCAAATTTCTCTTTAAAGCGACTAATTGAGACACCTGCTTTTTTTCTCAGCCCAAGAAACATTTCCTCTTCCATCTGTTCTTCAAGGGGCACCTTATGTTCTTCAAGGATCGGAAGCTGGCCCTTTTCAATTTGCTCCATATATTTTTTCAGAGGGCCGTGGTTTGAACGGCGAAGCCCATTAACATAGCCATGCGCACCTGCCCCAAAACCGAAGTACCATTCATTATCCCAATAAGTGATGTTATGCCTGCTCTCATAGCCAGGTTTGGCAAAATTGCTGATTTCATATTGGGCAAATCCATGTTTGTCCATTTGCTCCATCAATAAGTCATACATTTCAGCTTCCACATCTTCTCCGGGTGTCGGCAGTTTCCCTCTCCTCATCAGATTATAGAATACCGTCTTGGGCTCAATGATCAGAGAATAGCCCGAATAATGAACAATATCCAATGTAAATGATGTCTCAAGTGTATCTTTAAAGTCCTGAAGTGTCTGGCCGGGAAGACTGTATATAAGATCGATGCTAATGTTATCGAAACCTACTTGTTTTGCAGCTTCAATTGACTGAAGAACATCTTTTGCCCGGTGTGACCTTCCAATTCTTTTTAAGAGTTCATCGTTGAATGTCTGGACACCAAAGCTGAGCCTGTTGACTCCGGCATCATGCAATATTTGAAGCTTTTCCTTAGAGAGATCTCCGGGATTCGCTTCAAATGTATATTCTGTGAAAGAGTCATAGGGCAGCTGACGTTTAATTGTGCTGCAGAGCTGTTCAAGCTGTTTCCCGTTCAGCGCTGTAGGTGTGCCGCCTCCGACAAAGATGGAGTCCAGGCGCGATGCTGGTGTTTCTTTCAAAGCAAGATCCATCTCTTTGTCAAGAGAGTCAAGGTATTCTTTAACCGGCTGGTTCTTCAAATACACTTTATTAAAATCACAATAATGGCAGATATGTTCACAAAAGGGAATGTGTATATAAGCTGCTTTAATCATTCATTTCACTACTTTCCATCATTCAATCAACATTCATATACAGCAGTTTCCTAAATAAAAAGAGGCTAGTGCTGTTATTATTATGACAGCATATCTAACCTCTTAAAACAAAGCAAATATTTTACTTTTTAGGGGTATTATCGTCCATCTTCAAGACGGCCATGAAAGCTTCCTGCGGAACTTCAACAGAACCAACCTGCTTCATCCGCTTTTTACCTTCTTTCTGCTTCTCCAATAATTTACGTTTACGGGAAATGTCTCCGCCGTAACATTTAGCCAATACATTTTTGCGGATGGCTTTAATGGTTGAGCGGGCTACAATTTTCTGGCCGATCGCCGCTTGAATAGGAACCTCAAACTGCTGACGGGGAATTAGCTCTTTTAACTTCTCAACGATTACTTTTCCTCTTTCATAAGCAAAATCCTTATGAACGATGAAGCTCAATGCATCTACCTTTTCTGCATTTAACAGAATATCCATCTTAACAAGTTTTGATGGCTTGTACCCAATTAATTCATAATCAAAAGAGGCATATCCTTTTGTATTGGATTTTAGCTGATCAAAGAAGTCATAAACAATTTCCGATAAAGGAATTTCATATATAATGTTTACTCTGGTTTCATCCATGTATTGCATATCAATAAAGATGCCGCGCTTTTGCTGGCAAAGTTCCATTATTGCTCCCACATAATCATTCGGAGCCATCATTGTAGCTTTTACATAAGGTTCTTCAACACGGTCAATCTTCTGAGGGTCAGGCATATTGGATGGGTTATCCACTTTAACCTCAGTGCCGTCTGTCATGATAACATCATAGATAACACTAGGTGCTGTTGTAATCAAATCTATTTTGAATTCGCGCTCAATGCGCTCCTGGATAATTTCCATGTGAAGCAATCCAAGGAAACCGCAGCGGAATCCAAATCCGAGTGCCTGTGAAGTTTCCGGTTCAAACTGAAGGGCGGAATCATTCAGCTCCAGCTTTTCAAGCGCTTCACGCAGGTCATTGAACTTGGCGCTATCAATTGGATAAAGTCCGCAATAAACCATCGGGTTCATCTTTCTGTATCCAGGAAGAGCTTCTTCAGCACCGTTTTTTGCGCTTGTAATGGTATCACCCACACGTGTATCACCAACATTTTTGATTGCAGCAGTCAAAAACCCCACGTCTCCAACTGACAATTCAGGCAATGGCGTTGATTTTGGCGTAAACACACCAACCTCTGTGACTTCAAACTCTTTTCCGGTTGCCATCATTTTAATTTTATCCCCTACTTTTACCGTACCCTCAACCACACGGATATAGGCCACTACACCGCGGTAGGCATCATAAAGGGAATCAAATATAAGAGCCTTTAATGGGGCATCCGGATCCCCTACTGGAGCAGGAACTTTTTCAACGACCTGTTCAAGAATTTCTTCTATTCCAATTCCAGCCTTTGCTGAAGCAAGTACTGCTTCAGATGCATCCAGGCCGATAACTTCTTCGATTTCATTTCGAACCCTTTCCGGATCCGCACTTGGCAGGTCGATCTTATTAATAATTGGAAGAATCTCAAGATCGTTATCCAGGGCCAGATAAACATTGGCAAGGGTTTGCGCTTCAATACCCTGAGCTGCATCCACAACCAGAATGGCTCCTTCACATGCTGCAAGGCTTCGGGATACTTCATATGTAAAATCGACGTGTCCCGGTGTATCTATTAAGTGGAAAGTGTATATCTCTCCATCTTTCGCTTTATATTTTAACTGAACGGAATTCAGCTTGATCGTAATGCCGCGCTCCCTTTCAAGATCCATGGAATCAAGGAGCTGGTCCTTCATTTCGCGTGAAGTCAGCGCATTGGTTTTTTCAAGAATTCTGTCGGCCAAAGTCGATTTACCATGGTCAATATGGGCGATGATCGAAAAATTCCTTATTTTCTCTTGCCTTTTTAGTCTCTCTTCTCTGTTCATTGTTTATTATTTCAACTCCTACTATAGAAAAGCGCAAGCGCCTAGTAACAGGCGCCTGGAGCTAAGTGTAGTTAATTTTAAAATAGTCCTTTTAGTTTATACACTATTTTTGATTATATCAGTAGGTTTGTGAAGATTCAACGCTAAGCTTTAAGCCGCTAATTTTCCCAAAAAAATAAGGCTGCCCTCCTGAGCAGCCTATTTCCCTGTTATTAAGTCTGTGATGATTGCTACCGATTTTTCTGTCAGCTCTGATATGCTTTTTCCTAAAGATGAAAAGAAATTATATGCTTTCATTTCTTCAAGCTTTTCCCTTTTCTTCTGAAGATCATGGCTTGACACATCATTCCCCAGGACAGAAGCCTGAACTTCGCCTTCATTTGTTTCATTTATGGTCAGGGCACTTTTGAAATCCCCGTCATGGAATCCCTTCATTCTGTGAATTCCTTCATTTGCCTGCTGCATTCCGAATAACACAGAGACAAACATGAGCGCTGCCAGAAAAAGAGCTTTAAGCATAAACATTTTCATTCCGCATCATCCTATTATTATTTCTTTTCTGATTCACCGCCAGTCGGTGAATTCACTTCCTCGGCCTGCCAATAATATTCACTGAACACTTCCGCGAGTGCTTCGGCCGATCGGTTTAACTCCTCAAACGTATTATCGACTCCCCCAAACTCAATGAGTATGGCATTGCCTGATAAATCCTGATTGAAGTTGCCATTTGTCCCTGCGCCTTCTTTTTTCATTATCCCCCTGCTTAATCCTTTGTACTTGACGCTCAGTCTATCATGCAGCTCTTTTGCAAATCTTAGGTTCTTTTCGTAATTCGGATTATTTCCTCCAATAATAAAAGCCAGCTTGGCATAAGACTCTCCGTTAATTTCTTTTGTAGTATCTATTTTTCTTTTTGAATCACGGTGAATATCGATTAAATAAGCCAGATCCCGATTGGAAGTGATTGCTGCCTGGACTACCTCTCTGGATTCCTGATATGAGCGTCCATATGATAAGCCCTTTTTGTTTAAATTCCCCTGAATATCCGTTTTATCCACAAAGGTGCCGATTCCTTTGCTCTCCATCTCTTCCTTAAGCTTGTCACCGATTTTAGTAATATTAATTTTTGAATGGTAGGCAGCATCAGGGTTGGTGACACCCTTCAGATATGGAAGATAGGATTCAGTATTATGTGAAAAGTATACATAGACAGGTTTTTTATCTCCTGTAGACACCGGCGGGGCATTTGATTGTTTTTTATCTCCAGATGGCTCAAGCCCTTCTGTGTTTTGCAGGGCTGCCTCCTGTTCGGCCATGAGTACTTCTAAAGGCGGAGAAGATTCTACAGGCATGTTTGTATAATCTGTTCCCTCACCTGCAACCAGGATTTTACTGTCATAAATCGAGAAAAAAGGAAGCTCCCTTCCCAGAAGACTTCTGGGATCATCCAAATTGACATTCGTGGATAGCTTAAAAATTAAATTGGCAAAGCCCGGGGGAGAACTGCTTTCAGAAACTCCTTGGAGAAATGCGTGATTTTCCCATCCGAGAAAATGATAAAGCATTTCTCCTGTCAGGCTGTTCGCTGCAGAATTTACTGAAGAAGAACTGATTCGGTATTCAGGCTTTAAGGAAGTCAATGCTCCGCTTATGGAAAATATCATAAATAGAAAAAGCAGAAATCCGCCAATAGCCTTCAGCAGGCTTGTCCCTTGGATAGTTACTACAAATCCGTTCGTTTTAAAAGGTTTCATTGTTCCACCTCTCCTTGCTAGTCTAGTAAATGTTATGACTTTGCTAGAGAAGATAGAACAGGATATTTTCTATCTTGTATAAAATCCGGCATTATCCTGATTCACTTTCTGGTGGAGCGCTGCGTTCAAACCATTGGCAATTAAGTTTGACATATCTTCAATAAATACATCCACTTCCTTTGGCGTCACCATAAGGTTGTGACCCAAAGGAGACAGAACTTCATAAATAAGCTTCCGCTTCTCTTCTTCAGGCAAGGTTCCGATCATGCCAAGGAAGGTTTTTCTATGATGCTCTTCCGGGAGGTCCTCATCTGTCAGCTTTTTCTTCTCTCCAAAAGTCATTCCTGCAGGGGCAAGGGCACGTGATGGGCGGCCGCCTTCTTTCATTTCCTTTCCGAAATGCTTCAGAATGTAGTCAATGGTATCGCTTGTGATGGACACGGCATCGACAACCGTTGGGATGCCAATCGCTATGACAGGTATCCCTAAAGTCTCTTTGCTGATTTCTTTACGTTTATTCCCTACACCAGAACCAGGGTGAATCCCTGTATCCGAAATTTGAATGGTAGAATTGACTCTTTCAATTGATCGGGAAGCAAGAGCGTCGATCGCAATGACAAAGTCGGGCTTTGTTTTTTCAACAATGCCATGAATAATGTCACTTGTTTCAATTCCCGTCAGGCCCATCACCCCTGGAGAAATAGCACTTACCGGCCGGTAGCCTTCTTCTACGCTTTCAGGCTGCAGCTGATAGAGATGTCTTGTAATAAGCAGATTTTCGCAGACTTGCGGTCCCAGTGCGTCGGGAGTGACATTCCAATTGCCCAGTCCGACAATTAAACAGGATGCATCTTCATTAATGCCCAGCTGCTTTATAAATTGGGAAAATTCACTTGCAAATACAGTCTCCACTTTATGCTGAAGCTCCGTATCCTGCTGGCGTATGCCCGTCACTTCGAGGGTCAGATATTTGCCCTCCTTTTTCCCTAATGCTTCTGCTCCTTCCTTTGTTACTTCAACAAAGGAAATTTTAATATCGTTTTCTTCTTTTTCTTTAATTATGACACCTTCAATTTGGGAAAGATTCTCCTGCCCGTGAACATTATCATTGTCCTTCTGCCTGCCGGAAATCACCATTTCCCTGGCTTCAATGGCAAGATCCGTTCGAACTGAGTACTGGCTTAAATCTATTGATTCCTTCACATGTATCCCTCACAATCTCAGCTTATTAGGCTGGAAAATAACAGACAAATTACTAAAATTCAGATATATACTATCTTTGCCTTTAAAATTTAAAAACATGCAGAAAAAGAATGAACTTCCCGATTTATCCTTCAGTAATTTTAAGTACAGAGTATTGCATTATGCCCCCGTATTTGATAAAATATCACTTGTTCTGAATTTGTTAATGAACGTGAATGTCGAGTTATAGAATCTCGATGCTTTTTCAGGAGGTGAATGGAATGCCAAACATTAAATCTGCTATCAAGCGTGTTAAAACTAGCGAAGCTCGCAACGCTCAAAACGCTACTGTTAAATCAGCAATGCGTACAGCTGTTAAGAAGGTTGATGCTGCAATCGTAAACAACGATTCTACTGCTGCAACAGCATCTTTCGCTGATGCTGCTCGTAAACTGGACAAAGCTGCTGCAAAAGGTCTTATCCACAAAAATGCTGCTGCCCGTAAAAAGTCTCGTTTAATGAAAAAAATGAACTCTTTAAATGCGTAATGTTTAAAGATATCGGCTATCTTAAGGGATAGCCTTTTATTTTACATAAAAAAGCGGTCCAAATTGCGGACCGCATTTTTATTATGGATTTTTTCTGAGTGCCTGACTTTGCAGACGAAACAGGAACATTTCAATCAGCATGGTTTTATTCATGCCTCCTGTTTTCATTTGGTAATCTGCATCAGCAAGCAAGCTTATGATCGCTGCCAGTTCTTCGTCTGCAAACAGCTGAGCCTGTCCAGCCGCCAGCTTTACCCGGAAAGGATGAATCTTTAAATAGCCGGCAATCTGCTGCTGGCCGTAGCCTCTTCTTGCAAGCTCCTTCACCTGATAAATCAATCTGAACTGTCCAGTAATAACAGATAAAATCTTAATAGGCTCTTCATTTTGCTTTAATAAATCATAATAAATTCTCAGGGCTTCTTCTATTTTGCGGTGAACCACCTTATCCACAAGGGAAAAAATGTTTTGCTCTAAAGACCGTGATACCATTTTTTCTGCCATTTGTTCATCTATCCGCTTTGTGTCATTCGCATATAGGGCTAATTTATCGATCTCGTTGGTCAGAATAAACAGGTTGGCGCCTGCCAATGTCAAAATCACCTCAACAGCCGATTCATCAATCTGCACACCGTTCAATGCTGCCCGTTCCCTGATCCAGGCTTTCAATTCACCTTCATTTAATTTCTTGGCTTCAAGGACTGCAGCCGTTTTTTTCAATTGTTTGGTTATTTTTTTCCGATCATCGAGTTTTTCTGCCGATGAGGAAAATACCACCACTGAATATGGAGCAGGCTCTTTAATATAGGCTTCAAGCTTAGCCAGGTTATGCTCCTGTTTAGCTTTCGATTTCTCTGACGTTAAAAAAACCGGGTTATGTAAAAAAATCAGTCTTCTTTCACCCATAAACGGAAATGTCTCCGCATCTTCAAGCGCTGTATCAATGGGGGTTTCCTCAAGGTCATAAGAGGATAAATTAAAATCAGCTTCATCTTCGTTTAGCACATTGCTGATCAGAAGCTGCTTCGTTTCGTTTATAAGATAAGGTTCTGTTCCGTATAATAAATAAATAGGAGCAAAACTTTTCGCTTTAATTCTGTTCCAAATATCAAAAACCAATTTCTTCTCTCCGTTCGCCATACAATATATTCACTATATATCCTAAAGAAGCAATCGCAATTTGACAAGACATAAGAAATTGGCGTCCAGATGAACGCCAATTTCCAATCTATATAGAACGCTGCATTCCTGAGGCCCGGGAAACTCAGGAAGCTGCGGTGCACCTTTGTTTTATTATGTTCCCCTTGATGTTTCGTCATATTTGTGACAACTCCTGCTAATGCAGGAAAAGGGCAGGCGAACTCTAGATTTTTTCATTTGAATGACTTATACTATATAGGAAATAGGAGGGGTAGACTGTGAACGAATTTGAAAAGAACGTCCAAAGCAAACGTAATGATGCAATCGACTCTGGTGTAGGATTCATCGTATCATTCGGTTTCTTCGCAACGTTATTTGTTATTGCAACAGTCATTAAATTTTTAGGAGCTTAATGGCTACATACAGTAATGTGTCACAATAATGCTGACACATTGAGGCTGCCTCAGCAGCCTCTTTTTTTGGACGGAATTTCGATGAAGCATTATCAAGCTGGAAGCTGGATGCTTTCTACCATATACTATGGAAGCTGCACTGAAAAGGTTCCTGAATCCCCTTTAAAAAAATAGGTAACCGCCCCTTGCATATCGGTTCTCAAAACTTTGACATTATAGTCATTCAGCCTGCTCATAACATCATTATGAGGATGCCCATACCTGTTGTTCCTGCCTGCAGAAATAACGCCAATCCGAGGCTTCACTCCAGCGAGAAATAAATCTGTTGAGGAGGTTTTGCTTCCATGATGTGCGATTTTCAATACATCAGCTCTCAACTTGGGATAAGACTTTATGAGCTGGCCTTCCCCCTGTTCCTCCAAATCTCCGGTAAACAGCCAGTTTAACCCTCCCACTTTGGCAAAAAGGACAATAGATCCATCATTTTTCCCCACGTCGTCCCCCATCTCCCCATCCAACGGGGACAAAACTTGAAAAACGGAATTTCCTATGAGCCAGCTATCTCCGGCTTTAGTGAAGACAATTTCACTTTTGTTATTTTTAGCCTGAACAATCAAATCCTTTTCAGCCTCTGAGAACTCAGCTCCCTGTGGAAACACAACAGACTTTACCTTCATTTCCCTCAGAACAGCTGATGCTCCGCCAATGTGATCCATATCCCCGTGAGTGAGAAAAAATTTATCTATTTTACTGATCCCTTTGCTTTTCAGAAAAGGCACTACTGTGTCCTTTCCTGTTTCATATGGATCGCTTCGCATCTTCCATTCCTCAGCCTCAAACATAAGCGCACCTCCTGCATCTATCAAATAATTCCCTCTCCCATACGGAAGCTTTATCAGGATGCTGTCACCCTGCCCAACATCAATAAATGTAATTTCACCAGCTGGTGTAAACACATTTACAAAAAAATGAATCACTATCGCAAGAACAGGAAGCACACCGTTCTTAATAATAGCTTTTTTGTTTTTTGACCTTTCCCAGCCGGCAAAGAATGCGGGAATGAGCAGAAGATATATAATCAGCATTATAGGGGATGGCCTGCCAAGTATAAGGGTCGAATTAGGAATGGCGGAAAGCATTTCAGCAATCCAATTAAGAAAAACGATCATTTTTTCAAATACACTAAGTAAGAAATCTGCCCTTCCCCCTGATAATAAATCAAAAATGAATAGAATTAATACCACAGGGAGGACTATGGAAGTATACAAAGGCACAAAGATCAGATTGGCAATTATGGAAATAATCGATATCTCATAAAAATGCCAAAGGAGGATCGGAATGGCTGCTATCTGGCAAATGAAAGAAACAGACAGGATACCAGCGAGAGGATGAGTAAATTTTTTGAGAATGGCAGGAGCTGAGAGAATAAGTGATAAGGCCACAGCAAAAGACAGCTGAAACCCCGCATTATAAATAATAAAAGGGGAGATAAAAAGGTAGCCGGCAAACACAATGGAGATAACATCAGCTAATTGAATAGGGGCCTTCAGCTTGTTTGCCAGTAAAACCAGAAGCATCATAAACACAGCCCGCATTACAGACGGTGCAGCCCCTGTCAGTATTGCATATACCGGCAAAACCAATATTAGGATGCTGGTCATTTTTTCTCTGGTGATCCCGGCACGTATTCCGGCAAGAAAGAACATTCCGGCAAGCATTCCTACATGAAGTCCGGATATTGCAAGCAAATGGATAATTCCGATTTTCTGATAAGCGGCAATAGTATCCTCCTCAATAAAATTCCGATCGCCGAAAACAAGTGCGATCGCCAGTGGAGCAGTCTGTTCAGGGAAATGGTCTAAAATATGATTTGTTCCCATTTCCCTTATTTTTAATATGGGTAATGTGATGCGGCTTTTATTGTAGGTGCAATCAGAGAGATTTAACTGTTCCAATTCGAGGATCCAAAAGATACTATTGTGGTTTAGGTAATCCTTGTAGCTGAAGGAATTAGGATTTGTGGATGTTGGAGGAGTCTGTAGGGTGCCATTAACCCTGCATGTCATTCCTATCCTCAGATGGTCTGAAAGGATTTTTTGTTCTGTTTTGGATTTTATCTTATACCTGGCAGCCACCTTTTCTTTTTTTTCGGTCAATTCAATTAGGACTGTGAGAAGGTCCCCATCTATCTTTACTGAATCTGACAGGGTAATTTCAAAATCACCCTCATTTCCTGTAAGACTTGTCCTGTTATATTCTTCCGCTAATTCACTCCTTATGATTAAGCCAAGGTAAATCAAAATCAGGATAGTCATGTTCTTTTTAGTCAAGATATTTCTTTTTAAGAGGAAAATGGCAAGAAGAGAAAAAATGATAGCAATTGCCGGATGAAAAAAAGATGTCAAATTTCCCAGGAGTGAGGCAGCAGCTGCATAGATCCATCTGCCTTTCATATCATTTGCTCCTTTAGTTTTTTAAAGGGAGCAGCACCTTATCATTACAGGTGCTGCTCCTTCAATGGTTTAATTTTGAAAAAGCCTGTCCTTTTTTTCTTTATAGCTTTTCATGGTATCCTGATTTTTACCGCTTTTTTCAAGCTCATTGATTAAATCTTCTATAAAATCACGTTTTTCCTGTATGCTGTCATCAAAGGATACTTTTTCAGCTGCCACATGGACAGTTTTCACTCCAGCCTTCCCAAAAAGTTCAATTCCATAAGGGTGATTTTTATAGTCCTGTGCGTAGTAAACTGTTTTAATTCCCGCCTGAATAATCGCTTTGCAGCATTGAAGGCACGGAAAATGAGTTACATATATTTCTGCATCACTTGTCGGCACCCCAAATTTTGCACATTGTAAAATCGCATTCATTTCCGCATGAATGGTCCTGACACAATGGTTATCAATAACATAGCAGCCTTCATCAACACAATGTTCACCGCCGGCAATTGATCCATTATAGCCGCCGGCAATGATTCTCTTATCCCTTACAATGGTTGCCCCGACCGCAAGCCTTGTACATGTGCTCCTCAAAGCAAGCAAATGGCTTTGTGCCATAAAATATTGGTTCCAGGAAATCCGGTCCATCTGTCTCTCCCCTTTACACAGGCATATATGCCCTGAATTCAAACATAGCTTTTTTCTCTCAATAAGTGTAAGCCTCAGGCTTGTGAAGGTCAAATGGAATGAAATTAGTTTACACTAATATGCTCTTTGAGTTTTTCGAAGGTTTTATCCCCTATCCCTGATATTAATTTCAAATCCTCAATACCTTTAAAGGGTCCATTGGTATCGCGGTGTTCAATTATCGCTGCAGCCTTTGATGGGCCAATCCCCGGCAGTGTCTGCAATTCTGTTTCATCTGCCCCGTTTAAATTCACCTTTCCGCTATCCTGCTGTCCTTTGTCCTCGAAATTTCCGGCTCCCATCTGGGTCTCTTCAAGAATTTCACCCTCTTCCGGAACATATATCACCATTTCATCTGTAATTTTGAGGGCAAAATTAATTTTAGTGCTATCCGCTTTTTCCGTCAGTCCGCCTGCTTTTTCCAGCAGGTCTATTACCCTTTCACCCTCTTCCGCTTCGTACACTCCCGGTTTTTTCACTGCGCCTTTAATATCTGCTTTCATTGCCTGTGGCCTCTGTTCAGCCTGCATTTCACCTGCTGTTTCTTTACCATCTGCTTCGTTCATTGGAATTGACTGTTCAATCTCAGGAAAAACTTCAGTTTCCTGAACGGGCGTCAAAAAATAATAGAGGAGTGCAGCCAATGCAATCGCACCTAATGCAAAGTAAAATTTATATGTTTTTATCCATTCGGTCACTATGGATTCCATCCTTTCTTTTTGGAATAAATGTTTTTTTGATACATATCGTTATATGAGAGAGCCTGCTTTTAAAGGAGGGATGCAGCATTGAAAATCGGAATCATTGGCACAGGTAATATGGGGAGAATTTTGACCGAGGCCTTCCTGGATGGAGGAGCAGTTTCCCCGGATTCCATGACGATAACCAATCGGACAGTGGCAAAAGCGATGGAAATAAAAGAAACGCATCAGGAAATTAAGGTTGTAAATAATGCAAGAGAGGCCGCCCTTCGTTCTTCGCTGATCTTTATTTGTGTAAAGCCTCATGATGTGTATAATGTTGTTCAAGATATTTTGCCGTTCCTGTCGGAAGATAAATGTGTAGTGTCCATAACCAGCCCTATTAGTGTAAAACAGCTTGAATCAATTGTGCCTTGTTCAGCAGCGAGGGCGATTCCCAGCATTACTAACCGGGCCTTATCAGGGGTGTCATTATTATCATTCGGTGAACAGTGCAGCGAACAATGGAAAGGGGAACTTAACAAACTTTTTGAAAGCATCTCCACACCTGTCTTTATAGAGGAAGCGATTACCAGGGTATCTTCGGATATTGTCAGCTGCGGACCTGCCTTTTTCAGCTACTTGACACAGCGCTTCATCAATGCGGCAGTTGCGGAAACGGAGATTGATAATGAAACAGCTACAAAGCTTGCAGGAGAAATGCTGATCGGGCTTGGGGATTTACTGAAAAAAGGTCTTTACACATTGCCTACATTGCAGGAGAAGGTGTGTGTCAAAGGAGGAATTACAGGAGAGGGAATTAAAATTCTCGAAAGCGAGCTCGGCAGTGTATTTGAACACTTATTCCATGCTACACATTCCAAGTTTGACGAAGATCTTGTCGAAGTAAAAAAACAGTATTCTCTCCATTAGCTATTCGATGCTAATGGAAATAATCCTTCAATTTTTTTAAAAAACAGCCGGAAAAAACGGCTGTTTTTTTATTAGTGACTTTTCTTTGCAATGAAAATGATTCGTTCAGCCTGGCTGCCTGGTGGTCCTTCTTCAAAATCTGCTGAAAGGTCAACAAGGTCAAAACCGCATTCCTCAAGCCAGCTTTTATATTGATCAATAGGATAAGTGCGCTGCAAGTGAAGTTCGTCATAGCGGTCATACTTTCCTGTTTCTTCATCCAGAACAAAAAATGAAAGATCATGCTCTACAGAATTAGGGTATTCGCCCTGATAGCTGTGCCAGATATATGAAATTTCCTCGTCATTTTCAGCAAATGTCTGGTTCATAAATATCTGCATAATTTTATAAATGGAATGAACATCAAAAATAAATAGACCATCATTTTTTAAATGGCTATGGACCTGCCGGAAGGTGTTCTTCACATCGGATTCTGTCTCCAGATAATTCAGAGAATCACAAAAGATGCCAATAATATCAAATTCACTAAACCCTTCGAGCTCTGCCATGTTCTGCAGGTAAAAGGGGATTTGCAGACCTTTCTGCTCCGCCTTTGACTGGGCTACAGCCAGCATATCCTCTGATAAATCGACACCGGTTACATCATAGCCCTGTTCACTTAACCTTATTGATAGCTGCCCGGTGCCGCATGCAAGATCCAGCAATCGTTTGCCGGAAACATTAAATTCTTCATGCTTTTCATTGACCAATTTAATCCAGCTGTCATAAGGAACATCTTCCATCAGCCTGTCATAGAGATAAGCGAACTTTCCGTAGCTCATTGGTTAAGAATGCCCTGAACGTTCTCGACCGGAGCATCGCCCCAGAGTCTTTCAAGATTATAGTAGCTTCTTTCATCCTTATGGAAAATATGTGCAACAACATCACCCATATCAACCAGAATCCACCTTGCTTCATCAAAGCCTTCCATTCGCTTAACCGTAAACCCGTGTTCTTCAGATTTTTCTTTCATTTCCCGAGCAATGGCCTGCACTTGTTTATCAGAGTTTCCGTGGCAAATAACAAAGTAGTCCGAAATCAGGGAAATTCCCTTCATATTAAGAACCGTTATATCTTCTGCTCGTTTATCATCCGCTGCTTTTACTGCCGTCATCAACATAGTATTTTCTTTCATTTAATCAATCCTCCTTATTCATTACAAGGTCATTATAAGTTTCGAAGGAAGCCGGAAATACAGGCTGCCCTTTTTTCATTAAAAACATGATGGTATTTTGAACAGATTTTATTAAAGCCTTGTTCAAGTTCGTCTGTGCTAAATCACGCACTTCATCAACTCCCGGAAAATGCCTTCCAGGTTCAATATAATCTGCCAGATAAATGATCTTTTCAAGAAGTGCCATTCCCGGTCTCCCAGAAGTATGATATCTTATTGCATCCAGTACCTCTTTATCATGGATTCCCGCTTCTTTCTCAGCCAAAAAAGCACCGACAGGCGCATGCCAAAGTTCACTATTGTAATCCAAAAGCTCGGCTGGCATACCTTCCTTAATGATAATTTCCCTCATTTCTTCCTTAGGGCGGAACTTAGCATAATCATGAAAAATGGCTGCCAATTCAGCTTTCTTACTATCAGCGCCATATTTCTCTGCAAGTTTAATGGCTGTTTCCATCACACCGACTGTATGAAGGTAGCGATGTTCAGTCAGCTGCTCCTTTACAATATCCAGAGCTGTTTCACGATTCATATAAATGATTCTCCTTTATATAACTCCCTATAGAATCCGGTACCAGATATCGTATAGTACCGCCTTCCTTTACACGGCTTCTGATCATACTTGAGGAGATTCCCATTTCAGGAACGTCAGCATAAAGAATCGGATACGGAGTCTGCAAATTGTAAGATGGCCGCCTTACTCCTATAAAGGTAATCAAATCAAGAAGTTTGTCAATGTTTTGCCACTTGGGCAAATATTCAACCATGTCAGCTCCAATAATAAAATAAAATTGCTTTTGAGGATAGTGTTCCTTCAAAATCCTGATCGTATCGTAGGTAAATGAAGGACCTTCCCGCTCCAGCTCAATCAACTCCAATTTAAAGCCAGGATGATTCTGCAATGCCAGTTTCAGCATTTCTATTCGATCACTGCTGCTGACATTATCTGACCTCTTTTTATGGGGAGGCTCATGGTTCGGCATAAACCATACTTCATCCAAACCATGGGAAGACATTACCTCATTTGCAATAATGAGATGGCCTAAATGAGGCGGATTAAAGGTCCCTCCAAGTATGCCTACCTTTTCCATTTACACTCCTCCATACATTCAGTTTAATTTCCCCTAAGCTTACGGCAAGTTGATTTGTTTGTTTTCTTTTGATTCTTTGTATAAAACAATTATATTTCCGATGATTTGGACAACATCAGCCTTCGCGCCTTCTGACAGCTGCTGTGCTACGGTATCTCTGTCTTCTTCACAGTTTTGAAGGACTGAAACCTTTAATAACTCACGGGCTTCCAGTGCTTCTCCTACTTGCTTAATCATGTTTTCATTAACCCCGCCCTTTCCCACTTGGAAAATAGGGTTTAAATGGTGGGCTTTTGATCGCAATAAACGCTTTTGCTTTCCTGTTAGCATAATAATCCTCCCAGCTGATTTAAAACCTTATGTCTCATTCTTTCAATGTCGGGCCCAATGCCAGTCCACATTTCAAAAGCAAGAGCCCCCTGATACACAAACATATCAATACCATTCTGAATTCCGGCGCCCTTTACGGCAGCTTCCTTTAAAAGCCTGGTTTGCAGCGGATTATAAATGATATCACTGACAAAGGCTCCAGGCTTAAGCTTATGTGCCGAAAGTGGGCTTTGGCCAATGTCCGGATGCATTCCAATTGATGTAGTCTGAACAATTAAATCGTATGTTTCCAGACTTTCCTCTGCTTTCTGCCGGTTCAGCACACGAGCAGGCACCTCAAAAGGGCAATCATTCAAAATCTGTTCTGCCCTTTCTGGAGTCCGGTTGCAAATATCCAGAAGCTCCGGGGCTTCTTTAGCAATTGTAAAATAAATGGCCCTCGCAGCTCCGCCTGCCCCCACTATAAGCACCTTTTTGTCTTTAATTGATTGTTTTTGGTTCAGCAGGCCTTTTACAAACCCGCTTCCATCCGTGTTATAGCCTATTAGCTTACCATCCTGATTGATCACTGTATTAACTGCCCCAATTGCCTCCGCCAGAGGATCCAGATCATCTAAAAGAGGGATGATAGCCTCCTTATGGGGGACTGTAACATTAAATCCCGCAATGCCGATTGCCCTGAATCCTTTAATAGCTTCGTTCAGATTCTCCCTGGATATATGGAATGGCTGATAATGGGCATCAATATTGTAAATCTTAAATAAATCATTGTGCATAGCGGGGGACATTGAATGGGAAATTGGATCCCCAATCACTCCAAACAGCTTTTTCAAAAATCCTCACCCCTTTTGAAAAGCGTAAGCAAATGCAAATACACAGCCTAAATTAATGACTTCCTTATCATGGCATGGACACCTTTAGGAACATATGCAGCTACTTTTGCCCCGCCCTCATTTACCGTAATCCAGCCAAGTCCTGAAAACACTATATCTGTTTTCGGTTCTTTAATTGTGAATTCATGTTTCACAAGCTCCGGGAAGGTTTCCATCTGCTCTTTTCTTGGCGGTGTGAGCATCTCTCCCGCATGATTCTCGTATAGCTCATCCGCCTTTTCTGTTTTTGTGCGGTGAATAGTTAATTCATTGGAGAAATGGCAAACAAATGACCGCCGGCCGCCAGCAATGTAATCAAACCTGGCCAGTCCGCCAAAAAACAGAGTCTGCTCTTCATTCAGCTGGTAAACCTTAGGCTTAATCTCCTTTTTAGGTGTTATCACCTTTAAATCCCTTTTATCTACATAATGGGCCATCTGATGATGGTTAATTATACCTGGTGTATCCACTAAAGCCTTTCCGTCAGATAGAGGTATCTCGATAATATCAAGAGTCGTCCCTGGGAAGTGGGAAGTAGTGATGACATCTCCCTCACCTGTTACTTCTTTTAAAATACGATTGATGAAAGTGGATTTACCTACATTAGTACATCCTACTACATAAACGTCTTTTCCTTCCCGATAATGATCGATGGCTGCTGCAATTTCATTAATGGAGTACCCTTTTGCCGCACTAGCCAGATAAACCTCTTCCGGTTTCAGCCCCAGCTGTTTTGATTCCTGCTTCATCCAGTTAATCAGCTTGTTTGTCTTCACGGACTTTGGAAGCAGGTCAACTTTGTTTCCAACAAGCAGGATTTTATTGCTGCCCACAAAACGGTGAAGACCTGGAAGCCAGCTGCCGTTAAAATCAAAAATGTCCACAATCTTCACAATTAGTGCATCACTTTGTCCAATTTCATTCAGGATCTTCAGAAAATCATCATCAGTCAAGCTTACATCCTGAACTTCATTATAATGCTTCAGCCTGAAACAGCGCTGGCAAATAATTGTTTCCTTCTGCAGAGCTGATTGAGGAGCATAACCCAACTCATCAGGGTTATCTGCCTGAACTTTTACTCCACAGCCTACGCAAACAAATTGTTCTTCACTCACTTTTTAATCCTCCCACTGAATCATTCCTTTTTTTCTGAACCAATTTAAAATCCGTCTCTCCACCAGACGGTTAAATTTCGTAACAAACCCGTCAGTTTGAGCTACAGGTACGACCAAAATAGTATGGAAACCGCTTCTGTTTCCTCCCAGCACGTCAGTCAGCAATTGGTCTCCAATCACTACTGTTTCTTCTTTTCTCAGTCCCATTTCGGATAGAGCTCTCCGGAAAGCCCTGCCCATTGGCTTTCTAGCCTGATAAATAAACGGAATATCAAGGGGATCGGAAAAAGCCTTTACACGATTTTCATTATTATTAGACACAATGGTAACCTTGATGTTGCTTTGCTTCATTTCTTCAAACCAGCTAATCAGCTTCGGTGTTGCATTCGGCCTGTCCCATTCAACTAAAGTGTTATCCAGGTCCGTGATTATCCCTTTAACTCCTTTTTCCTGTAAACTGTGTGGAGTTATTTCAAAAATGCTTTTAACATGCTGATTAGGCAAAAATTGCTTTAACACTATATTTACACCTCAATCATTTATTCATATTGTCCGGCAAAAATGTTTCTACTGCCCTCAACTAGTTCCCCGTCTTTAATGACAATTAGGGTCTGCAGCCTTTCACTGGATAAAACACCGATTTCATCATACCCAATTTCACCCGCTCTTTCAAAATAAAGAATGACGGATACAATCAGGCAGTTCTATTTTATACGGTTCCACAAAATGGGGAAAGACACTCAAAACTCAGTAAATTTCCACGGAATAGTTGTTATTCACCCTTAAAATAAAAATTTTTCGACAAAAATCAACTGCTACTCACACCTGTGGATAACTTTATGCACATAATCCAATATGATTTTAATACTTTTTCCCTTTTTATAAACAACATAATCACAGGTTATCCACGGTTTCCTGTGGATAAGAGAACAGTTGTTCTAATCGTTTTAATTTGCTAGAGTAAGGGTACAACATAAAATCTTACATTATATGTATAAAATAATTCTTTTAGAACTGAAATATCAAGGACCTGGAGGTGGGACAGGAATGCGTAAACTGTCAGATGAATTATTAATCGAATCCTATTATAAAGCAAAGGAACTGCAGCTAAGCAAAGACTTCATCCGTTTAATTGAAACAGAAATCCACCGTCGTTCACTATCAAACAGAATAAAAGTTACATCCTAAAAATGGACAAGCCCTGAATAGGGCTTTTTTTATTCTCCATATTTAAAACCGCAACAATTGGCCTGCACAATCACAATAAAGTTCCAATCCGCTCTCCTACTTTAATATGAGCAGGAGTCTTAATTGATTTTTCAAGCTGGAATTTCCCCTTCTCAAATAAGAGAATGACGGTAGAGCCAAATGTAAAATAGGCCATTTCCTTTCCTTTTTCAAGCTGGTCCCCTTCATGGGTAAGTTCGATGGAATTTACAAACATAGCGCCCACCTTCACAATTGCGATTGCTGAATCACCATGCTTTACTTCAGTTATGCTCCGGAAATTTTTAGAAAGCGTTTCTCTTCCATATTTTAAACCCCATTTGTTAACCGGAAAAGATTTTAACCCCAGAATCCATTGATCTGCTACTTTTCCAGTGACCGGGCTGTGTATCCTGTGGTAGTGGCTCGGACTTAAATAAAAGACCATGTAAGTGCCGCCTGCATATTTCCCTGCTTTATTTGCACCAAGCATCTCAGAGATGGAATAGTCCTTCCCTTTTACTGTAATTATACGATCCTCCCGGATATCCCCAATATCTTCGATTACAGCATCTACAGGACTTACTGCTGAATCAGGGTTCTCATCGGTTACTCGTACCCCTTCCTTCAGCTTTCTAATGAAAAACTCATGAAGTGTTGGATATTCATGCAGTTTTTTTTCCATTTCACTCTCATTAATATTATAAATTCTTGAAAATGATGGAATGACCCTCCTGCTTAAACTTGATTGTGCAAATTTCTGAAGTATACCGGATGTCCATCTTCCATTTGTCAATTCAATCAGCAGTCGATATACAGGTTTTAACAATGGAAATGCCCCCTAACTAAATATGTTCTTTACGAACAGGCATAAAAAGCATAGAATAAAATATTATTATATAACATATAAAACTAAGTTTGCCATAGACTTCCTCAGATTTGGCGCTTTTTTTATTATTAGCTTCAGTAAATTGCAGATTACTTCTTTTTCTACCCTTCCCGATAGTTCCCATTTGCCAGAAGACATTTACACATAGCTGTTAGAAAAACTTCCTAAAGTCTGCAAGCTGTGATTCCCCGTTGCAAGGAGTGTTCGATATGTTTTCTCAGGATGTTCTTGATTTAACCCTTAAGAAGCTAAAGGCACAGACAGCCAATATCTTAACACTGTCTAACTTATTCTTAGGGTGCTTTGCTATTTTATTTTCTATTAATAACAATTTGAAATTGAGTGTGCTGCTTATCTTTATCGCAGCTCTTGCTGACCGATTTGATGGGATGGCAGCAAGGAAAATGAATATCGAATCGGAATTAGGAAAGCAGCTTGATTCGATGAGTGACATAATTTCGTTTGGAGTTGCACCTGCACTGCTCCTATATACAGGAGTACTTTATGAATTCGGGGCACCCGGCGCCTTCCTGACTGCTATATATATAGGATGTGGAGCTTTGCGGCTCGCCCGTTTTAACATTAGTGAGAATAACGGCTATTTTACCGGACTGCCAATAACAGCTTCCGGATGCATCGCCACTTTATGCTTTCTGGCGGTCCCGTATTGGCCTTCACCTATATTCCTTTTCATAATGCTGATACTTTCAATTTTAATGATAAGCCCTTTCAGCCTGAAAAAAATGTAAAAAGCCGTGCTCAAAATAAGAGCGCGGCTTCTATATTTTATTAATCTCCTGTTAATGCCAGGAACTCTTCCACATCATCCAAGCATAATTGCACGGCACTTTCCCAGAACTCAGGCTTGGTTAAATCAGCATTTAAATGCTTCATCGCTAAATCTTCAACTGTCATCGATGCAGTATCCTTTAATAGTGCTATATATTTTTCTTCATATCCTTTCCCTTCCTTTAATGCCTGTGCATAGATTCCGAGCGAGAATAAATACCCAAAAGTATATGGGAAATTATAGAATGGCACGCCAGTAATAAAGAAATGCAGTTTTGAAGCCCAGAAGGATGGATGATACTCATCAAGCGCGTCGCCATAAGCCTCTTTTTGGGCTGCCGCCATGATGTCATTCAGACGTTCGGCACTCACATTCCCCTGTTTTCTTTCTTCATAGAATCTGGTTTCAAACAGGAATCGCGCATGGATATTCATTAGCAGTGCAACCGATCTTTGTACTTTATCTTCTAATAGTGCCAGCTTCTCTTCTTCTGACCCTGCTTTTTTCACTGCGGCATCAGAGACAATCATTTCTGCAAAAGTAGAAGCTGTCTCTGCAACATTCATGGCATAATTTCGATTCAGCAAATGAAGATCTCTCATTGCATATGTATGAAAACCATGCCCGAGTTCATGTGCAAGGGTAGAAACATTGGATGGTGTCCCTGAGTATGTCATAAAGATTCTTGATTGGCTGTCTTCAGGAAAGTAAGTATGAAAACCGCCTGGCGCCTTTCCTGGACGGTCCTCAGCTTCAATCCACTTTTCTTCAAAGGCTTTTTTTGAAAAGGAGGTCATCTCTTCTCCGAATTGGGCAAACTGCTCAAGGATAAATTCTGCGCCCTCCTGATAGGACAATTTCGTTTCTGACGCGGAGAGCGGCGCATCCAGGTCATACCAGCTTAATTTTTCTAAACCTAAAAGCTTTGCCTTTCTCTCCAGATATTTAACAAGAGGCGCTTTATTTCGGGAAATTACCTCCCACATTGTTTCCAAGGTTTCTTTATTCATTCTGTTTAAGTCCAGCGGTTCCTTTAGAAAGTCATTCCATCCTCTTAATTTATATACATTTAATCTAAAACCGGCTAAGTGATTTAGGGTCTTGGATAAATAGTCAGACTGGCTGTTCCATGACTTTTCCCAATTATCAAAAACTTCCTTGCGCAACTTTCTGTCAGGACTTGAAAACTTATTGGCAGCCTGTCCAACTGAAAGCTGTTTTATCTCCCCATTTTCAGTGCATGGAATTTTTATGTTTCCCACTATTACGTCATACATCTGGCCCCATCCGTGGTAACCATCAACTGCAAGAGCATTAATGACAGTCTCTTCCTCCTGCGAAAGTTTTTCTGAGGCTTTTTCGCGGCGTTCGCTTAATACAAATGAGAGTTCATTTAAACTTTGATCATTTATTACTTGCTCCCATGCACCGTGATCTAAACTTGCCAGCTTCTGATCAAATACAGTTAAAGCGTTTTGAAAACCTGCACTCAATTCAGTAGTTGCCCCTCTAAGGTCTTTGGCTTTTTTATCTTCGGTATTTTGAGCCTGAAGACAACTGACAAAAGCTCCTGCCTGGCGCACTTTTCTTGCCGTCTGCTGAAACAGCTCAATAATTTTACTTATTTCATCGGCATCTGCAGCTGAGTTAGAAGGCTCCCAATTATGGATTAGATTAGAAAATGAATCAATATGTTTTCTTGTTTCCTGTAAATGCTGTTTAAATTCAGCTGAGTCGCTTCCATCCTTAAAAAAAACATCTAAATCCCACACTGATGAATATGCTGCTGCAGTCATATAATCCCCCCATAATAAGTTTCGGCTGCAGAAATATTATACCTTGATTTTTCCGAAATTTCTATAAAATAGCACCTATAAAAGAAGCCCATATCCTAAGATATGAGCCAGCTGCTGGTTATCGCTACCTGAAATAGCCGCCATAATAAGCAAATCCCCCAAAAACAAGCAGCAGGATCAGCAGGACAACTGCGAGGGCCAGCCAGAAACCGCCTCCTCCATAATAACCGCATGGATAAGGAGGAGGAATAGGATAACCGCCATAACCATAAGGCATAACCAATTACCTCCCTTCGCCTTCTATTACTAAGATATGTAATAAATGGACAATCGATTAGGCTTTTGTACTAAATCACGGTTTAAAACTGATGTTTTCTTAGCACCTCTATTAGAAAAATTCATAGAATATACTAGAAGGAATTTTATGGGAGGAGTGTTAAATGAAGATTATCTCAATCTGCAAGAAATGCAAAGGCACAGGCAGCATAACAGCATGTAAATTCATAAAGAAAACCTGTCCTGCCTGTAAGGGATCAGGCAGAATGACAAAACACCTTTCTGAGATCAAGTATGAGGAACGCAATAAGTTTTTTCTTCACTCTTAGCAGGGAGCGATTATCCGAACCCTTCCACAGGCAAGGGTTTTTTATTTTTTGCTGAAATACTATATAATGACATCGATAATTATAACCATTGAAAGTTATGGATTGGAGTGAAACGTATGAAACATGGCAGAACGATTTTGGCGGTTCTCCTTTTATTGCTCACTGCCGGCTGTTCTATGGAGGATGAGCAAAGTAAGAAAACTGCTGATGAACCTTCAAATAAAACTTCAGAAGCGACTGATTATACTATTATTGAGGCCTCAGCTCAGCAAATCGAGCATATTCAAGGAATTGGATATCCCGGAAATGATACCGGACTTTATCTTTCATCCAGCGAAGGCTTAAAATTTTTCAAAGATGGCATTTGGCACGAGACGACTTCTCTTAACCATGACTATATGGGATTTCAGGCTGTCAAAGATGGATTTATTGTCAGCGGCCATCCTGATAAGAATTCCGTTATAAAAAACCCTCTTGGAATTGTGAAAAGTACAGATAAAGGAGCCTCTTTCAATAAACTGGCTTTTAGCGGAACAAGTTCCTTTCCTTTTCTAGCTGCAGGCTATGATACCAATTTAATCTATATGATCAATCAGGAAAATAACGATGAGCTCAAGGCAGGTGTATACCGATCTCAGGACGCAGGAAAAACATGGGATCCAGTCAGCTTAAAAGGACTTGAGGCCGACACTCTTGGTATGATTGCGGCACATCCAACTAATCCTGAAATCATGGCCATGTCAACAAGAAGCGGCATCTTTTACTCACAGGATAAAGGGGAAACTGTAAAATTAATATCTGAGCCAATTATGGCTACAGCCCTCACATTTACGGAAAACAGCTTGTATTATGCGTATGCAGATCAGGAAAAGGTTCAAATGAGCAAAATCGATCTTGAAACGATGGAAAGCTCACAAATTAATATCCCTTTTCTTAGCTATGACAATCCAATTACATACATTGCTGCCGATCATAAATCTGACGGAAAGCTTGCTGTTTCAACTTATCTCAAAGATGTATATGAATCTGCAGACAGCGGTGAGAACTGGAAGCTCCTATTGAAAAACGGCAGAATTGAATAACTGAAGGGACAGTCTAACTGTCCCTTTAGCTGTTATTTTTCCTTTTTTCTTTTTCCGCCCGATAAAACTCATGAAACATTTTCATTAATGCTCTCTTTTCAATTCTTGAGACATAACTTCTTGATATGCCAAGCTCTTTGGCAATTTCTCTTTGTGTTTTTTCTTTTTGCAGGTCAAGTCCGAACCTGCCGACAATGACTTCTTTTTCTCTGTCATCTAAAACATCAATATACTCCTTCACTTTTTCCAGCTCCATATTTAGCTGAATCGTATTAATAACATCCTCAGATTCCGACTTAAGAACATCAATAAGAGATATTACATTGCCTTCTTTGTCCTGCCCGATAGGATCATGAAGGGATACATCTTTTTTAGTCTTCTTCAGTGCCCGTAAGTGCATCAGTATCTCATTCTCAATACAGCGGGCTGCATAGGTGGCAAGCTTTGTGCCTTTCCCTTCCGAATAGCTCTCGATGGCCTTTATCAATCCGATTGTCCCTATTGAAATCAGATCCTCAGAATCCTCTCCTGTATTTTCAAATTTCTTTACAATATGGGCAACGAGCCTTAGATTATGTTCAATAAGCATATTACGGGCATGTGAATCGCCTGCAGCCATCAAACGCAGGTATTTCTTTTCATCTGCAGGAGACAGCGGTTGAGGAAATGCATTATTTTTTACATAAGATACAAGAAACACTATCTCCTTAACCAAAAACCCGAGTGCAGTTAAAATACCGGACATCGTTCCACCCCCGCTTATAATGCGTTCAAAAATGCCTATAACTAATTCCTATGTATGGATGGAGTTGTTTTTGTCTGTCCAATTCAGATAACTTCCTCAGAAAAAATTCCGTTCCTCATTTTTTCAGCCATTAGACCTCCATTAAAGCTTTTCGCTATGATGATAGGATATAATCATTCATGTTATAATTTTTATCGCCGGCATGCGGTATACATAGCTCCGTTTCAAGTTATATAAATAATCAGGAAGAAAGAGGTCTTGATAATTTGAATGGTCAGAGAATAATTTTAGCCCTCGTATTTTTTATTGTTTTTCTTGACAGCCTTGCAAAGTTTATTTTTGAAGGTTTTTCTTTAAAGACCTTGCTGATATTGCTCGCAGTTTCTGGAATCGTCCTATTTCTCTGGATTTTCCCAAGCAAAAAGGACTGACTTCTCAATCCGGAAGTCAGTCCTTTTTCTTATATTGCACATTACTCTGTTACACTTACCTCAGCAGAAATGATGCAGCCGACAGTACCGCACACAACCAATCCCATTACGATCCAGAACATCTTCCACACCCCTTATAAAATTCCTTATTTTCTTTAATGTAACATGGTTTTTGCTTAAGAAAAGGGGAGGAATGTGAACATTCTGTTAATCCGCATCAAGTGGATGAGTTCTTTTTTTTTTCGGAATTTCAAGGTTAAAATTAATATATGCAAAGACATACTCCTTACCTCCTAACCGGTTACAGCTTTGTTAGGTAGAATCTTTCTCCACCCAGAAAATTGCCTGACGTCCTTGTAAAATGTAAATCATTTAACAAACCACCTTTCTTGTTTTTTGTCACTGAAATTAAAATGGGCGGTAAATGGAGAATTGACGATCACGGTTTTGTTCAATAATTTCTTTAGCCATTTGTTCACGAACTACATCTTCTGCTGATACGTGACGTTTTTTTATCGTGACTGTTAAAAATAAGATATTTAATGTCATTAGATATTCCACCTCCTCTTTCATATCCTGCCAAAAGGCACAAAAAAGCCGCAAAGAGATATACTCCCAGCGGCCTGCCATTTAGGCTTAAAAAACCGCAGGGCACAATTCTCCCCTGCGGCATGGATATGTAATGTCAATAAAGCAAATCTAAGCGATCCATTCCATGTAGGTCGAATTTGTACAATATTTATTTAGCTGTGCTTCTAATACAATTGCAGTTAACATCATTTCATTCGACCTCCTTTTTAGAATTTTCACTTACACTGGTAATTATATCCACGATTATGCAGTTTGTAAACCTTTTTTTCTCATTTTTATTAAAAATTTTAATTTATGAAAAAAAACGCCCGGAAGTCCGGGCGCTGATTTTCATTATTTTCTCATGAGGTATTCCTGGCCTTCATCCGTTTCATTCAATTTCGTTCTGCATCGTTTGGAAAGGATAAAGAAAAGGATTGAGCCTATAAGGAAAGCTAAAGAAGATCCAGCCATTATATATAAATCAGAAACTGTATTTGCAGTGTCAGGGATAATTAAGCCAATGTAAAAAAACGATCCGACAGCGAGCATTGAAATTGCAAATCGCTTGAAATCCACCATTTTTTCATATAAGTGCTTTGCTTCGTTCATCATTTATTATCACCTTCTAAGAAAGACTATAATTCTACCTTAACATACTTAGCAAGCGTGAAGGTGATGTAAATAATGTAAGATAGGAAAAAAAGGGAAAAGCCGATTCATGTATAACGGCCTGTCATTTTTACTTGTTATTCTTAAGGGCATCTACTATCTTCATTACAAGTGTAGCAGAATGAAGTGCTGCCTTCTCCAAAAATTGCTCAAATGAAACATCGGATTCTTTTCCTGCAATATCTGACAGGGCACGGATGACAACAAAAGGAGTCTCAAATTGATGTGCAACCTGCGCAACCGCTGCTGCTTCCATTTCTACTGCCTGAAGGTCTGTAAATTTATCACGGATATAATCCACTCTTGCCGGATCATTCATGAAGGAGTCACCTGTTGCAATTAACCCTCTGACAACCTGGATATCCCCAATTTCCTTGGCGCATGCTTCAGCAATCTGCACGAGGCTGTGATCGGCTTCGAATGCTGCCGGCAATTGAGGTACCTGTCCATATTCGTAGCCAAAAGCAGTAACGTCTACATCATGATGTCTAACCTCAGTCGAAATTACCGTATCTCCCACATTCAGTTCAGGATTAAATCCTCCCGCTGAACCGGTGTTAATGACATAATCCGGCTTGTACCGCTCCAAAAGGATGGCAGTCGACATGGCTGCATTTACTTTGCCTATTCCAGAACGGAGCAGCACAACATCCGCACCACTCATTTTTCCTGCTGTAAACTCGCATCCGGCAATAGTATCCTGTTGCTTATCTTCTATTTTATCTCTAAGCAAAGTAACTTCCTCTTCCATTGCTCCAATAATAGCTATTTTCATTTTAAAACCTCTTTCTGATTTTTCTATGCTTTAATTACATTCATGGTATAAGCATGCCCATATGATTTATGCAAACTCTATTCTACCATCATAGACGGGATGTTTGCCATATTCGTAAATAATTCATGCATTAACCTCTTAGGTTTTGAAAGTTGCCAGACTAAAACTCACCCCATAAAATAAAAGATAGTATCGAAGGGAAGGGGGAATCACGATGAATTTCCAGTTTGATTTGATAGAAGATAAGGTTGAGTTTTATGAGGCTCCTACTCTAAAGGAGCTTGAAAAGAAGATAAATTTACAGATTGAGCATAATAAAGCCATCCTTTTATCTGTCCACCACGTATCGCATCAAATGCATCTTGATGAGAATGGAAGGACTTATTTCTCGGCGGTGGTTCACTATAAAGCAAAAAAATAAGGACGCCTTGGCGTCCTTATTAACTAATTTATTGCATTTAAGACCTCTACTCTGGATGGCTTCCATCCTTCTCCGTCAACCCAGTCTATATAGACACGGTACTTTTCACTTTGATCTTTTGTGGAAATTGTCCCGACAGAGCTGTTGGGCCCATTATTTCCGAGGAACCAAACAGTCATATTCCCCTGATCAACACCTGTCGCATAAGAAATGGCACTGAGCATTTCCTGCCAATCAGCATGATTTTGATCGTAGACAGCAGTATGCTCTCCGGTTTGAGAGGTTCCGACTGGTTTCCATCCTGGATTTTCAATCGTTTTTTCAACGTCAGGCCCGCTTCCGCCTTCGGTTACGACTTGTTCTTTATCTTCTTCAGGTTCCTCTTCAGCATTCTCTTCTGTTTCTTTTTCTTCTTCTTTAGACTCTTTATCTGCTTTCTCTTCGTCTTTATCCTCGTTCTGCTCTATATCATTGCCCTTGTCTTCCTTGTTTTTCTCATTTTGCTTCGATTCAGATGCTGTCTGTTCATCAGCAGGAAGTGCCTGGTCATTATTACCGCCAAAGAATATTTTGGCTGATACAACAATAATAAGGATGATGACAAGCGCAATAAGACTATTTAAGATAATATTGGTTTTTTTTCTTTTTTCCCGTTTACCAAAACGGGATTCTCTGTTATTCCCTTTCAAGACTTTCTCCTCCCCAATCTGTTATCAGACTTATAGGTATAATAAAAAATGAGTAGAAATTATTACCCCAGCCGTCTGCCCACGGGCTATATCCCAAACAGCGGCTGTCAACATTCTAACATGGAATCAGGTTATCTTAAAAGAAATAACCTATGGACACAGGTAACGCCAGCAATTAATGTACGGCAGCATGTGGAAAGTTACACTATACCATATTTGTTTAAGAGTCTGCAGAGCCAGATGGAGGAGTTTCTTGTTTATGATTATAGTTATAGATTTCTTTCACAATATCAGCAAAGAGCGGATTCACTCCTCCTGTGTCTTCAGTAACTTCCAAATTTACTGTTACAAGGGCATATTTTGGATTTTTATATGGGAAATAACCAGCGAACCATTTATTGTGAAGCTGCTTTCCATCTGCCATTATGCCCGTTTCTGCAGTGCCGGATTTTCCTGCAACTTCGTAAGGAAGCTCTTTAAACCAGCGGCCGGTCCCTTCTTCATTGTTTACGACTTCCCTTAGCAGCCTTTGAAGCTTCATAGCGGTAAACGGGGCAATTATTTCTCCCTGCAGTTTCTGTTTCCCGAATTCTATAAGAGATGTACTGTTTTTATATTCAATTTCTGACGCAACCCGGACCATTTCTTTCTCTCCTCCTCTGGCTATAGTTGCCATCATGTTGGCAACAGCAAGTGGAGTAGCTCTCACCTCATGCTGTCCAATTCCTGTCAGGCCTGCAAAATTACTGTCTTTCTTAGCATCTTCAGACAGAAACACCCTCCCTTTTTCTTCGTCCTGAAGCTGTTTAAAATCGCTGAAGTGATAAATATCTCCCTCCCAGCTTACAGGACCTATTAATGACAGTTTGTCTGCATACTGTTCAAGGAGATCAGGGTTAATATCTTTTAACTCCTTAGCAATGGATGCAAATGTATTATTACAGCTCCTGGCAAAGCTCTCATCGAAATTCAGCATGCCATGCTGATATTTAAGATCCGGTTCCCCATTTATTTTCCTGCTGCAGTCAAATTGCCTCTTAGGATCGTCCAGACCATGATCAATTGCGGCTGCTGCCACTATCGTCTTAAAAACCGATCCCATGATCTGCTGTTTAATCATATGGTTAATCGTCCCTTTGCTTTCTTCATCAAATGGATTATGTTTATTAAGTGATGGACGCGACACCATTGCCAAAATTGAATTAGTCTCTATATCAAGCAGGACAATACCGCCTTTTTTAATCCCATGCTGATCCGCCAATTTTTCCGCCATCATCTGCAAGTCGTAGTCCAAAGTTGTCCTAATATTAACCGGATAAAAGGGATTTGCCGGTTCAACATATTTTACATCGATGCCAAACAGGGGCCCTCCTGTTCCATCTACATGATAAACAAGTTTTGATGCCCCTTCAGGTAGCAGAAATTCATCAAAGCTCTTCTCCATGCCAGTAATGCCGATCATTGTGTCAGGAGACAGATCTTTGTCCGGGTACCTTTCATTAAGGACGTCCTGATTTTGGCCGGTAATTCCAATTAGCTGGGATGCGGGTTTTTCGGAACGGCTGTATTTCTTTTCAACAGCAAAGACACCCGGAATTTTCAAATCATTGATTTTCTCCATTTGATCGTAAGACAGCTGAATGGGCTGCGGGCTTCCAAATGCAAAAGGTTCTTTTGCATTCTCAACAGAATGACGCAAAGAATACTCTGAAGCACCCGTAATTTCAGATATCTTTTTTATATCCCAATCCATTCTTGCGAGGAAGGGGAATAATATAAGAACAGATTTGTTTTCAAATGTCATGGGATTACCGCTGCGATCAAGAAAATCCCCTCTCCCGGCATCTATAATCATCTCCTGGGAGCGCTGACGGACACTTGCTTCCAAAAGATTGATTTCCCTGCCTGTAAAATGCTCTGTTGAAACAAGCTGCAGCTGGATAAGCCTTCCCATTAAAAAACAAAGAATTATGAAACTAACGATTAGCCAGCCAACTGCTCTTTTTCTCCACATAAAAAACACCTCGTCAAAAGTCTTGACGAGGTTTTCTGATTTCAAACCAGCTATTCTTATTTAATGGAAACAATGCGTACGTTCATTTCTCCTCCAGGAGTCTGAACGGTAACTTCGTCTCCGACTGTACGTCCAATCAGGCTCTTGGCAATTGGTGAATCGTTTGAGATTTTACCTTCAAAAGGATCCGCCTCGGCACTTCCTACGATAGTGTAAGTTTCTTCGTCTCCATCCGGAAGCTCCACGAACGTAACGGAACGGCCAAGACCAACGATATCTCCAGCTATTTCTTCCTCTTGAATGATTTTTGCATTGCGGATCATATTTTCAAGAGTGGTAATCCGGCCCTCTACAAACGCCTGCTCTTCTTTTGCTGAATCATATTCCGAGTTCTCGGAAAGATCTCCGAAGCTTCTAGCGATTTTTATACGTTCAACTACTTCTTTGCGTTTAACTGATTTTAAGTATTCAAGTTCCTGCTCAAGTTTTTCTTTACCTGCCTGTGTCATTGGGAAAACCTTTTCTGTAGCCAAAACCTTCACTCCTTCGAATTACACATCCTTTAAAAGGATGTGTTCTATAATGTATGTACTTCTTTTTATCATATTATCAAGAAAATGAACAGGAGCGCGTCCTTTGTTAAAGGGCGCGCAGATCATCTTTTTATATTGACCGGCTCTGAAAGACTTAGCTGACGGTTATATTGAACCGGGACAAGCAATAGATCTAAAAAAGCCACTCGGTAAAAGGATAAGTCCTATAGAACATTTTCAATGCTATTGTTTCATAAAAATGACTTTTGTTCAAGAATTGTTTGAATTTTTGTGACCATTAAATCAATGGCAACGTAATTATGCCCGCCTTCGGGAATAATGATGTCAGCATATCTTTTCGTCGGCTCAATAAATTGATTATGCATTGGCCTTACAACATTTACATATTGTTCAATGACTGAATCCATGGTGCGTCCACGCTCTTTTATATCCCTGAATAAGCGGCGGATGATCCGCAGGTCGGCATCTGTATCTACATATAATTTCATGTCCATCAGATTACGAAGCCTCTCATCCTCAAGAATCAGTATGCCCTCTAAGATGATGACATCCTTTGGTTCGACTTCAATTACTTCTTCAGACCTTGTATGCATGGCATAATCATATACAGGCTTTCTTATCGGCTCATATCTCAGCAGGCTTTCAATATGTTCAATAAGCAAGTCGTTATCAAATGCAAGCGGATGGTCATAATTTGTCTTCAGTCTTTCTTCGAAGGGCAGATGAGTCTGATCCTTATAATAATAATCCTGTTCGATCATAAGGATTGAGTGCCCTTTGAATCGGTCATAAATCGCTTTAGTTACGCTCGTTTTTCCTGAGCCGGAACCGCCGGCCACCCCAATTACAACGGGTTTGCGTTTCATTGATTAGAGCTCCTTTCGCATCATGTTGTCAGGGTATACCGGCTTATCAACTTTAAATTGAACAATTTGCAGCGGATGGCGCGCTGCATCCAGCTCATTGCCTTTTTCATCCCATATTTTATCGATGACTTGTGTAAAGTTTTCAATTTCAGGGCCGAAGAATTCTACTTCCTCTCCAGGCATAAATTTGTTTCTCTGCTGCAGGGTAACAATTTGTGTTTCCGGATTGTAATCCAGCACAAGCCCGACGAAATCGATATTCGTCTTTTTGCTATGATTTCCAAACATTTGCTCTTTATACCCGGGAACCCCTTCAAAGAAAGCGGTCGCTGTTTCGCGGTTTGCACATTTATCAAGCTCTTTAAGCCATTCCTGCTTAATCTGGAAGTTATCCGGATCTGCACAATAGGCATCAATCACTTTGCGGTACACGCTTACTACTGTTGCAATGTAATGGATGGATTTCATGCGTCCTTCAATTTTTAAACTGTCAATTCCCAATTCGATCATACGCGGAATTGATTCAATCAGCTTAAGATCTTTAGGACTCATCGCAAAAGGAGCATCTCCTTCGCTGTATAAAGGGACTTCATTTTCGCCTTCAAGCTGATACAAATCATAATCCCAGCGGCAGGACTGGCAGCAGCCGCCCCTGTTGGAATCACGTGCAGTCATATGGTTGCTGAGTGTGCAGCGCCCGGAGTAGGCAATGCACATCGCCCCATGAATGAAGGTTTCAATTTCAATATCAACCTTTTCCTTCATTTCTTTGATTTCCTCCGCACTTGTTTCACGCGCAAGGACGACACGCTCCAATCCTTCTTCCTTCCAGAACTCGACTGCCTTCCAGTTGGAGAGGGATTGCTGTGTGCTTAAATGCACTTCTATCTCCGGTGCAACACGGCGGCAGGTTTCAATGATCAGCGGATCTGCCACAATGATTCCTGCAACTCCTGCTTCTTTAAGGCCCAGCAAATATTCCTCAAGACCATCAATATTTTCGTTATGAGCAAAAATATTAGTTGTAACATAAATCTTTGCTCCGTATTTTTTGGCGAATTCCACGCCTTCTTTCATTTCTTCAAAAGTGAAGTTGCCTGCGTTTGAACGAAGGCCGTATTCCTGTCCGCCGATAAACACAGCGTCGGCACCATAGTGGACGGCAATCTTCAGCTTTTCAAGGTTTCCAGCCGGAGCAAGCAATTCAGGCTTTTTTACAATAACCCGTTTGCCGTTGACAATTTCGGAAATTTTTTCTTTTACCGCTGCCATAGAGCTTCCTCCTCTTTCTTTTTAATATAGTCAAATCAGTAGACAGTTTCTTTGAAGAAGAATCCGGTATCAAGGGGACGATTCGCCGGCTGAATTTCTTCAACTTCAGTGAGAAGACCGTCTTTTATTTCATCGTATTGTTCCGGATCTTCGGCACATAGATCAATAGCTTTTCTGTAGAGCTTAGTCACTTCAACAATATACTCAGGAGTTTTTAATATCCCGTCAATTTTAAATGAATCAATGCCTGCTTCAATCATTTCCTGCAGCTCATCTATAATGCAGATGTCATTAGGGCTCATGATATGAGTGCCATTTTCATCTTCGAAAATCGGGTATTTATTTTCCCGTTCCTTATCATGAAGGAACATATTTTTTTCCTGTTTGCGGTTTTCAACTTCCAGGGCTTTCCCCTGGTATTCATAATAATTGCCCAGCAGGGAGCGCTTTGATTGGAACATGGCAGTCATGCCATGAACCTGCACTTCAATTTCCACCTCGGCATTCTCTTTTATTTCAATGATGGCATCCATATTAATCTCTCTTGCAAGGACTGCGCGTTTTGCACCTTTTCTGCCCCAGTAGTTGCACGTATACCAGTTTGTTGCAGTAGTTTCTGTATTCCAATGGAGCTTCATGTCCGGCGCAGCCGAGCGGGCGGCCATTAATACAGCAGGATCCCCAAATATAATTGCATCAGCATTTATTTCTTTCAGGAAACTGATATAGCCTTCAAGTTCAGGCACTTTATCATTATGAAATAAAGCGTTCATTGCCACATACACTTTTTTCCCATGCTTGTGTGCAAGTTGAACCGCTTTTTTCACATCTTCCTTTGTGAATTTCCCTGCAAGTCTCAGTCCATACCGCTGTTCTCCTACAACAAAGGCATCTGCACCCGCAGACACAAGGGGCCCGATATCTTCAACACTTGTTGGCGTTACCAACAGTTCAGGTTTATTCATTATAATCACCTCTTTTTACTAATTGCCACGCCATCCCCAACAGGCAAAATAACTGTATGATATTCAGGATGACTCATTAGCCATTTATTAAACACATCAATTTTTCTAACCATATTCCGGATACGTTTATTTTCTATATCTGGTTCACACACAAGGCCTTTAAAAAGGACATTGTCTGTAATAATCACACCGCCATCTGAGAGAAATCGTGAATAGATTTCAAAGAACCGCTGATACTGGCCTTTTGCTGCATCAATAAATATAGCATCATAGGGCCCGTGCTTTTCAACATCTTCCTCGACTTCCAGGGCATCTCCCTTAATGATGATGATTTGCTCCGTTTTCCCGGCTTCTTCCATATACTTTTCGGCAAGCTGGTAACGTTCCGCATCGCGTTCAATAGAAACAATTTTCGATTCAGGAACTGCGAACGCCATTCTGAGTGCTGAATAGCCGATTGCCGTGCCTACTTCGAGAATCATTTTGGGTTTTTGAATGCGCAAAAGCTGAAGCATCGCTTCAATTCCTGCCAGCTCCATAATTGGAACATTATGCTCTTTGGCGTACTGCTCCATTTTGTGCAGTAACTGGGATCTATCAGGTATTATTTCCTCTATATATGCATGCAGCTTATCGTTCATCAAGCTGACATCACCTCGATCAGATGGAATTTTATTGTCAAGCTGGGCTCTAAAAGACACTTAGGTCTCAGCCGTTTTTTTATTTAGACATGAAAAAATAGCGTTCACAGATAGGATGTGAAAATGCGCTGTGCTGCATTCCGGCTTTGATGAGCCTGTATCCATGCTTGTCCGTGATTTACGCTATCTTAAAGACATTAAAACACCTGATCTATTTTACCATAAGTAAAAGGGGAATGCTATATCTGCACATTCCCCTTTTCCCAATTTAATTATTTGATATATGCTGTGCTTTTTTTTGATTATGCTCATCCAATGTCTTTGAGAAAAGAACTTCTCCTGATGATGTAGCAAGGAAGTAAAGGTAATCTGTTTCTGCAGGCACCAATGCTGCTTCAATTGAGGAAACTCCTGCATTTGAAATTGGACCGGGCGTAAGTCCAGGGTACTTATAGGTGTTGTATGGTGAGTCGATTTCTAAGTCTTTATATAGGACCCTTGATTTATGTTCCCCATGTGCATATAGAACAGTTGGATCTGTCTGCAGAGGCATTCCTGTGTCAATCCTGTTGTAGAAAACACTCGCAATCTGATCACGGTCTACTTTCGCCGTTGCTTCTTCTTCTATGAGCGATGCCATTGTCAATAATTTGTGCGGGGTGTATTCCCGCTTCTCCATATCACCGCTATACTCTTCAATAACTGATGCCGTTTTATCAAGCATAACTTCGACAATTTCCTCTATAGTCGGATCTTCTTTGTAAAAAGGATAGGTTGCCGGAAATAGATATCCCTCAAGAGGATATTTAATATTCTCACCCAGGATTTCCTTTGTAAGCAATTCAGGATATTCTGTCATTAAAGACTTAATAAAAGCTTTTTCATTAAGTTTTTTCAATACATCTTCTGGTTTTTTATCAGTTTTTTCTGCAATGATCCCTGCTATCTGCTCAAGCTGTTTTCCCTCTGGAATGGTAATCTTGAAAGCAACTTCTTCCATTACCTTGCCTGTTTTTAAGCTATCCAGAATCTCCTTCATATTCATGGAAGGCTTCAATTCATATTCTCCTGCCATGAATCCAGCTTCATTCTTAAATTTCACATAATATTTAAAAACACGTGCATCCCTGATAATTCCATTTTCTTCAAGGACGGTGCCGATTCCTGTAACAGAAGACCCGATTGGTATCTCTACTTTTTTCGGCTTATTATTATCGGGATCCACAGGCTTTAAAGCTGAATTAATATAAAAATATCCGCCGCCGAGCACTGCAGCAGCTGAGATTAATAATATGATTGCAACTATCAGTACAATTTTACGGACTACTTTTGCTTCGCCTTGGCGCTCAATCATTTTTTCGCGTATTATTTCTTTTTTCCCTTTTTGATCGTCTGCCGACATCACATATCCCCCCGTTAAAAAGACGTTGGCTTCTTTGGAAATTAACTAGCATGTTTTCTTGCCAACTGGCCTAAGAAATCGTATATATTTATTGTTTCCTCATACATCACGGGCTTATTATACTATATTTTCTTTTGGAAGTCGCAGGATATTACAAAAACCAAAAAGATTCGCCAATTATTTCCACATTTTGCGCTGTCGGTTTAATTAACTCCGGCGGAAAAAGAAGCAAATAAAAAACTGGCCCGGGGGCCAGTTTTATTAATCTTCCTGCTCATCAAGGAATGTGTTTAGCATTTCTTCAATTAGATCCCATTCCTCTTCTGTCTCGATCGGCTGCAGTTCGCCATCCTTGCTGTCTTCGCTTGGGCTGAATGCTGATGCGTGAATTTCAATTTCTTCATCATCATTTTCATCTTCCCCCACTGGGTAGTAAAGGACATATGACTTGCCGAATTCTTCCGAATCAAACGTGAACAATACTTCGCAAAGCTGCTCGTTGCCTTCCTCGTCAATTACAGTAATGTTGTTATCTCCATGGTTCATTTCTGTTCACCTCATTAAATTTGGCTATTTAAAAAGCCTTGTAAAATCATGACGGCTGCCATTTTATCAATGACTTTTTTCCGTTTTTTGCGGCTTACATCCGCTTCCAGCAACACTCTTTCAGCTGCCATTGTTGAGAGCCGCTCGTCCCATAATACGACCGGAAGGCCAAATAGCTTTTCCAGCTCTGAAGCAAAGAACTGGCTTGCTTCACCGCGGGGGCCAATGGTTCCATTCATATTTTTAGGAAAGCCGACAACAATTTTACTGACTTCATGCTCTTTTATTATTTCACCAATTCTTTCAAAACCAAACTCTTTTTCTTCCTCGTTGATTTTGATGGTTTCCAAGCCCTGCGCTGTCCATCCGAGCGCATCGCTTAGAGCGACACCGACCGTCTTAGAGCCGACATCCAATCCCATAGTCCGCATGTTTATCCCTCACGCTGCTGTTTTAAGTATGATTTAACCAATTCTTCGATGATCTCATCCCGTTCAAGTTTACGGATGATATTGCGTGCATCCTTATGGCGGGGAATGTAAGCCGGGTCCCCGGATAGCAGATAACCGACAATTTGGTTAATCGGGTTATACCCTTTTTCCTGGAGGGCACCGTATACTTGAAACAAAACTTCATTCACATCTTGTTCGATTGGTTCTTCAGGAAAATTAAACCTCATTGTTTTATCAAATGAGCTCATATCTTACACCTCGCTTTTCTGTATGACGGATAGGATAGCTTATATTAACCGGTATTGTACCGGTGCATAGCCAGCTTGTCCTCCTCTTCATAACGGTTTGGCTGCCGCCTGAATAAACAGAGCGATCAATAAATGATTTTGTTCCTGACAGGAAAACATGGTGAAGTACAAGCTGTTTCTTCCTGATGATGAACAATCTCTCTTGGTTACCTCCATTTTACACTACTTCACAGGGATATCAAACGGATTTAACCCATTCTTCCACAAATTGCAGAGCACTTTCAAGTTTTTCCGGGTCTTTTCCGCCAGCCTGGGCCATATCCGGACGGCCCCCGCCTCCGCCGCCGCATTTTGCAGCAACTTCTTTGACCGCTTTGCCCGCATGGAAGCCTTTTTTGATCAGATCATCTGTCACCCCGGCAATAATATTCACTTTTCCCTCGTTTACACTTCCTAATACAACTACAGCAGATCCCAGTTTTTGCTTTAAATCGTCAGCCATATTGCGCAGGTTATTCATGTCTGATGCCTGTACCTTCTCGGCAAGAACAGTAATGCCATTGACTTCTTTCGCCTTTGATACCAGGCTTCCTGCTTCAATATTGCCCAATTTCGCTGCTAAAGATTCATTTTCGCGCTGCAGCTGCTTCATTTCCCCAAGCAGTACATCAATTCTTGCAGACAAATCTTTAGGATTAGTTTTTAATTTGCCGGAAGCTTCCTTTAATACAGTAATCTGATCATTCATTAGCTTGTATGCAGATTCTCCAGTTACTGCTTCTATTCTGCGAGTTCCAGCGCCAATTCCGCTTTCCGATTGGATCTTGAACAATCCGATTGAAGCAGTATTAGGAACATGGCATCCGCCGCAAAGCTCGAGACTGTAATCCCCAACCTGAACAACCCGGACAATCTTGCCATATTTCTCACCAAATAGAGCCATAGCCCCCATTGCCTTTGCCTCTTCAATGTCCTTGTAGTTGATTTCAACTTCAAGGCTTTGCCAAATTTGTTCGTTGACAATCGCTTCAATTTTCTCAAGCTCTTTAGAATTAATTTGCCCGAAATGAGAGAAGTCAAAACGCAGGCGATCAGGCCCTACCAAAGAACCAGCCTGGTTAACATGGCCTCCCAAAACATCCTTTAAAGCCTGATGCAGCAAGTGAGTTGCAGTATGATTCTTAATTATCTTTGAACGGATTTGCTCATTTACAGAAGCTAACACAGACGCTTCAGCCTTCAGTGTTCCTTTTTCAACGACAGCTCTATGAAGGTTTTGTCCATTCGGAGCTTTTTGGACATCCTTAATGGAAACCTTTAAACCTTCTGCCTCAAGAGTTCCCTGGTCAGCAATCTGTCCGCCGCTCTCTGCGTAAAATGGTGTTTCATCCAGGATCAGCTGAATCTCTTCACCAGCATGAGCTTCTTCAATTAATTGCCCATCCTTCACAATTGCTGCGATTGTGGCATTTGTTTGAAGCTTATCATATCCGACAAATTGGCTTTCAGTTTTCAGCTCGCCCAATACTCCACCCTGGACCTGCATGGAATCTACATCCTGACGTGCTGAACGTGCACGCTCACGCTGTCCTTCCATTTCCTTTTCAAATCCCGCATGATCCACTTTCATGCCTTCTTCTTCAGCATATTCCTCCGTTAATTCAACCGGGAATCCGTACGTATCATAAAGACGGAAAACATCTTCACCCTGAATTGTAACACTGCCTTTTTCTTTTTCTTTCTTGATAACAGAAGAAAGAATGGCCAGTCCTTCATGAAGTGTTTCATGGAAACGTTCTTCTTCGTTCTTGATGACCTTTTGAATGAATTCTGTTTTTTCTTTTACTTCCGGATAGAAGTCATTCATAATTTCGCCGACAACCGGCACCAATTGATACATGAATGGTTCGTTAATATTGATTTGTTTAGCGTATCTGACAGCACGGCGAAGCAGTCTTCTTAATACATATCCTCGTCCTTCATTAGAAGGCAGAGCACCGTCACCAACAGCAAAGGCTACTGTGCGGATATGGTCCGCAATAATCTTAAATGCTACATCCGTTTCTTTTGAAGATCCATATTTCCGGCCAGAAATTTCCTCAGTTCCCCGGATGATCGGCATAAATAAGTCTGTATCAAAGTTGGTAGGAACATTTTGAACAACAGATGCCATCCGCTCAAGTCCCATCCCGGTATCAATATTTTTCTTAGGAAGCGGGGTATAAGTGCCATCAGGATTATGATTGAATTCTGAAAACACAAGATTCCAGACTTCAAGATAGCGTTCGTTTTCACCGCCGGGATAAAGCTCAGGATCTTCCGCGTCATTACCATATTCAGTACCGCGATCATAGAAGATCTCTGTATTTGGCCCGCTTGGACCTTCTCCGATATCCCAGAAGTTTCCTTCAAGACGAATAATTCTCTCTTCCGGTACACCTACTTTTTCTCTCCAGATGTTAAAAGCTTCATTATCCTCAGGATGAATCGTAACTGAAAGCTTTTCTTCAGCAAAGCCGATCCATTTTTTATCAGTCAAAAACTCCCAAGCCCAGACGATTGCTTCTTCTTTAAAGTAATCACCAATTGAGAAGTTGCCCAGCATTTCAAAAAAAGTATGATGTCTTGCTGTTTTACCGACATTTTCAATATCGTTTGTGCGGATGGATTTTTGGGCATTTGTAATCCTTGGGTTCTCTGGGATGACACGGCCGTCAAAATATTTTTTCAGAGTGGCGACACCACTGTTAATCCAGAGAAGGGAAGGATCTTCGTGAGGAACGAGGGATGCGCTCGGTTCAACAGCGTGTCCTTTCTCTTTAAAGAAATCCAGGAACATTCGGCGTATTTCAGCACCTGATAATTGTTTCATTCTAATCAACCTCCTAAAATATGTAAAAACTTTTAAATACACAAAAAAAAGCCCTCATCCCTGGACAGGGACGAGAGCTTGCTCGCGGTACCACCCTGATTATGGAAGTTAAATGAATAATAACCAGATCCTTATCCGGTTTATTAGGCAATCTCCCATCTCTCAGATCCTTAACGCGGAAATACGGCAGGGATTAGCTGCACTCAGGATTAGCTTTCTGTTATCCTTCATCTGGGAGTTCTTTCAGCCATGGAACTCCCTCTCTTGTATGAATGCAGCGTTGCATTCATGCAGATGGCCTATAACATACTCATTCCGTCAAAATGTTTAATATATGACTTTATAGACGCATTATAGCGATTTACCTTTATTGTTGTCAACATCATCATGAGGTTCCGCTGATTTTTGGCTGTTTATTTTTTGAAAAGTGCTTTTTTGCATGTATCATACTTACTTTAATGACAGCTAAAATTGGAACTGCAATAATCAAACCCAAAATCCCTCCTGCTTCTCCGCCGGCCAGCAGTGCGAGCATAATGAGAAGAGGGTGCATATGAAGACTTTTTCCAACAATCAGGGGTGATAGGATATTCCCCTCAAGGAATTGAAGAACAATAATAATCCCAATTGTTATGACGATCATTTTAACCGATAAAGCTGAAGCAATGATGACAGCAGGAACCGCTCCGATAATTGGACCAAAATAAGGAATTACATTGGTAACACCTATTATAGTGCCCAGCAAAAGAGGATAGCGCATATCAAAAACCCAGAATAGCAGAGAAGAAATTGTCCCTATGGCTGCACATACCAGAAGCTGTCCTCTGATATAGCTTCCGAGGGATCTATCTATATCTCTTAAGAATAGCACGCCTTCCTTCCGCCATTTCCTTGGCGTCAAGTACCAGGCAGCTCTTTTCATAATCGAAAAATCTTTAAGAAGGTAAAAGGAAATGAAGGGAATAACTGCGATAATCACAGCATAGTTCAGTACATTCAGAAAAAATGTGATTACCTTTGATAAAAGATTATTTAATCGTTGCTCTACAGCAGCAATAACATCATCAATCCTGGTCTGCAGGCCATCTGGCCATGTTGATGTTTTACTCTGAATCGCGTCGATCCACCCGCGATACTGATTTGCAAAATGAGGTGCATTTTCCGCCAGATCACGCAATTGATGAATAAAAGCCGGAATCCCTTTATATAGGATAAGGCCAATTCCCCCGAAGAACAACAAATATATAATAAAAACGGCAAGCCCCCTGTGAAGGCCCGTTTCATGCAATTTTTCCACGATCGGGTGAAGAAGATATGTAATAAATGCCCCAATGATAAAAGGAATGAGAACGGCAAATATGATTTCCAGAAAGGGCATCCATAATGCCTGGAGCTTTAGGAAAACTAAGATCACAATAAACAAGAGAAGCAGAAATCCAAGCCGGTAGTACCATTTCATTTGAATATTCAATATGGCCCGCCTCCTTGTTTTTATTGTGATAGCTTCCCTGGGATTTATGCATCTTACTTAGTAAGATTAGCCTGAAGCTGCGCAAAAAAGCTGGCCCTTTTTAAGAACCAGCCATGATCATTTTAAAATAAAGCTTTTGTTATTCTTTTTCGGATGCGTTTCATTTTTCGGCCTGATATCATATTATTCTTTTGGGCGTAATTATAAGCAGCCATTCCTGCCCCAAGCATCATTGCAGAGGTTAATATTCTGTTCAAACTGGCTCACCTCTTCCGTTAATTCTTACGAAAGAAACCGGCGCTCATCTTCTTCAAATAAATCATCAAGGGAGCTGAGCGTACCATCTTCCTCTACTTGATGGGTGTTAATGATCCCTTTGGACAAGGAAAGTTCTATAAAGCAATTCCAGCAATAATATTGGTTAATCCCGATTTTCCCAATATCTTTGCTCTGGCAATTTGGACATTTCAGCACGAAAAAGACACCTCACTATTTTACATTTACAATTATGGCGTCTTTTCCAATTGCAGGCGGGTCATCGGTTTTTATGACACGTTTTCCTTCCAGCACATCTGAAAAGAAGCCATCCGACAGTTCGTACCCTACAATCGTGCCCAATTCTTCCTTAAAGTATACATCCTCAAGCAAACCCAGCCGTTCTCCTTCCCGGCTCATAATCATTTTGCCGGTTAACCGGTTATGGGTCTCACATGTATAATCCTCATGTTTAGGAATTGCCTGCAGAACAGAGGTATCTTCAATCATCACTCCATCCCAGCCGAAAGATGCCACGTCTTCAATATTGATGATATATGTTTTTTTCAAAAGTGCGCCCTTTCGCAGGAGTAATCCCTGTACTTTTCCGGTGCCTGAAATGGATAAATCACAGATATCGCCTGCCTTATTGCCGGTTTTCAACTCAAAAACCGGCAGGCCTTTTAATAAAGAAAATGTCCGCAAAGAGAATCCCGCCTTCCCGAACAGTTATAGTTTTCACTGTCCCTAAAAAAACATAACGGAAAACCATTGCCACGGGAGCCAAAAAATATTGTTAAGAACGGATTAGCAAGCCTGCATAAGCCTACTTTGTGCTGTACCTTGGCTTATTAAAACGCTCGCTGCGCTCCCCGCCGTCTGACAGTTCCTCTGAAAACTCATAGTTCTGCCGCGGCTGACTGCGCCGTTTTACTCCATGGAGATTGAGAAGAGAAGTTCTGCTTTTTTTTTCCATATTTATCTCTCCTTTTTATATTTTTGATTAAACCGCCAAATTGCACGTCGATCGCTTAGATATACAAAAAGAACAGTCTTTTATTGTAGACTGCTCTTCTTAGCTATATTCTTTTTCCAAAAAATCATACGGTGTTATATTTCCCATTCCTATCATTGGATCAGCTTGGAGAAGCTTTTCTTCTAGAGAAAGTGTTTCTGTCAGAGAAGACTCCGCTGTATCTTCAAGCCCTGTTTCATCATTAGATAGGATTGCATCTCTCAGCTTTTCGGAAAGAGTGGTCAGGCGGGCCTGTTCCTCAGCACGTTCCACACCGATTTTCAATGCATCTTCTTCGCCGCAAAGGATCAAAAATTGTCTGCTGCGGGTAATGGCGGTATAAAGGAGATTTCTTCTCAGCATCCTGTAATAGCTTTTAACAACAGGCATAATGACGATCGGAAATTCACTTCCCTGCGATTTATGGACAGAGCAGCAGTAAGCATGAGTGATCTGATTCAGATCCTGCCTTGTGTATGCAGCTTCCGCACCATCGAAGGATACGACAATCATATCCTGTTTTTCCGTATTTTCCTTTGCGTAAAAAATAGAAACAATTTCACCCATATCCCCGTTAAAAACATTGTTCTCAGGCTGGTTGACAAGCTGAAGGACCTTATCGCCAATTCTGTATTTCACATCACCAAAGGACAGCTCTTTCCTCGTTCCATCGGGATTTGGATTCAGTATTTCCTGCAGTATTTCGTTTAGTCTGTCGATTCCTGCAGGTCCCCGGTACATTGGGGCAAGCACCTGAATATCTTTGGAAGAATAACCTTTCTTTTTGGCATTCAGTACAACCTTTTCAACAACATCCGCAATTTGACCCGGCTGGCATTTGATAAATGAACGATCCGATTGCTGCGCAGAGATGTTCGCAGGAAGCTTGCCTTTTTTCATTTCATGGGCCAATTCAATAATTGAGGATCCTTCGGCCTGTCTGTATATATCTGTTAAACGGACAGTTGGAATGCGTTCTGACCGCAAAAGATCCTTCAAAACCTGGCCGGGACCTACTGAAGGCAGCTGGTCTTCATCACCAACCAGGATCACCTGCATATTTTCAGGAAGAGCCTTGAAAAGCTGATTTGCAAGCCAAACATCAACCATTGATGTTTCATCTACAATTAAAATCCTGCCTTCTAATGGACTCTCCTCGTGCCGGTCAAATCCTTCAGTCCCATTCCAGCCAAGAAGACGGTGAATGGTTACAGCGGGCAGCCCCGTTGATTCTGCCATCCGTTTTGCTGCCCTTCCTGTAGGGGCTGCCAGCAGGAAGGGAAAGGGCTCTTCCTTTTTATAATCTTTCGGTTCCAGGGAACAGCCATGCAGCTCGGCATATAATTCAACAATCCCCTTAATAACGGTTGTTTTTCCTGTCCCCGGCCCGCCGGTCAATATCAGCATAGGAGACATAAGAGCTGTTTGAATGGCTTCCTTTTGAGTTGGGGCATATTGGACACCCAGGCGCTCCTCCAAATTTCCAAGGGCCAAAAGAAATTCCGACTCCGGGAACTGTTCATCATACTGGGTTTGCTTTAGGATCCGTTTGATATTGGTTACCAGTCCCTTTTCGGAAAAATAAAGAGATGGAAGGAAAATTTTTTGGCCTTCAGCCATGATCTTCCCTTCCTCTTCAAGCTTAATCAGTTCATTGGATATATCCCTGTATTCAATCACATCACGCTTATTTTCTTCCAGCAGCTTCTTTACACTTTGCAGAAGAGGCTTTACTTCAATATAAACATGGCCTGCCTGCATACTCTCCGTTTCAAGTATGTATAGGCAGGCAGCTTTAATACGGTCAGGATGATTGCCTGATATGCCGATTTGATATCCCAGTTCGTCTGCTCTGCCAAAGCCGACCCCGTCTATATCCTCAACCAGCTTATAAGGGTTGTTTTGTACGACTTCAACCGTCATTTCTTTATACACCTGGTAAATTCTCATGGAAAGCTGCGGGCCAAAACCATATTGATTTAGTGCAATCATGGCTTGCTCAAGGCCCTGGTGTTCCATAAGCGTGTCATAAAGCAATTTAGCTTTTTCAGGTGACAGTTTGGGAACTTTATCTAGCAGGGACGGCTGGTTAAGAATACGAGTAATCGCATCTTCTCCAAGTGTCTCGACAATTTGCTCGGCGGTTTTCTTGCCAATCCCTTTAAATAATTCACTTGATAAATAATTGGCTACGCCTTGTTTCGTCTGGGGAAGATCTTTCCTGTAATGGCTTGCATGGAATTGGATGCCGAACTTGGGGTGGTCTTTGAATTCACCATAAAAAATATAGGTTTCATGCTCATGCATCTTTGGCAGATAGCCGGTAATGACCGCTTCTTTTTCATCATAAGAGTCATTCGTTTCATCAACCCGAATGCGCACAACCGTATATAAGTTTTGCTCATTATGAAAGATTGTGACCAGATGTCTGCCTTTTATGAACTTTCCCTGTTCGGCAAAAAGATCCATGGAATCCTGTTTTTCCATTGCCTTTCCCTCCCCTTAAAACAACTTTAATTCAATTCGCTGCCGCCCTTTTCAATCAGCTTTTTTCCATAGCCCGCAAGCATATGGTCCGGCTGAATTCCCAGTGCCTTATTAAAGTAAGCAAGTGCTTCATTTTCCTTTTCTTTAAATCCATATGCTACTCCAAGATTGTAATAAGCATCTGCATGCTCCGGCTCAATTTCAATGCACTTTTTCATCTGCTGGATCGCTTCATCAATGTAATCCAGCTGTGCCAGGCATAATCCATATTGGAAATGTGCTTCGGCGTCATTTTCATTCAGCTCTGCACTCCGCTGCAAATAAGGCAAAGCCAGTCTGCCCTGGTCAAGGGCAGTAAGGGACATGCCAAGCATGAAGAAATTATCTGCAGTTTCCAGGCCTTTTTTCAATGCTGTTTCAAACATCTTTTTAGCTTCGTCAAACTGCTGTAATTCATAATATAAATTTCCCGCACTGTAGTAAGCAGCACCGGCATTTTCATCAAGACCTATTGCTTTTTCATAGAACTTCAGCGCTTTTTCGTTTTCTCCTACAGCAGATAGCACATTTCCAAAGTTAATATATGAAACAGGATCTGAAGGATTCTCTTCAATCGCTTCCATAAAAACCTTCGCGGCTTCTTCCCATTTTCCTTCTTTCATATATTGAATACCCTTTTGGTTTTTATCCATTATTCATCACTCCATTCAAATCAAAGTATAGCATATTTGAATTCAGCTTTTCCGCTGTCTTCTATTCCCGTAATAAAACCCCGATCCTTTGATAAGAATCGGGGTCAAGTCTTTTCTTAACCGACATAATCCAGCTGTTTGCCATCCTTGAATATTTCATCAATTGTTCCTCCGCCAAGGCACTCGTCTCCATTATAAAAGACAACCGCCTGACCAGGGGTAACAGCCCGGATTGGCTCCTCAAAAGTAACTTTGACCTTGCCATCTCCAAGTATTTGAACCTTTACCCTGCTGTCAGCCTGGCGATATCTGAATTTAGCCGTACATTCAAATTCCTGCGGCTGTTCTGAATTAGTCACCCAGCTGGTATTAACAGCAATAATGGAGTCAGAATAGAGCAGTTCATTGTGGAAGCCCTGTCCCACATACAAGACATTTCTCTTCAGGTCTTTACCGATTGCAAACCAGGGTTCACCTGCTCCGCCTATGCCCAGTCCATGCCGCTGTCCAATCGTATAATACATGAGGCCATCGTGTTTGCCGACAACTTTTCCGTCCATGGTTTCCATGTTTCCGGGCTGAGCCGGAAGGTAGTTCCCAAGGAATTCCTTAAAGTTGCGTTCACCGATAAAGCAGATGCCCGTACTGTCTTTCTTTGCTGCAGTTGCCAATCCGGCTTCCTTTGCAAGTTCACGGACTTTTGATTTTTCAATATCCCCAATCGGGAACATTACTTTTTCAAGCTGTTCCTGTGTTAACTGGTTCAGGAAATATGTTTGGTCCTTATTATCATCAAGACCTCTCAGCATTTTGTATTCGCCATCCCTGAATTCCACACGGGCGTAGTGTCCTGTCGCCAGATAGTCGGCGCCAAGGCTCATAGCATGTTCAAGGAATGCCTTAAATTTAATTTCTTTATTGCACATCACATCCGGATTGGGTGTCCGCCCTGCCTTGTATTCTTCAAGGAAGTAGGTAAATACTTTGTCCCAATATTGCTTTTCAAAGTTGACTGCATAATATGGGATGCCGATTTGGTTGCATACCCGGATGACATCATTGTAGTCCTCTGTAGCGGTACAAACACCATTTTCGTCTGTATCATCCCAGTTTTTCATGAAGATGCCGATTACATCATACCCCTGTTCCTTCAAAAGCAGAGCCGCCACAGAAGAATCAACGCCTCCGGACATTCCAACCACTACCCGGGTATCCTTTGGATCTTTTTTCATCTCTTTCACCTCAAATCTTCAGAAACCACACTTAGACGTGCATGTTTCCATTACCTTATCTATTTAGCCAGCCGCTTCACGATTTTGGCTGTTTGTACAGCTGCTTTTTCGACTTGTTCTGTTGTATTAAAAAGGCCGTAGCTGAAACGGATGGAATTTTGCAGCTTATCTGATCCTTTTCCAAACATGCTGACAAGGACATGGGATGGATCGATGGAGCCTGCAGTACAAGCCGACCCGCTTGATGCTGCTATTCCAGCCAAATCAAGATTGACCAGCATGGCTTCAACATTTGTTCCGGGAAAGCTTAAGTTTAAAACATGAGGAAGGGAACAATCAAGCAATCCGTTCAGTTCAAAAACAGCTTCTTCCTGCTTCAGTTTATCCATGAACAGCATCTTAAAAGAATGCAGCTCTTCCCGCTTAGCTTCCATCTCCTTCTGAGTGATCCGGACAGCCTCCTGGAAGCCTGCAATAGATGGAACATTTTCTGTTCCTGCCCGGCGCTTCCTTTCTTGTTCACCGCCAAATAGCCGTGAAGAAAGCTTCACATCAGGATGGGCGTATAAAAAGCCGATCCCTTTTGGGCCATTGATTTTATGGGCGGAGACGGAAAGCAAATCCACTCTCAATTCCTGCACATCAATTTTTTCAAGCCCATAAGCCTGAACAGCATCGGTATGGAATTTGGCAGGATGCTCTGCCAATAACTCTCCTATTTCCTTAATCGGCTGAAGAGTCCCTATTTCATTATTTCCGTACATGATGGTTACAAGAATGGTATCCTCCCGCAAAGCATCTTCTACGTCCTTTAATGAAACACGCCCATTTGGATCAACAGGCAAATACGTTACCTCAAAGCCCTGTCTTTCAAGCTCCTCACACGCATGCAAAACCGCATGATGTTCAATTTGGGTTGTGATAATGTGTTTGCCCCTATGGCGGCAGGATTCAGCCGTTCCAAAAATCGCATGATTATCAGCTTCTGTTCCGCCGCCTGTAAAAATAATGTCATTGGCTTTTGCACCAATGCTGTTTGCTAAAGCAAATCTTGCTTCATCGACAATATGGCGTGCCCTCCGCCCGAAATGATGAATGCTTGAGGGATTTCCATATTCAGATTTCATGATTTCAGTCATCCGTTCAATCACTTCCGGATGCATTGGCGAAGTTGCCGCATGGTCAAGATATATTCTTTCCAATCTATTTCACCTACCTCATTTCATCCTGCTGTTTGCTTTTTTACATATGAATTATCCCCTTATAAAGGACTAAATATAAAACATATAAGCATCCGATTCGCCAGTATCAGTATGGCTGGCAAGATCTTCAAGCGTTGTGTTATCAAGCACATCTTTCACAGCATCACGAATTCGCATCCACAGTTCTCTCTTTGCAGGCTCTTCATCTTCAATTCCTTCTACTGGACTGATCGGTCCTTCCAGAACTCTGATGATATCCCCGGAGGTAATTTTTGCCGGCTCTTTGCCTAAAATATATCCGCCGTATGCACCGCGGATGCTTTTAACAAGACCTGCGTTCCGAAGCGGAGCAATAAGCTGCTCCAGATAGTGCTCAGACAGGTCATTCGTCTGGGCAATCGATTTTAACGAAGTGGGACCTTCCCCATGCTTTTTAGCTAATTCAATCATTATAGTTAAACCATAACGGCCTTTAGTAGATATTTTCATCAGCTTGCACCTCTATCCTTGTCTTTAAGCATTTGATTCGAATAAATATCCTTTTCTTTAAGCTTTGCCAAAAATCGGTCAGTTAAAGCCTGGCACTGCGGCAAAGCTGCTCCGGAAATCCACCTTGATCCCAAATTACCCCAAAAGACCAGCTTCATTATATGGAAAATTAAATCCTTAGTAAGATTATAGACTTTTGACATTATAGCATATTTTAGGGAGAAAAGGGGCGCAAGGGATTGAACCCCGCACGCTGGCAATGGCGGTCTAATTGATTTCACAGCAGGAAATGTTATGGTATCTTAAATAGAAAGCGAAAGCTTTGCTGAAAATTGATAGGCAGACTGCAGGCTGCCGGCAAAAGGCTGGAGTGATAACTTTGAACATTAAACCTCTTGCATTCCGGATGAGGCCGAGAACGATAGATGAAATCATCGGCCAGGAGCATCTTGTTTCAGAAGGAAAAATTATTTATCGCATGGTGCAGGCTAAGCAGCTCTCATCGATGATTCTGTACGGGCCTCCAGGTATAGGCAAGACGTCGATTGCAAGCGCCATTGCAGGAAGCACACAATATGCTTTCCGCACTTTAAATGCAGTGACTAATAATAAAAAAGATATGGAAGTGGTAGCAGCAGAGGCAAAAATGTCGGGAAAGGTTATTCTGCTGCTGGATGAAGTCCATAGGCTGGATAAAGGTAAACAGGATTTTCTGCTTCCCTATCTGGAAAATGGCAGCATCACTTTAATTGGCGCCACAACCAGCAACCCATATCATGCAATAAATCCTGCGATCAGAAGCCGGTGTCAAATTTTTGAACTGAAGCCGCTGTCTGCAGATGAAATAAAAATGGCACTGACAAGGGCATTGCATGATAAGGAACGGGGCCTTGGCAATAAACATACCGATGTTACCGATGAAGCTCTAACACACCTGGCAACTGCTTCAAATGGCGATGTCAGAAGCTCGCTTAATGCCTTGGAACTGGCTGTGCTTTCAACAAAAGAGGATGAAGAAGGCATCATTAAGATTGACTTGTCTGTTGCTGAGGAATGCATTCAGCGCAAAGGCTTTACTCACGATAAAGATGGGGATGCCCATTACGATGTATTATCAGGATTTCAAAAGTCTATCCGCGGAAGCGATGTAAATGCTGCGCTGCACTATTTGGGAAGATTAATTGAAGCAGGCGATCTGCAGAGCATAAGCAGAAGACTGCTGGTTATCGCCTATGAAGATATTGGACTGGCATCGCCGCAAGCCGGGACCAGAACTCTTGCAGCCATTGAAACAGCGGAAAGAATTGGATTCCCGGAAGCAAGGATACCGCTTGCAAATGCGGTCATAGAGCTTTGCTTATCTCCAAAATCCAATTCTGCATACAAAGCCTTGGATTCTGCAATTGCAGATATTCGCGCAGGCAAAAGCGGTGAAGTCCCCGATCATCTGAAGGACGCCCACTACAAAGGTGCAAAAGAGCTTGGAAGAGGCATCGGCTATCTGTACCCTCACGACTATGAAACGGGCTGGGTCAAACAGCAATACCTGCCGGACAGAATAAAAAACAAGGTATATTATCAGCCTAAGAAAACAGGCAAATTTGAACAGGCATTAGCATCAATTTATGAAAAACTCCTTAAATAGCAAAAGGTCTGGCTGTGATGCCAGACCTTTTGCTATTTTAAGCAGAAACATCTCTTTTATTAAATACATAAAATGCAAGCACCTGAAAAAGCAGGAAGTATATTAATATAATCATGATCGAAAATCCAAGCGTCATTCCCTGAACCATTGGCACTCCTTCAAAATATTGAAGAAGATCTGTATTGGCAAAAAGGCTGTACTTAGCCCACTCATACTTCATGGCAATCAGCCTTGTTACCTGTCCTCCCATAAACATCAGAAACAGAGAAAGTCCTATTGCCAGAGAGCTATTCCTGAAAACTGCTGAAATCATAAAAGCCATGGTTGCAAGCATAAGCATATTAATGGATTTAAGGCCATAATAAGCTATCAGATGAAGTCCCATGCTTTGCTCTTCCACTGTCCCATTGTAATAATATAAAAAAGGAATTGCTTTTTCAGGGAATCCAAAGAGGAGACCGCCCAGAAGTGCTGAATATCCGAAGAGGAGGGCCAGCAGCATCAGACCGAACAAAATCACGGTAATATACTTTGCTCCCAGGATTTTCACTCTTTTGATAGGCCTAATCAAAAGAAGTTTGATGGTTCCCCATGTAAACTCACTCGCCACGATCCCCCCGGCAATGATTATGGTAAACAGGCCGGCAAATTCAATCAGCTGTGAGGTATCGGATACAAATCCCCAGATAGAGTATTCCTCATTGGGTGAAATATCATGTTGAATTCGGTATTCATTAAGGGCAATCTCTCTCTGATACTGTTCCTTCATGTCTCTGGGAACCATTTCCCCCATCTCTTCAAGCTGTTTTTGATAGCTTTCGTTCTGAGTCTGCAAACCCCTTTTCCATTCCATATTATCAGGGACTGTTCCCCCGCTTTCCTGATATTTTATAAAGGCGCCTGCAACAGTCGTCATGATTAAAAGCAGTCCAATCATGACATAAGTCCCCGGACGCCTAAAAATCTTCATCCATTCATTTTGAATCAGTCCGAGCATGTCCGGCACCTCCCTTGAACTCAGTAACTTCCAGGAAGCGATCTTCCAATGTTTTGGTTACTTCACGGACAGCAAATATTTTAATATCTGTACTTACAAACTCCTTTACCATCTCAGGTATTCCGTCACGGACAAGTGGAAGAAACACGCTGTTTCCAGTGACCTGTATCGGCAATTCAGGGTATATCCCCTTTAACATTCTTTGTGCTTTATCAGGGTCATCCACTTCCACTTCATAAACCTTTTCTTTTCCCTGTACAAAATCACTGATGTGCTGAACATCAATCAATTTCCCATTTTGAATAATGCCGATTCTGTCGCACATCATTTCCATTTCCGATAATAAGTGGCTGGATACAATGACAGCCATTTCTCTCTCTCTCGCAAGCATCCTCAGATGATCCCTAATCTCTCTGATGCCTGCCGGATCAAGCCCATTCGTAGGCTCATCCAGAACGAGGATTTGGGGATCATGCAAAAGACACTGCGCCAGACCAAGTCTCTGCCTCATTCCAAGTGAGTATGTCCTCACTTTATCATGTATCCGATCTGCCAGGCCTACCAGCTCGACAGTCTCATCAATCTTCTCCTTTGTCACACCTTTTGACATTCGTGCATAATGGATTAAATTTTGATAACCTGACAAAAACTTATACATCTCAGGATTTTCTACAATGGCTCCAATATGGGAAACCGCTTTTTCAAAATCTGTTTTAATGCTGCTGCCAAGAATTTTTATGTCCCCGGAAGTAATGCCGATCAAGCCCACCAGCATTCGAATAGTGGTGGTTTTACCTGCACCGTTTGGGCCAAGGAAACCGAATACCTCTCCCTTTTTCACGTCAAAGCTGACAGAATCAATAATCGTTCTTCCTTTAATCACTTTTGTAACATCCTGTATTTCTACAAGAGTATCCATGTATTCATCCTCCTCCCAGCTGGTAATGCTTTGTCCATTTTGCAGACGTCTTTAAGGCCGGGATCAAAATTAGATTTGCTCCTTGCTATTTTACCTTTCACGGGCTGAGAATGGAATATTTTCATCTATTAAGGTGACGATAAGCCTAACAATCGTATTTTCGAGGTGATCAAAGAAATGAAGGAACGGAAAGACTTATGGAAGCCGGAAGAGGATCAATTACTCGAAGAGACAGTACTCGAATACACATCAAATGGCGATTCAAAAGCATCAGCCTTTAAGAAGGCAAGTACCGAACTGGGCCGTACAGTTTCAGCCTGCCAATATCGCTGGAACATGGTCATAACCAAAAGGGAAGATTATGGATCCGAAGAAAACACAAGGAATACTGCAGGCTCTCTAACACATGAAACACATGAAACTCCTGATACTGTTCCGCCCGCCAACTTGGCTCAAGTCATACACTTCTTAAGAAATTTCGCCAAAACACAGCCTGATCCAGATCAAATGAAGGAAAATAAATGTCTGCACGAAGAACAAGTGCAATTAAAACTTCAAAATGAGGAGTTAATTAAAAGGTTGAAGGAAAAAGAAACGGAATATAAAAATCAGCTTTTGCAATATGGGGAAATGGCAAGCATCCTGAAAGAAGCAGACCAGCTGCTGAAGCATGACAGCATAGAAGAGAAAAGAGCTGTTCATTAACTGAAGCGATTGAAGAAAATTAACATGCGCAAAGACCGGCCTTCAGAAGGCCGGTCTCTTTTCAGTCATTTACACGTGCAATTTTTATATCGCTTAAGAGTTCTCTGGTTACATAGCTGGCCATGATTAAACCTGCAACAGAAGGAACAAATGCGTTAGAAGATGGCGGCATTTTGGCCTTTCTGATTTCAGCATCATCTTTTCCTACTGTTTTTCGGACATCTTCCCGGATTACAATCGGGCTTTCATCTGAAAATACAACCGGAACGCCTTTTCTGATTCCTTCTTTTCTCAGGCGCGTGCGGATAACCTTTGCAATCGGGTCAGTATGAGTTTTGAAGATATCAGCAATCTGGAATCTGGTTGGATCCATCTTATTGGCAGCACCCATGCATGAGATCATTGGAATCCCTCTGTTCAAGCATTCTTTCATTAGATGGATTTTATAGGCAATTGTATCGGAAGCATCAACTACAAAGTCCAGACCGTAATTGAAGAATTGTTCATAGGTTTCTTCTGTATAAAACATTTTCAAAGCAATAACTTCACAGTCAGGATTGATATCCTTGATTCTTTCTTTCATTAAATCCACCTTTGGTTTCCCGACAGTGGATAATAAAGCGATGACCTGTCTGTTCACATTTGTAATATCTACATCGTCTTTATCAACCAGCACAAGCCGGCCAACGCCGGAACGCGCCAATGCTTCCGCTGCAAAAGAACCAACTCCGCCGATGCCCAGTACTGCAACGGTGCTATTTTTCATTTTTTCGAGGCCTTCTTTGCCAATAGCCAATTCATTCCTGGAAAATTGGTGAAGCATATTTATATCAACTCCATCAGATGTTATTTAATAAGCATGTATTTTCTTATACCCGATAATGAATATATCATACTTGATTTTTAAAGCAAGTAGTTCTATGGGATTAATGATATTAACATTTAAGCTTAAATTCAAACTTCTCTCCAATAGTGTTCACAGCATTATCTTATTTAAAACTTATCTTCTTATCAGTGATTCATACTAACAGGACAAATAAAAAAACCATGCCCGCTGGCATGGATTATAAATATCGTATGTACTAAAGAGTCCCAATCGTGCCGTCGCTGTTGATGCCCTCGTTTTGAACCCGCACTCAGCAGGTGGGTGTCCTGTTTCCTGCGTTTGTAAGTCCTCATCCATGAGGCATTTACGCTGCTGGAAAACTCCGGACTCCCGAAGGAATAATGTTGGTCAAAATTTCAGGTTTTACAACGAACACATCAGGACTCTTTATTTATTGATATGATCATATCACACGATTTCGTCTTTTTCAAGCTGATGAAATGGAGGTGATATGGACAAATATATCCATTTTATTCCTTAAAATTAGAAAGTCTGCCTAAAAGTCAGGAGTTACTTCCCGGTTTAATTTTCTGAAAAATGAATTTTTTCTTCCGTTTAACCATTAAATAGGAAATTACTCACTTTTTTTTAAATTAAGTGCTAAATGCAAATCATTAAGCTGCGACTGGCTGACTTCCCCAGGAGCTTCTGTAAGCACACAGCTCGCACTGGCTGTTTTAGGGAATGCAATTGTATCCCTCAGGTTTGTTCTGCCGGCCAATAGCATCACGAGTCTGTCCAACCCCAGGGCAATACCGCCATGCGGAGGAGTGCCATATTCAAATGCTTCAAGAAGGAAACCAAACTGTTCAACAGCTTCTTCTTTTGAGAAGCCAAGCACACTGAACATTTTCTCCTGAACATCTCTTTCGAAAATACGCAATGAACCGCCGCCAAGCTCGTAGCCATTTAATACAAGGTCATATGCTTGTGCGCGGACCCCAGCAGGATCCTTATCAAGAAGATCTAAATCTTCTCTTGCAGGCATGGTAAATGGATGATGGGCTGCATAATATCTGCCTTCTTCCTCATCATACTCAAGAAGCGGCCAGTCTGTAACCCAAAGGAAATTAAATTTGCTTTGATCAATCAGCTCAAGCTCTTTACCAAGCTTTAAGCGCAGAGCGCCAAGTGCATCAGCGACAACATTCTTCTTATCTGCTACAAATAGGAGCAAGTCTCCCGGTTCTACCGATAGTACGGAATAGAATGATTTTTGCTCGTCCTCAGTGACAAACTTGGCAATCGGACCTTTTAATCCGTCCTCTTCCGCTTTTAACCACGCAAGCCCTTTTGCACCATAAACAGCTGCAAACTCTGTTAAGGCATCAATATCTTTTCTTGAGTACTTTCCTGCGCCATTTTTTACATTAATGGCCTTCACCTGTCCTCCGGATGCTACTGCTCCGGCAAATACTTTGAAGCTTGACTCTTTCACGATCTCAGACAGATCTGTTAATTCCATCCCAAAGCGTGTATCCGGCTTATCTGAACCAAAACGGTCCATGGCATCCTGATAGGTCATGCGAGGAAATGGAAGCTTTACATCATGGCCTTTTACTTCTTTCATAATCTTTTCCATCATGTTTTCCATCAGGCTGATGATTTCTTCCTGGCTCATGAAACTCATTTCGATGTCGAGTTGAGTAAATTCAGGCTGGCGATCTGCCCGAAGATCTTCATCACGGAAGCATCGTGCAATTTGGTAATAGCGCTCAAATCCGCCTACCATTAATAACTGCTTAAAGATTTGCGGCGACTGCGGAAGAGCGTAAAATTCACCTGGATGCACACGGCTTGGAACTAAATAATCACGGGCTCCCTCCGGGGTGCTCTTCGTTAAGATCGGTGTTTCCACATCCAAAAATCCTTCGCTGTCCAGGAAATCCCTCATTACTTTAGTAACTTGATGACGCATTTTAAAGGTTTCGAACATAACCGGGCGTCTCAAATCCAGATAGCGGTATTTTAAGCGGACATCTTCAGAAACATCCGTTTTATCATCAATGACAAAAGGAGGTGTTTTTGCTTCATTGATGATCGTCACTTTCTCTGCTTTAATCTCAATGCGCCCTGTTTTCAAATTCTCATTGATGGTGCCTTCTTCACGCGCAATTACTTCTCCCTCTATATCAATTACAAATTCATTGCGGATTTTTTCAGCCGCTGCAAGAGCTTCCGGGGAAACTTCCGGATTGAATACAACCTGAACAATGCCAGTGCGGTCACGAAGATCCACAAAGATCAGGCCGCCCAGATCCCGGCGCTTTTGCACCCAGCCTTTTAAGCTTACTTTTTCTCCTATAGCTTTTTCCGTTACTTCCCCGCAAAAATACGTTCGCCCATACATACTAATTCCTCCTGTAAACACAAGTTTATGATTGATAAAGTGCTGTGAATTTCTCTATAAACGAATCAAGTGCAACCTCTGTTTGCTCCCCTGATTCCATCGATTTAACATTAATTTTATTGGCTTTAAGCTCATCTTCGCCCAGGACAGCAACAAATTTCGCATTTGAACGGTCTGCCGCTTTAAACTGTGCTTTAATTTTTCTGTCAAGATAATCTCTTTCAGCAGAATATCCTGCCATCCGCAGTTTTTGAAGAAGGCCGACTGTATAATCCTTTGCTTCCTCTCCAAGGGATACAAGGTAGCAATCAATGCTCCTAGCAAGAGGCAGATTGACCTTTTCTGCTTCAAGAGCAGCAATGAATCGCTCGATACTTAAAGCAAAGCCAATTCCAGGCGCTTCAGGACCTCCAATTTCCTCAGTGAGGCCATTGTATCGTCCGCCGCCGCAAAGAGTAGTAATTGCTCCGAAACCTTCGGAATCACTCATAATTTCAAAGGCCGTATGATTATAATAATCCAGGCCGCGAACAAGATTTGGATCGACCGTAAAGTCAATATCCAGGTTCTTTAAATACTTTTGAACCTTCTCGAAGTAGGCTTTTGAATAATCATTTAAATAATCAATAATGGATGGAGCAGATTTCATAAGTTCATGTTCACGGTCTTGTTTACAGTCCAGGATACGCATTGGATTCTTCTCAAGACGGTTCTGGCAATCCTGGCAAAACTCACCGATCCGCGGCTTAAAGTGGTTGACCAAGGCCTCTCTGTGTGCAGTTCGGCTTTCTTTATCTCCCAGGCTGTTCACAATCAATTTAAGCTTTTGCAGACCCATTCTTTTATAGAGTGACATTGCCAATGCAATTACTTCCGCATCAATTGCCGGATCAGCACTGCCGATCGCTTCGACGCCGAATTGGACAAACTGGCGGAAACGTCCTGCCTGAGGGCGCTCATAACGGAACATAGGTCCCATATAATAAAGCTTTACAGGCTGACTTGCATCGCCATGCATTTTGTGCTCAACAAAAGATCTTACAGTTGAAGCTGTTCCTTCAGGGCGAAGGGTCAGACTGCGGCCGCCGCGGTCTTCAAACGTGTACATTTCTTTTTGAACAATATCCGTGGTGTCTCCTACACTGCGCAGGAATAATTCTGTATGTTCGAATATAGGTGTTCTGATCTCACGATATTGAAACTTCTCACAAAGTTCCCTTGCCTTTTCTTCAATCAATTGCCATTTCTCAACTTCTCCCGGCAGAATGTCCTGCGTTCCCCTCGGTATTCGAATTGACATGAAAATTACCTCCTAATGCAAAATGATAACTATGTATAATTTATTGATCCTTTACGCTTTAGCCAATAAATCAGCCATGTTCGCAAGCATCGCCAAAATAAAAAAACCCCCGCCTCCTTGTATATTAAATACAAGGGACGAGAGTCTGTTTTTTCCCGTGGTGCCACCCTAGTTGAAGCCTATAAATAGACTTCCTCTTTTACAGTTAACGCCTGTTAACGTTCAGCTCCTACTAAGGATCAAGCCTTTTTCAGAGAGAAACCTACGAAGTGTTCTTTCGTTAAATCATCATGTGAGAATGCTTTCAGCCGGACGGCATTCTCTCTCTTTTCATGTGGGGTTTAACTACTCTTCTCCATCAATGGTTTATTATCGAAAAGCAGAAACGCCTTGGTCTGGCGCTGCAGCTAGACATTTAATTGTTTTGTCATTTTATTTATATTATAATACGGAGCATTTCCGCCAATGTCAAGACTAAAAAATGCTATGATCGTTCCAGCCTTTTTTTCAGTTTTCTTACATCCCTGAGAGATAGTCCAAACTCTGACGCGAGTTCAATCATGTTTGAGTTCTGTTCTTTTTGTATAAAATCATGAAAATCTACCCCGAACAGCTGATTTTCACCAGATTGTGCTGACATTCCTTTTTCTCCAAATCTCATTGTGCTCACCCTTTTTTATATAGTCTGTTCTATTCTTGCCATTTTCAGATGAAATGTTTCATAACGGACAAATTAAATTCCCCAGCTAAAATTGATGGCTGATAATCCGATATTAGAAGGGATATTGCACAAGATGGAGAAGTATTTTAGGACCAAAGTTCTCTTGACTGCGGGCACCTTGTTTGTTTTTCTTTTAATAAGGATTTTTATTATGAAAGGAGGCGGCCTGTTGAAGAAAAGAAAGCCACTTATTCTCGTGATATGCCTTATGCTTTTAGCTGGCATAACACAGCCGGAAACACAGGTTAAAGCTGAAAACAGTTCTGTAACAATCACCACCAATAATCTTAACGTCCGTCAAGGGCCGGGTTTAAGCTACCCCATTCTGGGACAAGCCCAGAAAGGAGACCAATTTAACGCCCTTTCCCGTGAAGGAGAATGGATTAAAATTAATTTCCAGGGAGAAAATGGCTATGTCGCAAGCTGGCTTGTTTCCAATATGACTTCAAATCAGATTGGAGAAAAAACGTCAGGTAACAATTCCCAGGTGGTTGTCACAACAGATGGCCTTAGGGTGAGAAATGGACCTGGTACAAGTTACGGGGTTCTGGGGGCTATCCAAAAAGGAACAGCCTATAAGGTCAAGAGCACAGAAGGAAGCTGGATTAAGATTCAAACTCCTTTTGGAGATGGATGGGTGGCAAATGAATTTGTCCAATTCAGCGGCAAACAAAAGAAGAATTCATCCCGCAGCAGCCAAACCGGGAAGATCACGGCAAACTCTCTAAATGTGAGAAACAAGCCATCTCTTCAAAGTGATATCATCGGCAAACTTAATTCGGGGGAGACAGTTGCCGTTCTTTCTCAAGATGACAGCTGGACAGAAATCTCTTTCTCGGGAAATACAGGATGGATCAGCAGCCAATATATTACGGTTCAACCCTCACAATCAGAAAGCAAACCAAAACAGTCATCATCCGGGAAAACCGGCACTGTAACTGCAACCTCTTTAACGGTAAGAAACAAAGCATCGTTAAATGGGAAACCAATTGGTTCAGTTGCCAAAGGCCAAACTTTCTCCATTCTTGAAGTAGAAGATAATTGGGTAAAGATTGAATTTAAGCCTGGTTCTTACGGATGGGCGGCAAGCTGGTTTATAGACATAACTGCCGAAAAGAATTCCGGCTCTTCTCAGCAAAATGTAAACGGCAGTTCTGCAATTATCTTACATAACGGATCAAATATTAGAAAAAAAGCGAGTACCCGGTCAGCTGTCGTTCACAGGGCAAATAAAGGAGACAGCTTTGAAATTATCAGTCTGAATAATGATTGGTACGAAATTCGCCTGCCAAACGGCGGAAAGGGTTTTGTAGCCGGCTGGATCGTAACGGTTGAAGGATCTGCACCTGCAGTAACAAAGCCGGGAGCAGAAAAGCATTTAAAAAATAAAACAATTGTCCTTGATCCAGGTCATGGAGGCCGTGATAATGGGACAACAGGAGCAAGAGGGACACGTGAAAAGGATATTACAATCAGGACTGCTCAATTGCTCGCCGAAAAATTAAGGGCTGCCGGGGCTAATGTCATTCTGACCAGGAGCGGGGATACCTATTTGCCGCTTCCTTCTAGAGTAGGGATCTCACATGATCATAATGCAGATGCTTTTATCAGCATTCATTATGACAGCACTCCGGACCGGACTGCCAGAGGAGCGACTACCTATTACTACCATCCTTTCCAAAAGGAGATTGCAGCCAATATCCACTCCAATGTAACAGCAATGACAAACCTGAGAGATCGGGGCTCTAGAGTCGGAGATTATCATGTAATCAGAGAGAACAAACGAAATGCTGTTCTGATCGAACTCGGATACCTGAGCAATCCCGCAGAAGAAGCCCTGATAGCTTCTGCACAGTATCAGCAATCAGCAGCAGCAGGAATTTGTCAGGGGCTTGCACGATATTTTAAGAATTAGCAAAAAGCCCTGGCACTCACATTGGGATGCCGGGGCTTTTTGCGTTCATTATTTGCTTTCTAAAATTAAGGTAACAGGCCCATCGTTGGTTAACTGAACATCCATCATGGCGCCGAATTCACCTGTTTCCACTTTCAGGCCTTTAGCTTCTAAAAACCGGTTAAAAGCATCATAGATTTTCACGGCATGCGCAGGCTTTGCCGCGTCCATGAAATTGGGACGTCTGCCCTTTCGGCAATCTCCATATAATGTGAATTGAGAGACCGAAAGAATTTCACCTTCCTGATCGAGCAGTGATAGATTCATTTTGCCGGCATCATCTTCAAAGACGCGAAGATTGGCAATCTTATCAGCCAGAAAAGCTGCGTCCTCTTCTTTATCTTCGTGGGTGACTCCAACGAGCAAAACAAACCCTTTTTTGATGCTTCCAACGGTTTCCCCGTCAACCGTTACGCTGGCTTCTTTGCTTCGCTGCACTACAACACGCATTCTATCTGCTCCCTTTAGTTCATAATCCTTCTTACTGCATATATATCAGGGATTTGCTTTATCCGCTCCACAACCCTTTGCAGGTGGCTTACATTGTGTATAGCAATGGACATATTGATCGTTGCTGATTTATTTCGGTCCGAGCGTCCTGAAACGGCTGAAATGTTGGTTTTCGTTTCATTAACAGCCTGAAGGACCTCGTTCAATAATCCTCTGCGGTCATAACCGGTAATTTCAATTTCAACATTGTATTCTTTCCGGTCATTTAATGCTGTTTCCCACTCAACTGGTATAAGCCTTTGTTTTGCATCATCCGTTTCGATATTAGGGCAATCATCACGGTGTACAGAGACACCTCTGCCCTTTGTAATAAACCCGACGATTTCATCACCTGGGACAGGATTACAGCAGCGGGAAAGGCGAATGAGCAGGTTATCAATGCCGGAAACCCGGACACCGGATTCGCGCTTTTTGGCTGAAGTAAATGTCTTCAGTTCCGAAACAGCATTTGTAATATCGGAGGTTTGTTCAAGGTCGCGCTTCTTGCGCCATTTTTCTGTAAGCCTGTTGGCAACCTGAAGGGCTGTTACCCCATTATAGCCAACAGCAGCATACATATCTTCCTCAGTGGCGAAATTGAATTTCTCTGCAATCCTTTTGACATTATCAGGTGTCAGGATTTCCTTCAGCTCGAAATCCATATTGCGGATCTCCCGCTCAACAAGCTCTTTCCCTTTTTCCACATTTTCTTCTTTTCTTTGCTTTTTGAAGAAAGTCCGAATTCTATTTTTTGCCTGTGAAGTCTGGGCCAGCTTCAGCCAGTCTTTACTTGGCCCATAGGAATGCTTGGATGTCAGAATTTCAATGATATCCCCGGTTTTCAGCTTATAATCGAGGGTTACCATTTTCCCATTCACTTTGGCGCCGATTGTCTTGTTTCCTATTTCCGAATGTATCCGGTAAGCAAAGTCAATTGGGACTGATCCGGAAGGAAGCTCGATGACGTCCCCTTTAGGAGTAAAAACAAACACCATATCGGAAAACAAATCAATTTTTAATGATTCCATGAATTCTTCGGCATTTGCTGCATCATCCTGGAATTCCAGGATTTCACGGAACCAGGTCAGTTTTTCCTCAAAAGAAGAGCCTTCATTCACTCTTTTTCCTTCTTTATAGGCCCAATGGGCAGCAATACCAAACTCTGCAATTCTGTGCATATCCATAGTGCGGATCTGGACTTCCAGAGGGTCGCCCTTTGGTCCGATCACCGTAGTATGAAGTGACTGATACATATTCTGTTTAGGCATGGCAATATAATCTTTGAAACGGCCGGGCATTGGCTTCCAGCATGTATGAATAATCCCGAGAACCGCATAGCAATCCTTAATGCTGTTAACAACAATGCGTACAGCCAGCAAATCATATATCTCATTGAATTGCTTATTTTGAAGCGCCATTTTACGGTAGATGCTGTAAATATGCTTAGGACGTCCGGAGATTTCTGATTTAATTGAGACCTCTGACATTCGGCTCCTCATAACATTGATTACATCATCTAAATACTCTTCGCGCTCCGCCCTTTTTTTCTTCATCAGGTTCACAATCCGGTAATACTGCTGCGGATTTAGGTACCTCAAAGCGGTATCTTCAAGCTCCCACTTAATCTTGGAGATTCCAAGCCTATGGGCAAGAGGTGCAAAGATTTCAAGTGTTTCATTTGAAATGCGGCGCTGCTTTTCAGCCGGCAGATGCTTAAGTGTCCGCATATTATGAAGGCGGTCAGCAAGCTTAATCAAGATTACACGGATGTCCTGGGCCATAGCCACAAACATTTTCCGGTGATTTTCAGCCTGCTGCTCTTCCTGTGATTTATATTTAATTTTCCCCAGCTTCGTTACACCATCGACAAGCATGGCCACTTCTGAATTGAAGGCTTCTTCGATATTCTCCAATGAGACTTCGGTGTCTTCAACCACATCGTGAAGAAAGCCGGCTGCAACCGTAGATGGATCCATCTCCAAATCAGCAAGGATGCCTGCTACCTGGATTGGATGGATGATGTATGGTTCACCGGATTTTCTATATTGTTCACGATGGGCATGCTTGGCAAACTCGTATGCTTTTTTAACAAGCTCTGCATGCTCATCGTTTAAATATTCTTTTGCCCTGTTGATGACTTGCTCGGCGGTCAGAACTTGATCGTTCGCCATGGAATCACCTTTATCTCCCTGAATTTTATGCAGTTGCATAATGTAATAATTTTGAAATTGATCAATAATAACAAGTTATTAAAAAAATTAATATTGCTACTATTATCGAAAAAAAAAGTGAAGATGTAAAGGGATAGACTGTTATTTTTATGGGAATAACAAAAAATTTGTCGTTTTTTGTCCGAATTCCTTTATCGTATTTCCATAAATGGATTTGGAAGCCCTTTAAATATTATTTTCAAATAAATTAAAAAGAGCGCCATTTCGTCTGGCGCTCTCTTTGTATAAAAAATTAATACTGCATCAATGTCAAAATATCATAGTTGTCCAGCTTTTTACGCCCGTCGAGGTATGATAACTCGATGAGGAATGCAATTCCTGCCACAACTCCGCCAAGTTCTTCAACCAGCTGGATGGTTGCATCGATTGTTCCGCCTGTTGCAAGGAGGTCATCAGTGATCAGGACTCTTTGCCCTGGTTTGATGGCATCTTTATGAATGGTTAATACATCTTTGCCATATTCAAGGCCATAATTAACCTTGACTGTTTCACGTGGAAGTTTACCTTCTTTGCGGACTGGAGCAAAGCCTACACCTAAAGAATAAGCCACAGGACAGCCGATGATGAATCCGCGGGCTTCAGGGCCAACTACCAGGTCAATCTTCTTTTCGCGTGCATATTTAACAATTTGATCAGTAGCATATTTATACGCTTCACCATTGTCCATAAGTGTTGTAATATCTTTAAATTTAATGCCTGGCTTCGGCCAATCTTCTACAATTGTTATATACTGTTTTAAGTCCATTTTTCTTCCTTTGCCTCCTCATGTTTTACAGCCCCTTGCATAACTTCATCAAACCAGTCTTTGAGCTGCTGAAAGGATGAATAGAGCAAATCGCTCTCAAGAGTATATTGTGCCTGTTTAAGCTGATAAGTTCGTGAATCAGCTAAATCCCGTTTAGTGGATGTATTGTTTAACGAAATGACACCATTATTTATTTTAACAAATTCCAATTCAAAAAACACTTGAGACATAAAATCTACCGTCTCCCTGCTCCAACCCTTATGCTTGGCTATATCATTCCCATGACGCCTGATATCAATTGAACCTTTTTTAGCAATCAGGGCAAAATACCATTTAAAATGGTCTCTTGTGGGCAGTGTGCTGAAATAGTCACTGTCTTCTTTATAAAAATGAGCATAGATTCTGGCAGGTTTTTTGCCGGAGAAAACATGTGCAAGGATTTCCTTTGAAGGCGGCAAATCAGCCAGTACAACGTTTGAGCCTTCTAGTTTTATGGCTTCTGCATCTTCTGCAGATGTTATTTTCACCATGTTTTCCCCTGCAAATGTCTTATATTTAGAAATATATTCCTCATTAAAAAATATCCAGGTTGTGTTTGCCTCAGGAATGACACCTAGAAGCCTTTCAAGCCGTTTTAAACTCCGGATATCAAACAGCTGCCAGGAGTTTACTGCCAGATCCTGCAGGAAAATTTGCGGTTTTTTAATATTATTCCATTCATTAATGGATAATTCACCAATAACGGACAGCTTGGAGTATGGTGAAATATGCTCATGCAAATGCCCAAGCCCAAAACCGATGCCATCAAGTGAAGATCCATCATTCTCGATTGTGACTTTAATATGGGTCTGTTCAGATCCGATCTTTCTCATAGCAGCAATATTAGCATTTTTTATCATTACTTTCGGTTTTGCATTCCCCATCCCAAATGGAGCAAGCAGCTGCATCTCTGCAATAGAAGAAAGATTGATATCTTTTATATGGAAAACCCCGTCAATGGAGGTTACAGGAATAAAATCTTCCTCAGTCAGCTGTTCATTTGCAAGAGTTTTCAGTCTGCTTCTCAGATCATCAACCGAATCAATGGATAAAGTCATACCTGCTGCCATCGGGTGCCCTCCAAAGTGAGGCAGGATATCCCGGCATTCAGATAGATTTTTGAACAGATCAAAACCTTCTATACTTCTTGCTGAACCCTTCGCCAGCCCTTTTTCACTGTCATAACTAAGGACAATGGCCGGGCGGTAAAACTTTTCAACAAGCTTCGAAGCTACTATTCCGATTACCCCGGCGTTCCATCCTTCTTTCCCAACAACAATAACAGAATTCTCACTGATTGGGAAATTTGTTTCAACCTCATGAACCGCTTGTGCTGCAATGTCATTGACAATAGCTTGCCTCTCTTTATTCAGCATTTCAATTTCTTCGGCAATGGCCTGTGCTTCATAAGGATCATTTGTCAGAAGCAAATCCACAGCAGGATCCGCGCTTTCAAGCCTTCCGGCTGCATTGAGGCGAGGGCCGATTGTAAAGCCGATCGTTTCCTCACTAATGGATGGAAGCTCGATTCGTGCCGCTTTAAACAAAGCATTCAAACCTGTATTTTTAGTTGATTTCAGTTTTTGAATTCCGCGCTTGGCAATAAGTCTGTTTTCTCCTGTTAAAGAAACAAGGTCAGCAATTGTGCCGATAGCAGCTATTTCCAAAAAGTGATCAGGCATTTCACCATACAGTGCATGTGCAAGCTTAAAGGCTACTCCAACACCTGCAAGTTCCCGAAATGGGTATCTGCTTTCCGGATGCTTAGGATGCACAATGGCCAATGCTTCAGGAAGCTCAGGGCCGGGCTCATGGTGATCTGTAATGATCAAATCCATTCCAAGCTCTTTTGCAGCTTTTGCTTCATTTACAGCAGAGATTCCAGTATCTACAGTAATAATTAAACGGATGCCAGTTTCGGCTGCATGTTCAAAAGCCGGGATATTTGGTCCATAGCCTTCAGTAAAACGATTCGGTATGTAGAATTGGACGACAGCACCGAGATCTCTAAGTGCCATCATCATGACAGAAGTGCTAGTCACACCATCCGCATCATAATCACCAAAAATTAAAATAGGTTCTTGTTTTTCTATGGCTTCTTTTATTCTGGAAACAGCAATTGCCATATCTGTCATTAAAAAAGGATCATGAAATTCCTGCTTATTATCCATCAGAAAATACCGTGCTGAATCAACGGTATCCATTCCGCGATTAATTAACAGCGATGCTGCAAGAGGAGAAATATTCAGTTCCTCTGAAAGCCGCTGCACTTTATCCTCCTGTGTTTGCCGAACAATCCATCGCGTTCTTGAATGTAACATACGTTCACCCCTCAGCTTATTAATTATACAAGAGGGGAAGGTGCGTTTCAATAAGTTAAAATCGGGATAATCCATACAATTCTGGAAAGAAAAACAGGAGCTTCAGGTCACTTTTCTGCGTTCAAAAGTAAAACTTGAGCAAAAGTTCAAGTTTTTAATGTATATCCCTATCCAGCTCTTTTTCAGATTCTTCTTTATCAGCATTATCTTTTACAGCATTTCCTGCTTTCAGCTTTTCATTTTCCTTTTTTAGTATTTTCACTTGCCTTTGAAGTGAGTAAATACGGACAAAGCCCACAGAACCGACAATTAGTCCCCCCATAAGGACAGATCCTAAAATCACTAGAATCAGCGGCCACCGGCTTTCCCCAAACAAGTAGTTTACCGTTACATTATCGACATTGATCACTGCAAAAACAGCTACTATTAGTGCAAATAAAAAACCAAATAATAAAGTCCATTGAAATTTCATGCTATCCTCTCCCTGATCATTCTCTAATTTATTCGCTCCTTGCTATAAGGATTAATGTGCACAAAGACATTTTGTACATTTTCCAATTGGAGCAGCTTGCCTTTTACTTCTTTGCCGACCCGGTGGCCATCCTCAACAGTCATATTCGGATCCACTGAAACTTTAATATCAACAATTACATAATGTCCGTGTTCCCTGGCATGCAGTTCATCAATTCTTTTAACCTGTTCGACGGATTCAGCCGTTTTGCGCATTTCAAATGTATCCTCCTCATGAAGCACATGATCAAGTGTGCTATGAATGGATTCTTTCCCAAGCCGCCATGCCATCTGGAGTATCATAAGGGACACAATGAGGCCAGCCACAGGATCTGCATACTCAAGCCACTCGATCCCCATTCTTCCGCCAATAATCGCACAGCCAATGCCTATCAAAGCTGCAATTGATGAATAAACATCTGAACGGTGTTCATAAGCATTTACAATTAAAGCATCACTGTTTAGTTTCTTTCCCAAATTATACTTATACCGAAACATTGCTTCTTTCACAATGATGGAAACCAGCACTGCAGCTATTGCAATCGCTTTTGGTGGTTCAATTGGCGAAAAGAATGATTCAAATGATGATTTGCCAATTTCAATTCCCACGAGGAACAGCAGGACGGCAACAATTATGGCTGCTATCAATTCAGCTTTGCCATGGCCGTATGGATGATCCTCATCCGGCGGCTGTTTCGCAGCCCTCAGACCCAAATATACAGCAAAGGATCCGGCAACATCTGAAGCCGAATGAACCGCATCCGCCACCAGCGCTTTACTTCCTGAATAAACGCCAATTCCCCATTTGAGGGCGGCAAGAATAATATTGCCCACGATGCCAATTATAGCTGCAAATTCAGCTTTCTTAAAACGATCGTTATTTTCCAAAGCGATACTTCCTTCCTCCCTGATCTTGCTATTAGTTTATCCTATTTCCCGGAATCATTAACCAAATTTGTAAAATAGGCAGCATCCTGATTTAATAAAAAAAACTCAGGCACTCGCCTGAGTTTTGTAAATTACACTTGAGGTTCGTCACTGACTTTGCGTTTTTCTTTAACAGTATGAATAACGCCTTTTTCTTTCAGTTCCTTGCCTTTCCATACTGCCCAAATCTGTGCAGCAAGGAAAATGGAAGAATAAGTACCTGCTATTAAACCAATAAGAAGTGCAAACGAGAAGTTTCTGATCGATTCACTTCCAAACACAAGCAGCGCAACGACTGTAAATACAACCGTTAAAACAGTATTTACAGAGCGGCCAAGCGTTTGGCGAAGACTCTTGTTTACAACATCCGCAATATCTTCAAATGACTTGAGTTTTTTCTTTTTCTGCATATTCTCACGCATCCGGTCGAACGTTACGATTGTATCATTTATTGAGTAACCGACCACTGTAAGAATTGCTGCAATGAAGGTAATATCCACTTCCATGCGTGTAAAGCTAAATACTGCGATAATAAAGAAGGCATCATGCAGAAGTGCCAGTACTGCCGGAATGGCCATCTTGACCTCAAAGCGAATGGATACATAGATGATAATGCCTACAGAGGCTATCGCAAGAGCTTTCAGTGCATTTTTAGCAAGTTCTTTTCCTACAGTTGGTGAAACTGTGCTGACATTCGGATCTTGACCGAATTTTTCATGAAATTGAGTTTTAACTTCTGCTATTTCGTCTTTAGTTAAAACATCTTTAAACCTAGCAACACCAATTTCATTATTATCTCCAGAGATGACAATATCATCTGTCTCGATTCCAAGGGCTGATAATTCAGCTTGGAATTTTTCTTTTGTTAAGGATTCACTTGCCTGCTGCTCAATCCGGGTACCGCTGACAAAATCGATTCCAAGATTTAAGCGGAATATAGAAAGAACAATTATTCCTGCAGTAATTAAAACAGCAGAAAGGATGAAAAACTTCTTGCGGTTCCCTACAAAATCAAATTTATCAAATTTGGTCGGCAAATCAAGGGTATCGTAATTTTCTGCAATATTTTTGATCTCACTTTTCTTAACACCAAACCAGCCTGGTTTCTTATCAAGTGCTTTACTTTGGACCCAAAGCCCCATAAGCAGCCTTGTACCATATACAGCAGTAATAAAGCTGGCCAGAATGCTTATTATAAGCATGGTAGCAAATCCCTTTACAGAACTTGTCCCATACAAGAATAATACGGCTGCTGCCAGAATTGTTGTGATATTAGCATCAAAGATGGTGGAAAGTGAATTTTTCTCTCCAGCCTGGAAAGCAGATTTGATTGTTCTGCCCACTTTCATTTCTTCTCTGATTCTCTCATAGGTAATGATATTCGCATCAACCGCCATACCAACCCCCAGAATGAGCGCAGCAATACCAGGCAGCGTCAATACGCCATTCATCCAGTCAAAAACGAGTAAAATCAGATAAATATAAAACGATAAAGTAAGAGTTGCAATAAATCCAGGGAAACGATATACCGCAATCATGTAGATAAAGATAATCAATACCCCTATTATTCCGGCAAGAATAGTCGTTTCCATTGCCTGCTCACCAAATTTAGCACCTACTGATGTTGAATAAACTTCATCGAGCTGTACAGGAAGGGATCCTGCATTCAATAAATCCGCCAGCGTCTGTGCTTCTTCAATTGTAAAGTTCCCAACAATGGAAACAGTATCCTGATTAAAGATTTGGCTTACCTGCGGAGCAGATAAGTACTTAGGGTCTTTTTTTGCTGCCTCAGCCTGGAAGGAATCCTGGCCTTCTTCAAAATCTAGCCAAATGACAAGCAGGTTATTTGGCGCTCCCATATTGACAATTTTTTGGGTTACATCTTTAAATTTGCCGGCGCTTTTCAGCTTCAAAGAAACACTTGGCTTTCCATTTTCATCAAATGTTTGCTTTGCACCATTTTCAGCAAGATCTGAACCATCCATCATCAACTGATCATTAACATCTCTAAATGAAAGATTAGCTTCTGTGGACAGAATTTCCCTTGCTTTATTCTGATCTGTTACACCGGCAAGCTGAACACGGACCCGCTTATCTCCCTCAATCTGGATATTCGGCTCACTGACTCCAAGTACATTGATTCGCCTGTCAAGCGCTTCGGCAGTACTTGCTAGGACTTCTTTAGTCACCTTCTGCCCATCTTTTGGTGTTACCTCATAGAGAACCTCAAATCCGCCCTGTAAATCAAGTCCAAGCTTAATATTTTTTAAGATGTTGTTTGTCGTTGCCCCAGCCAAGCTTCCCAATAATAAAACAATCAGGAAAAAAGCAACGATACGGCTGCGCTTTACCATTCTGAATAAATCCTCCTTAACTATCGCCCGCTACTTGATATAACAGGCACTGCATCAGCGGAGTGATACATTATTTACTATCATTCCTGCACGTGAAGGCTGCATTACTATCTAATAAGCCTTCACGTTAATTAAGACTACTGTTTGATACTTTTACTACTCGTCCTTAACTTTCATTCTATGTATAACCTATTACATGAAAATGCCGATTACTCCGCTTTTCATTATGAAACAGATTGTAAAACCTGTCAATTTGTCTTATATCATGTTAATCCTTGAAAAAATTGGAAACACCGGGCTACTTTAATAGTTTTTTTCGTTCTTCTTCATTATCTAAATCAAATTCTGCTTCTTTAAAAGACTCGATGGTAGCATAGTGAATGTATTCACTCACCTTTACCCCCATTACTTCTTCCACAATTTGAAATAGCCTGACATTTTCTTTTGGTTTTTTCCACTTTTTCTTTGTCAGATATCCCCAGAGTTCCTGTTCAGTCACTTTTTTATATCCCAGAAGCCGAAATTCCTCCAGTTTGCTTTCCAATGCAGGTTTTACAGTAGTGCGAAAATAATCATATTCATGGCCGATTTTCATTTTCAGCCGCCTCCCCGCCATTAATAACATGGAAATTATGATAGCTTGTCATGCTTTGTCCTCTATCTTGCATATAGATAATTGTATATGATATTACCCATTTTGAGAAGGCAGGGAGTTGAATGTCCAAATTTCTGAAAGGTACCATGATCCTGCTCGCTGCAGGGCTGGTGACCAGGGTCCTTGGCTTTATTAACAGAATTGTCATTGCCCGATTTATTGGAGAAGAAGGTGTTGGCCTATATATGATGGCCTTTCCCACCATGATTCTTGTCGTCACCATCACACAGATTGGATTGCCGGTTGCTATTTCTAAAAATGTGGCCGAGGCAGAGGCAAGAGGAGATACAGCAAAAATTAAAAAAATATTAATTGTTTCCTTGGCAACTACCATCTCGCTTTCCATTGTTTTCACTCCCGCTTTAATTTTGCTCGCTCCATTATTATCAGAGACACTCTTTACTGATAACCGGACCCATTTGCCTTTGATGGCAATCGCTCCGATTGTGCCGATCATTGCAGTTTCCTCAGTCATTCGCGGTTATTTCCAGGGCAGGCAAAACATGAAGCCTGCTGCCTATTCCCAGATGATTGAGCAGATAGTCCGAATCAGTCTGATCGCTTTAATGACTAAGGCATTTCTGCCATATGGAATTGAATATGCGGCTGCGGGCGCCATGCTGGCAGCAGTCATCGGGGAGCTTGCATCATTGCTTTATTTGATGACCACATTTAAGCTTAAAAAGAAATTCAGAGTCAGGAAACAATTTTTTAAATATGTGTCTTCCGGAAAAAGTACATTTAACGAATTGATGACCGTTGCTCTCCCAACGACTGGGAGCAGAATGATCGGTTCTGTCGCCTGGTTTTTTGAACCGATTGTGGTAGCGCAGAGTCTGGCACTTGCAGGTGTGGCAGCAGCTGCGGCTACGAAGCAGTATGGTGCTCTTACGGGCTTTGCCATGCCTCTGCTGATGCTGCCATCGTTTATTACTTATTCTCTGTCAACTTCTCTTGTTCCCGCTATAAGCGAGGCAAATTCCCAAAATAATATGCGTCTGATCGAATACCGGCTTCAGCAGGCTCTTCGATTCGCATTCATTACCGGGGGCCTTGCAGTGGTGGTTCTTTACGTCCTTTCCGATCAGTTAATGGAAGTGATGTATGGCTCCTCAAGCGGTTCTCATTTTATTAAACTGATGGCGCCCTTTTTCCTTTTTTATTATTATCAGGGTCCGCTTCAGGCAACTTTACAGGCATTGAATCTTGCCCGTGCGGCCATGATCAACAGTTTGATTGGAGCTGTTGTAAAGACGGCCGTTATCTTTCTCCTTGCCAGCCAGCCTGCATTCGGGATAAACGGAGTTGCAATGGGGATTTTGACAGGCACAGTTCTGGTTACAATGCTTCACTTTGCAACCGTTCTGAAAGCTATTTCTTTTACTTTTTTCGTAAGGGATTATATAAAAACGATTATTGCAATGGGTATGTCAGGAGGCTTAGGGTTCTGGATGCTAAAAAACATCCTTGCCTCAGACATGAATACCGCCTTAAGGGTTATTTTGATATCCACAGTCATCACAATTGTCTATACCATCCTTTTATTAATCTTAAAGCTGATTAGAAAGAATGACTTAATTCGTATTCCGGGAATCGGCAAAATGATATCCAGGCTTGCATTTAAATAATAAACAAGGTCAGCTGAACTGTCCTTGTTTATTTTCTTTCATCAAGCAGGTCCACATAAAATTGGCCATTTTCATAACTGCAGAAAGAAATATTGGATATTTCTTTATACCCCTCTTTTCGAAGTTCCTGACGCAGCCAAAAGTCGCTTTTATTTATCGTTTCCAGATTCGTTTTCTGAATCGTTCCATCTATAATTAAAGGGATCGTTATCCCTCCCTCTTTACTGTCATTTCTTTCAAACACGGACAATGTACCTGAGGATTCAAGGATAGCAAATTCCACATCGGAGATTTTGGCAATATCTTTTTCTCTTAACTGCAGAAGCAGGTCATCAAAGTTATACCGCTGCTTCCTCATGGCATTTTCATCTATTTTTCCTTTATTAATAATTATGGTCGGTTTTCCATCAACTACGTCCCTGAATGTTTTGCTCTTCAGGGAGAATATGGCCAATACAATTTGTACAACCATCAAAAGGAGCATGGGGAGCACATTTTTCAAAATATTTGAATCCGGAGTTTCAATAGCGACAACTGCAAGTTCAGCAATCATGATATAGACGACGAGGTCCAAGATGCTTAGTTCACCAATTTCCCTTTTGCCCATTAGTCTAAAGATGAGAAGAATGACTGCATATAGAAATAAGGTTCTTACAATGATGATTAGATATTCTTCCACTTCTACAGCACTCCTTTTGATGCAATCCTTTCTATTCTTCCGCATATTTGAACTTTTATGAGTATATGAGGTTTTTTCTTTGAACAATTTATATTCTATTTTTTCATTGTCTGAATATGCTTGTACTAAGGAAAAAGGCTGGCTTCCCCAAGGGTTGAAAGCTGTTCCTATTACTTATTAAGAAGGGAGAGGGTTCATATAGAAGAATCAAAGAACTTTGGCAGCGCTGTCCTTTACGGTATTATTGCGATTTTTGCCATTGCCGTTGCCGGCAGTCTCATTTTTTCACTGCTCCTGCGGTTTACATCTCTGCAGGAGTCATCCCTGCAGTATATTATTACTGCTGTTTCATTCATTTCTCTTTTTGCAGGCGGGTTCATTTCCGGAGGCAAAGGCAAGCAAAAAGGCTGGCTGCTCGGAGGCCTAACCGGCCTTATTTATTCAATCGTCATTTTTCTTTTTCAATATTTGGGGCATGACAGTTTATTTAATATGGAGCAAATGATATACCACACCTGTTTCACACTTACAGCCATGATGGGCGGTATATTGGGAGTGAATCTCAACACAAAAAGAACCGCATAAAAAAGAAGGTCCTGAGTTTGAGGACCTTCTTTTTTGATATTAAGATTTTGCTAATGCATCGCCAGTTGCCTGCGTTACTTCGCGGATCGCTGCACGATCGTATGTAAGACGGCTTCCGTCACCACATTTAATAACCACTTTGTCTTCGTCGATGGCATCAACGAATCCATGAAGGCCGCCGATTGTAACAACCTTATCTCCCTTTTTCAAATCACTCTGCATTTGCTGAACTGCCTTTTGGCGTTTCTGCTGCGGACGAATTAACAGGAAATAGAATAAAACAAACATCAGCAATAATGGTCCTAATGTTCCTAAAAGCTCCATTGTTTTCCCCCCTTTCAAAGAACGGCCCGATTTAAGGAAAAGCTGCTCCTTAAATGAACTCTCAATTTTTATTATTAAAAGTTCTTCGCGTTAGGCTTATTGAATCCATACCTTTCGAAAAACTCTTCTCTAAAGTCACCCAGACGATCTTCCCTAATTGCCTGTCTTACCTGCTCCATTAATTTTAGCAGAAAATAAAGATTATGGTAAGTTGTAAGCCTGATTCCGAATGTTTCATCACAGCGGATCAAATGCCTGATGTAAGCGCGGCTGTAATTTCGGCATGTGTAGCAATCGCAATTCTCATCTATAGGGCCGAAATCTCTTGCAAATTTTGCATTCTTAACAACCAGCCGGCCATTACTTGTCATCAATGTTCCGTTCCTCGCAATCCTGGTAGGAAGAACACAGTCGAACATATCGATTCCTCTGATCGAACCATCAATCAAAGAATCCGGGGATCCCACTCCCATAAGGTATCTTGGCTTATCAGACGGCATTAGCGGTGTTGTGAATTCAAGCACACGGTTCATAACATCCTTAGGCTCGCCTACCGATAATCCGCCCACAGCATACCCCGGGAAATCAAGAGATGTTAAGTCTCTCGCGCTCTGTTTGCGCAGCTCCTCATATTCTCCGCCCTGTATAATACCAAAAAGTCCCTGGTCATTCGGGCGCTTGTGAGCTTTTAAGCAGCGCTCAGCCCATCGGGAAGTCCGCTCTACTGACTTCTTCATATACTCAAAAGAAGCTGGATAAGGCGGGCACTCATCAAATGCCATCATAATATCAGATCCAAGCGAATTTTGGATATCCATTGCTTTTTCAGGAGATAAAAACAGCTTGTCACCATTCAAGTGGTTCCTGAAATGAACGCCTTCTTCTTCAATTTTGCGGAATTCGCTAAGGCTGAACACCTGGAATCCGCCGGAATCTGTCAGAATGGCCCTGTCCCAATTCATAAATTTATGCAGGCCGCCTGCTTCTTCCACGATTTCCTGACCCGGCCGGAGCCAGAGATGATAAGTATTGCTCAGAATGATGCCCGCTCCCATTTCCACCAATTCTTCCGGGGACATGGTTTTTACTGTAGCGAGTGTTCCAACGGGCATGAACACAGGGGTTTCAAAAGAACCATGCGGCGTATGTACCCGTCCCAGACGGGCACCTGTTTGCTTACATGTTTTTATTAATTCATAACGAATTGCAGTCAAGTTGCAGTTCTCCTTCCATTTAAAAGCACATTATTCCTGCCAGGGAAAGGCAAAATAATATTACAAAATGAGCATAGCATCTCCAAAGCTGAAGAACCGGTAACGCTGTTCAACAGCCTGATTATAGGCATTCAGAACGTTCTCACGGCCTGCCAGTGCACTCACAAGCATAATTAACGTTGATTTAGGGAGGTGAAAATTCGTAATCATGCCATCAATCGCTTTAAAATCATAGCCAGGGTAAATGAAAATATCAGTCCAGCCGCTTGCTTCCTCAAAACGGCCATTATGCGCAGAAGCAATGGTTTCTAAAGTCCTCGTGGAAGTAGTCCCCACACTGATGATTCTTCCTCCCTGCTCACGCACTTCATTTAATAGCCGTGCAGTTCCTTCAGTTACCTGGTAAAATTCAGCATGCATTTCATGCTCATTTATATCATCTACACTAACAGGCCTGAAAGTTCCAAGACCAACGTGCAGAGTAATAAAAGCAATATGCACACCCATTTCTTTTATTTCTTCAAGAAGCTGTTCAGTAAAATGAAGGCCTGCTGTCGGAGCTGCAGCTGAACCGCGTTCACGGGCAAACACAGTCTGATAACGGTCTCGATCATCAAGCTGCTCTTTAATATAAGGAGGCAAAGGCATTTCTCCCAATTGCTCAAGGACCTCATAGAATATTCCGTCGTATCGGAACTCAAGTACCCTGCCGCCATGATCTGAAGTTCCAGTGCAGACAGCAGTCAATTTGCCGTCTCCAAAAGTTATCTCAGTTCCTTCTTTTACTCTTTTGGCTGGTTTGACAAGTGTTTCCCAGGAATCCCCTTCAATCTGTTTGAGAAGAAGCACCTCTATTTTTGCACCAGTGCCTGTCTTTTCTCCAAACAGCCTCGCAGGAAGGACCTTTGTGTCATTTAATACAAGGCAATCTCCTGCCTTAAGATAATTCTTAATATCTTTAAAAACACTATGCTGAATATCCCCGGTTTTTTTAACAAGGACCATTAGCCTGCTGCTTGTCCGATCAGCCAAAGGCGTTTGTGCAATTAATTCTTCAGGCAAATGAAAATCAAACCAATCTACTTTCATGATGTCACCCTTCTGTTATTCAAATAGACTACCGGAACCTGCCAATAAAATAAAAGATGGCAGATAGGATAATACTCAGCAATATCGATGTAACGACTGGAAAATAAAAGGTCGTATTGCCTTTTTTAATCACTAAATCTCCAGGCAGCTTGCCAATATTAATAAACTGGCTTATAAATCCTATGGCAAAAATGATGGCACCTATGACCATCAGCCATTTTGATATCCCGCTCAATCAGCAGGCACCTCCATTTGAAAATGTCGATACACCAGGTCCGTTACAATTCTTCCTCTTGGTGTCCGCTGAAGAAACCCGATCTGCAATAGATAAGGTTCATAAACATCTTCAATCGTATGCGCTTCTTCCCCAATGGTCGCAGCAATCGTTTCAAGACCAACAGGTCCGCCCCGGAATTTTTCTATTATCCCTCTTAATAATTTATGGTCAATATGATCAAGGCCTAAACGGTCAACCTGCAAAAGCTCCAGGGCTTCCTTGGCAAGTGTTTCATCAATTTGGCCATCCGCTTTGACCTGTGCAAAGTCCCTGACTCTCCGGAGGAGCCTGTTTGCAATTCTGGGCGTGCCTCTTGATCTTCTGGCCACTTCAATCGCTGCTTTTTGATCTATACCTGTATCCAGCACGTCAGCTGTACGGACAACAATATTAGTCAGCTGCTGTTCTGAGTAATATTCAAGCCTGCTGAGCACGCCAAAGCGGTCTCTTAACGGAGCCGATAAAGACCCGGCCCTTGTAGTCGCGCCAACCAGAGTAAAAGGAGGCAAATCAAGCCTTACTGATCTGGCACTTGGCCCTTTTCCGATAACAATATCAAGGCAGAAGTCTTCCATTGCCGGATAAAGAACTTCCTCTATAGACCGAGGCAAGCGATGAATTTCATCAATAAACAGGACGTCACCCGGTTCCAATGCAGTCAGGATCGCCGCCAGATCACCTGGCCTTTCAATTGCAGGGCCTGCAGTTGTTCTGATATTAACGCCCATTTCATTGGCAATAATAGCAGCCAGTGTCGTTTTCCCCAAACCCGGCGGCCCATATAGAAGGACATGATCTAAGGTCTCCTTGCGTATTCTGGCAGCTTTGATAAAGATCTCGAGGTTCTCCTTTACTTTATCCTGACCAATATACTGCTTTAGTGTCTGCGGGCGCAGACTCTGTTCAAATGAAAAATCCTGAAGATCAGCTTCACCGGATATTATCCGCTCTTCCATACTTATTCACCTTCTTAATTCGGCATAAAACGCAACGGCCTTCATCAATAAATTATAATTTTAAAAGCTTTTGCAGAGCCTTCTTTATGTATTGGTCCGTTGTAAGCTTTTCCTTTTTCAGTTCCGGCGTAATCTTTTTTAGTTCCTTATCTGAATAGCCCAGAGCTTTTAATGCAAGCAAGGCTTCTTCCAAATCTCCCGCATGCCCGCTCTCCGACTGTATTCTATCCGCTGAAAACAGATTCGGGAAGAAGTCAGGGACAATATCCGGTAGCTTCCCTTTAAGATCAAGAATCATTTGCCTGGCTGTTTTCTTTCCGACTCCAGGAAACTTAACAAGGAATGCTTCATCTTCATTTTCAATTGCCTGCACCACCTGTTCGGGTTCACCTGATGCAAGAATTGCAAGTGCTCCCTTCGGCCCAATGCCGGTAACATTAAGCAGCCTGGTAAACAGAGTTTTCTCCTCACGGGTCTGAAAACCATACAATGCAATGATATCTTCCCGTACATAATGATACGTGAATATCCTGACTTCCTGCCCAAACTCCGGGGTATAGCTAAATGGATTAGGCGTTAATATCTGATAGCCAATTCCATTGTTTTCAATCACTACATATTCAGGTCCGATAAAATCGAGCCTGCCTCTTACAAATTCAAACAATGCCTTTCTACCCCCTAATTCAACTGTACCTCATTGTACCATAAACTATTTTGACAAGAAGTAAAAAATGCTGCAGACACTCTTTTGAAGTGATCTATGCATCCTCTTGTTCTTTCCTTAAAGCACCCTTCAAATCATCCTGGACACTAGTACTGCTCAATTCTACACTTGAGCGATAAGCAGCGCGGCAAATTGCATGTGCGGAAACGGGGGGCAGTCAGGAATACAAAAAATATGCCAAGCAGTAATCGAATACTGAAGTAATTATCTGCAAACAGGAAAAACAGGAATGCTCCAAACAATGTAAACATTACACCCAGAGTGGAGCTTTTTGAGGCAGCATGAGACCGGGTATACACATCCGGAAGCCGAATAATTCCGATTGCACTTAAAAAACTGAAAATGGTGCCTGTCAATATCAGTATGGCTGCTACCAGTTCACTTGTGACGTCTGCGTTCAATGACAACACCTCTTTCCATAAATCGAGCAAAGGCAATTGTTCCAATAAAGGAAAGAATGCCAATTAATAAAATGACTTCCATAAAGGCATGTGTTTTTAGTAATACCGATAAAATAGCCACCGCTGAAATTAAATTTATCCCTAAAATATCCAAAGCCTGTACCCTGTCTGGTATCGTGGGTCCTATGACCAGCCGGAAGATTGTTGCCATCATTGAAAGCGCCAGAAATCCCAATGAAAGCATTAAAATAATTTCTATCATTTGCGGGTCACCTTCTTTATCGCCTTTTCAAACCGATCCTTTGATACTATGACAGATTCACTTGATTCCGGAATATCCATGGCATGAATGTAGAACACTTTATTATCGTGGGATACCTCCACAACAACAGAACCGGGAGTCAGTGAAAGCAGCAAAGCAAGCAGAGTTACTTCAAGCTCTCCTTCAAGCTCAGTTTCTATTCTGAAAATCCCGGGAGTGATATTAATTCTTGGCCTTATTACCTGCCGGATTACAAGTATGCTCGAAGTGAACAATTCCCAAATAAATACAAAAAACAATTTAAGGATGGCTAAGAGTGATCTCAAATATAAAGGGGCTTTAAAGAATTTCTCTAAAACGATCAAAACAATTATCCCCACCAGATAACCGCTGAAAAAGGATAATACGCTCCAGTCATCTTGAAGAAACATCCATAAAAAAGCTATAAATAGATTGATTAATACTTGAATGGGCAAAATGATAACCCCTTTCGAAGAAAATCTGTTTATTCCAGGTATTACGGCGCAGTCTCGCCACCAAAAACAGCTTGAATATAAATCTCCGGATTCATTAAGGTTTGAACTGCCAGCTGGGTATATGCAGAGATTCCTTCAGCCCCCAAGCCCAGCAATATTGTCAGCAGGCTGAGACAGGCTATCGGGAACATCACCCCTTTAGTGGTACCTGACTCCATTTCCTCACTTAAAAACGTTTCTCCCCAAAAACAATTCATAAAAATTTTAATAACGGAGTAGAGGGCCATCAGACTTGTTAACAGACCTATTGCGCCAAGCCAGAAATAGCCGGCTTCGAAAGTGCCTTGCGTTATAAATACTTTGCCAAGGAAACCGCTTAATGGAGGTATTCCTGCCAGGGACAGAGCAGCAATAAAGAACATCCATCCAAGATATGGGTGATTGCGAATGAGACCGCTCATATCTTTTAGTTTCCCTGTGCCTGTAAGACTGATGATTGTCCCGCCTAATAAGAATATAAGCGCCTTAACGATTATGTCATGAATCATATAGTATACAGAGCCGGTTAATCCCTCGATTGAGAAAGAGGCCAGCCCAGCAATGATAAAACCAACGCCTATAATGACGTTATAAGCAAGTATGTTCTTAATATCCCAATGTGCAACAGCTCCAATCGCACCAAGGATCATGGTTGCCGCTCCCAAAATGCCGATTAGGAGATGTGTAACTTTTGGCTCGTGGTAGAAAACCAGGGTAAACAAACGAAATATCGCATATATGCCAACCTTTGTTAATAGCGCAGCAAAGACCGCAGCCACAGCCGTCGGTGGTGCACTATATGAGCCCGGGAGCCAAAAGAATAGAAAAAGGGCGGCTTTGAGGCTGAATATGACCAGCAATAAAATAGATATAATGGTCAACAGTCCGCTCTGTCCTGTTTCTGCAACTCTAACTGAAAGATGGGCAAAGTTTAAAGTTCCTGTAATGGCATAAATATAGGCAATTGCGACGAGGAAAAGAAATGACGAAATTATATTGGTAAGAACATATTTAATAGACTCCCGGAGCTGCACTTTAGTGCCTCCCAATGAAATCAATACGTAGGAAGAAATGAGCATAACTTCAAAACAGACAAACAGATTAAATAAGTCCCCGGTAATAAAGGAGCCATTAACCCCGGTAATCAGAAATAAAAACAAAGGATAAAAATAATGGCTCTCCCTTTCTTCTCCTATTGATCTGAAGGCATAAAGCAAGCAGCAGACAGCTACAATACTTGTTATTAAAAGCATCATGGAGGAAAACATATCCGCGACCATGCTTACCCCGAATGGAGGCTTCCAGTCTCCCAAATGCAGGGTCTGAATCCCATCGTTTTTATTTTCTCCCATTAACTTGACCGCAATGATTCCTGATCCTGATAAGGCAATGAGGCTTAAGATTTTATGAAGTTTTAAATTCCTCCTAAAAATCACCATTACCATCCCTGCAATCAGAGGGATGATAATGGGCATAATAATTAAATTATTCATCATGATTACCTCTCATTTGATCCGTATCGTCTGTGCCCAGCACTTTATATGCACGATAGCTTAACACTAAGAATAGGGCCGTTGTTGCAAAATTAATAACAATCGCTGTTAATATAAGTGCTTGCGGAAGCGCATCGGTAAATGGAAGGTCCTGAAGCCCCAATAATGGGGGACCTCCCGTTTTTAATCCGCCCATCGTAAGAATAAGCAGATGGACTCCATGGCTGATAATGGACGTTCCCAGGATGATTCTAAGCAAACTCTTGGTTAATATTAAATAGGTTCCTATGGCAAAAAATAGACCGACAAGCAGTGACATTAAAGTTTCCATTCTTAGTGATCATCACCTATACTCAGAATTATGGACATCGATGTCCCAATAACTGCCAGTGCAACCCCTACATCGAAGAGCACTGCAGTAGCAAGTTCAGTCTTTCCGAAAACCGGAATGTCGAAATAATCAAATGCCTGTGTTAAAAAGGGCTCCCCAAAAACAATACCCCCTACTCCTGTAAATACAGCAATTAATACACCGATGGCTGTAAGCACCTTAAAGTCAACAGGAATGTTTTGACGGACTGTTTCAATATCGAATGCCAGAAACAAAAGTGTCAGAGCAGCTGAAAACCCTAAACCTCCGATGAATCCCCCGCCAGGGTTATGATGTCCTGAGAAGAACAGGTTAATCGAAAAGGTAAGTATGATAACTACTGCAACCTTTATAACAGCATGCAAAATGATATCATTTGGCTCTTTCACTTTTTCCCCTCCCCGATATTCTCAGTTTCACAAGTGTGTACACTCCTAAGGAAGCAATGCCAAGCACGAATATTTCAAGCATGGTATCAATTCCACGGAAGTCTACAAGTATCGCGTTAACAATATTTCTTGCCCCGGCTAGTTCATATGAATTTTCATAATAATAGGCGATAGGCTTGAATAATCTTGTTCCATTAGCTGATAAGGCAAGAATTGCCACTATGGCCCCAACACCAATGGAAATCACTAAATTTGTCATTCTGAATTTTACTCTTTCGGCTTTCCTGCGCATTTCCGGCAAATGATAGAAACATAAAAGAAAAAGGGCAGTTGTTACTGTCTCAACCACCAGCTGGGTTAAAGCTAAATCCGGTGCGCGGAAAATGACAAAGAAAAGTGAGACCAGGTATCCAAGAGCACCAACGGCAACTATAGCCGTCAGCCTTGATTTGGAAAAAAGGACGGTTAAGGCTGCTGTTAACATACTAATGATCAACACACCTTCATATATGCTGACAGGTGCATTATTGCTGGCATCAAAGGCTGCTCCATCAAAATAAAATAGCGAACCTCCAACAATAATTATTAGAAAAGTGAAGATATACACAAAATAGTCACGTATATAACCTGTCATATATCTCTTTGTAAGTGAGAAGGACATGTCTTCCATTTTGCCGAGCCCTTGATTGTAGAAATTATTAAAAGTCATGCTATACGGGTAGATCGAATAAATGCCAATCCACTTTTTTAGATATAGATATAGCAGAGCCCCTGCTCCGACGACTCCAATGGTCATAAACAATTCTGCATTCCAGCCATGCCAGGCACTGATCTTGATTTCAATTTCCCCAGGCTGGGAATAGGCAGGTAAAACAGCTCCCATTGCCGGCTTAAGAATGTATTGGGAGAGCACATTAGGGAAAAAGAAAATGATAATAACCAGGGAAGATAGAATAACCGGAGGAACTAACATCCCAACAGGTGCTTCGTGGACTGCTTTTTCCAGCTTTTTCGGCTTGTATTTCCCGGTAAAGGTCTTAAAAATTATGATCATGCTATAGATAAAAGTAAACACACTGGCTGCCCAGGCGATAACAGGGAAAATCACACCTAAGGACTCCATGCTGAAAATAGACATATCAGAAGCATTCAACACAGCGGTAAAAAACATTTCTTTACTTAGAAATCCATTAAATGGAGGAAGTCCGGCCATTGAAAAGCCGCCAATTATAGCAAGGGTGAAAGAAATAGGCATCAGGTGCATCAAACCGCCAAGTCTTCTAATATCCCTTGTTCCGGTTTCATGGTCAATGATCCCCACAACCATAAACAAACTTCCCTTAAACGTAGAGTGATTGATTAAATGAAAGATTGCAGCAAGCACCGCTGCTGCATACATCGACGCTTCATCACCCCTGCCGTAATACAGGGATGCTGACCCCATGCCAAGCAGACTCATGATCAGCCCGAGCTGGCTAATGGTTGAGTACGCCAATAAAGCCTTTAAGTCAGTTTGTTTTACAGCATTAAGAGAACCATACAGCAATGTTACAAGCCCGGCGCTGCTTACAAGCCAAAACCACTCTGCAGTTCCTCCAAAAATCGGCGTCATACGCGCGACTAAGTATATCCCCGCTTTAACCATTGTCGCAGAGTGCAGGTAAGCACTAATAGGTGTTGGAGCTTCCATTGCATCCGGAAGCCATATGCTGAATGGGAATTGTGCGGATTTTGTAAACGCCCCAATGAGAAGAAGAATCATGGCAGGCAAAAATAAAGAATGCTCATATATAGAGTCTGTTTGATTAATTATTTCACGGATGCTGAATGTTTCTGTCATCATTGACAGCATGATAAATCCGGCAAGCATGGCAAGTCCGCCAAAAATCGTAATATTCATTGATTTCTGTGCCCCATACCTCGATTTTTCCCTTTGATACCAGTAAGCGATCAGCAAGAAAGATGAGATGCTTGTCAATTCCCAAAAAACATACAAAACCAGAATGTTATCAGAGAAAACCAAACCAAGCATGGCTCCCATGAATAAAAGTAAATAAATATAGAAATTATGCAGTGATTCTTTCAGCTTTGACAAGTAATATATGGAATACAGCACAACCAGGGCCCCAATGCCTGTAATGAGTAATCCAAAGACTAAGCTTAATCCATCAATATATGTTGTGTAATTTATTCCAAATGACGGGATCCAGGGTACAGAAATAAAAACCGAATCTCCATTTGAAACAATTGGAATATATTTAAGCAAATACAGAAAAATGACCGATGGCACTATTAGCACAAACCAGCCAGTATGTATGCGGGGTGTTACCATTCTATAAATTACCGGAACAATTATTGCAAATAAAAATGGAACTAAAACCATTATGTGCAGCCAGGACAAACAGATCCCCTCCCTTTTTAAAATTTCAGGTGACATTACTGTTTAAACTTCAGGGTATTAACTGTCTTTTAAAGTATGCTTCCCTATTCATCAAACCATTAACTCTGAACTTGATTAATTTTAATGAATGACATTGACTGTTCAGGTTGCATAAGCTATAGTCATACATAGTTTAATTTATGGACACTACTATTTTTCACATCTATTCGAGGTGAGTTTACAGTGAAGAAACTAAAAGGACGAATGGACGAAAGCATTCTTGTTTGCGTTTATTACGGCCCAAATGGTGAAAAGTTAATTCGCCGAGGATGCCAAATAGCAAGTATGCTAGATTGTCCTTTATATATTTTGACCATTGATCCAAAACCTTTTGATGAAATGGATGCGGAGAAATCCCATTACATCACCAGGTGGAAACAATTAGCCGAACACTTTAGTGCTGATGCTTTCATTTTGAAGGATAATGATAAGCGGCCAGTATCCAAAGTAATCACCGAAGTGGCAAGAGAAAAAGGCATTACACAAATAATTCTTGGCCAAACAGCTCAAAGCCGCTGGGAACAAATTGCCAAGGGGTCCATCATCAATACACTTCTTCGTGAGATTCCATTTGTGGATCTTCATATCATTTCTGTGTCCCGCTACCTGAAAGATCAGGAGGGGCAGTTTGAAAAAGGCGTACGTGCATACCTCGTAAAGGATGGCAGCAACTATCGTGTGACATTCAAACATACGAAGGATGCTGAATATGAAGGGATCTTCTTTAAAGATCAGGGTACTGACTTTAATAATGGGGTTTTTAAATTTATGAAAGACCAGATGACACTTCAAGTCATTGTAACTGAAGACATAATATCAGACTTAACTAATGTTGATTTAGATGATTCCTTGAATGATGATGATGAATAAAGATTACTTCCTCCTCTGCTGAAATGCGGAGGAGTTTTTTATGCTTTCAAATCAGACTAGAGATTAACATCCACCTTGATTAATTGCTTTTGACCTCTCTCAATTCCTAAATAACGCAATGTTTCAGCTGATGAATGGTGATTATAAATCGACATAATGATCGATATGGCAATCCCTTTTCTGTAAGCATGATAACCAAAGGTTTTACGGAGTGTGTGTGTTCCGATTTTCCCCTCTATTCCCGCTTCCTTTGCAGCACTATTTATGATCCGGTAAGCCTGCTGGCGGGTTATTGGCTGATTATTCTTCTTGGATTTAAAAAGAAAATCGCATTCAGTAAAATCATGCTGGGAAAAATACTTTTTTAATTCTTTTTTTACACTGTTATTTAAAAAATAGGCTTTCTGTTCATTGCTGTTTTTAGATTCGGCACCATTGTTTAAATCATCAATATATATAAATTCCTTTATTTCTTTCCCATCTGAAACATCACTGATTCTCAAAGAAAGCAGGTCACTGACTCTAATGCCTGTATTTATTCCCAATACAAACAGCAATAGGTCCCGCTGTGATTGTCTCTTTAAAATCTCTTTAATTTTATTAATACTTTTGATGTCCTTGATAGGATCAACATATTCCACTAGATTCCCTCCTGCATCTAATGTTACTTAATTATATCCTATCAGAAACTAAGTAACATTACAAACAATTCATTTGTATTTTTGTCCACAACAGAAACATGCAAGAGAAGTACATTCCCTTGCATGTTTCACCGCTAATTCGCATGCTTTTCACCGGCAGTATAGCTTTTAAAGGTTTCCAGAACTTCGACATATCGATCTTTTGAAACAATTGGTATTCCTTTTTTTAATTCTTCACATTTTGCACTTTCTAATTTTCCTAAGTCGATTTGAAAGAATGACTGGATAATATTCGTATTTTGCGGCTTTCCATTGAAGATAGTAAGTGTTCCGTCCTCCGTTACACCGAAATACCCATTTGCTTTTAATAACGGTGAAATATCATCCACTTTCCTGCGGAATACCATATAATCTATATCCATATCAACAAGTTGCCATTGATCATATTTAGCCCAGAAATCTTCAAGAGTCCATATGGTTTCCTCTATCGTTTCCTGGCTCACTTCCCCATCCAGATATTCCCTTTCCAAAATGACCTCCATCTTAAGCGGACCTTCAATTTGTTCCTCTGCTGCCATAGCATATATAGATGTGCTGTTAGATAAAAAATTGAATGTATCCGGATGGAAGAAGAGATATAAGGAAGCAGCTCCTGCTAGTAGCAGGCCCCATATGGTTCTCATGATCGATCACCTCGATTAAATAGTAACTTCTTCACTATCTGCCTGGCCTGTTTTTCCAGATCTTTATGATTAGTTTGGCCAAAATTTGCATGTTTATCCTGAAAAAATTTTATATGTAAAAAGGGGCAAAGCTCAGCTGCTTTTACCCCTAATAGTAATTCGTTATTTTTCACTGCGGAATAAGTTTTTTAAATCCCAGTCAATTTGCTCTCTTGGGCCTCCATCACGAAGATTGTTATCAATGTTTCTTAAACGGCTGAATGTTCCTTCGTCTGTTACCACCTTTGCAGATCTTCCCCTCAGATATGGCTCGACAGCTTCGTGAATCGCTTCTTTCGTTTGTTCTTCCTTATCGTAATCAGTCAGATCTACAGCAATCAAAACATTGCTGCCATAGGTAACAGACCTGACGTCTTCAACATTTGGAACAGATGCTGCAACATCGCCAATTTTTTCAGCAAGCTCACCTTCATAAGCCTGATAATAAGAATTTTTGGCTTGTCGTGTATTGTCATCGAGATGGCCATGATAATTTGCATCGCTATGGCTAAAACGATTATCTTTCATAAAAAAGCTGCGATCTCTGTCTGCAATAGGAATAGTAGGGTTTCCGGTATTTTCGTTCCGGACTCTCCCGGCATTATTGTCCACTTGGTTATAGCGGGTGTTTTCCCCCTCGCCTCCAAGCGTATGATCCATCATTTCTGTCAGAAGCCCATCATTATCGGTACCATCTTCCACCCGGACATTGCCGCCGCGGTTTCCGTGATTTTCATTCGAGTAATATCCCATGGGCTGACCAATTTCATTGTTCCGTTCAACACCTGCGTCTTCGTTCGTTCCGCATCCTGTCAATCCCATTGATAAAATGGCAGCCATCGGCACTGCAAGCAGTTTCTTGTGCAAGCGAAAAACCCCCCTCGCTAATATTACAAGCCCTGAGCATTTCTGCTCTTATTTAGCTTGTGAGCAAAGAAAGGCTTTCATTCTGTCCATTTACGTCCAATTTTTTAATGAGCATTATTTGTTTTTGTCATTGGCAGCATATTTAAGAGCTTTAATAAAACGCTGTCTTTCAGCAAACTGCCCTACAGTTAAGTCCAGAACAGGGCGAATTTTCACAGAATCAAGATACGATCTATCCCTTATTACACGATTCCATTCCCTGAATATATCAGTTGGAAATGCCAATGCATGAAGAAAGCCCTTTTCTTCAAGATTGGATTTTAAGATTGGATATTTTCTCAAATCTTCAAAGGACCAATTCATATAAGGAAGGATGCGATTTGCATACTGCAGATAATCGGAATGGGGAGCCCCTATTGCTACCAGGTCAAAATCGAGCAAATATAAAGATTGATCTTTTGCTCTGAGAAAATTATGATGTGCTACATCACCGTGCAGAATTACCTGCTTCCCCGGCTGAAAAAGCCAGGCTTCGTCTTCCATGCCTTTTAAAGACCAATCTGCCCAGGCTAATAGCTCATTAATAATTTCTTTTTGGACAAAATATCTTACTACAGGGAGATTATTAAGGAAAAGGGTTGCTCTTTCTCTCCACTTGTCCGCCTGCCTATATGCCGGCACAACCGTTTGATAACGGCTGACCAGCATCTCTGTAGTACCGTGGAATTTCTTCAGCAGCTCCAGCCCTTCTAAACGATCTGTCTTAAAATAATAAGTAAAAACTTCTTTCGAAGGCGGTAAATACTCCATACAGCCGTAATAAGTCCTGTCAAAAAACAAAGGCGGTTCTTTGGCAACTTCGTAAAAAATATATGTTTTTGAAAATCCTTCTTTCATTAATGAAGAGGTGAATGCTTCCTGAAGCTTTAGACGGTGATAGGATGAAAACCCTTTTAGTATAAAGGATCTTTCCTGTGTCCTCAGTAAATAAACCTTCTTTCGGATTGGCTTTAATTCTTCAATTTTAAATGGCAGCTGATCCTGCAAATAGGAGAGGAGACGATTTTGAACTAAATCGTCTCCTCCATTATTAACCGTCGTATTCACTGCTTTCGTCTATGTTTCTTGGCATTCCGAAAGGCGCCCCGCCCATTGGGCCAAAACCCTGACCGAAACCTGGTCCCGGACCATAGCCGAATCCCGGACCATACCCCTGCCCTGGACCAAATCCTGGTCCTGATCCGTAGCCTCCAGGGGCAAATTGCGGTCCTCCACAGCCGCAATCATTGGAAGCTCCCATCACCGAGCCAGGCATCAATGGCTTTTGAGACATGCCTGGGGATTCTTCCATTCCCTGCACCTGTGGCATCTGATGCGGCATTTGCATTCCCATATCTTCTGCTCCCATCACACCCGGCGGCATTTGGTGCGGCATCTGT
>NZ_BCUY01000005.1 GCF_001591465.1 Cytobacillus firmus NBRC 15306
CTGATTAGTTGCCCTGACTATATTTTGGGAATTTATAGGTTTCACCGGATTTTATTTCTTCTGGCTGCATTCCATTGTTCAATTCTGCGAAGTCAGATACCAACTGGTCTATGCCAACCGGAATTGGCCCATCAAGGTTTAGTTCAATTATTGAAAGAACTGTCTCTCCCGGATTGACCTTTTTCTCAAAAAAGCCTGCGTCTGTTTCTGCAGATGGAATTGTGCCGGCCTCCATAGACGGGTTTTGCCCAGCTGGGAGTGTACCATGATTCAGGTCATAAAAAATTACGTAAATTACAAGGACTGAAAGCAATACTCCCGCAAGTTTTTTCATATTGGACAAACCTCCTGCAAATAGCATGTTTACCCAATATGTATGCTTGTCCTATCTTGCTTAGACCAACAAAAGATCTCTTTTTATTATTCTGCAGACACAAGAGAATTATTTTAATGCAAAATAAAAAACGCGCTGGGTGCACGTTTTATTTTGGGTTATGAGCAGGAACTTCCCTAATGGCAAGCAGAAGAATAATAAGGGAAACAAGCCAGTTAATAATTGCCCCGTTTTGCACGGTGGTTTGCAGGGCTGACATGATAGTAAAGAAAATGGCCGGCAAAGTAATGCTGTAGGCAGACATGCGCCATAACTGGCGGTATTCCAGTTTTTTGGCAAGAGTTTTTTTGATAAGAAGGCCTGCCAGTGCTAAAAAGGATATCTCAATAAATCGAATGCCCGCTGCAAAAATATAAATGACAATCCCTATTAAGGAAATAATAATCGGCATAAGGGATTCTGCAGAAGCAAGGAACTCGGAAAGATCACTTTTGGAAATTGTGCTGCCTGACAGCATCGAGTATGGATATGTCTGTTCCTGTCCTTCTGCACGTATGTAAACTTCATTTGTCAAAAAAGCAATCGTATTGCCGCTTTCGGTTAGAACTGAAGGATCAACTGCACCAGTCGAATCAACAATGATTGTAAAGTCATCCTTGCTGATGGTAACTGGTGCTTTTTCATCTGTGTAAAGCTGTCCATCTGTTATTTCAAAATTGGGTAATTGATTATCAATGGTTTCATCAATAGCATTGAAGCCATTCATGATTCCTGCCCCGGAATAAAATACGGTTGGTAATACTGACAGCAGGGTAAGGAAAAAAACATACAAAATAGTCTTGCCTATTCCCTGATGCCTGAATAAAGCAATATCTTTAGGAGAAAACAAACTTTTATAAAACTGAACAAAAATATTCATTTGCACACACCCTTTTTGAGATTCACATTCTTATTTTAGCCAAATTCCTAGGAGTTACAAGGGAAATACTCTTTTGGTATTAAAGCAATACTTCTTCTGTTTTTGTAATGAAACTGTAACATTAGGGGTCAATGTTAAGGTATTGTAAATTTGGCTCTGATTATATTTACTTTTATCTTGAATAACATTAATAATTGTATGGGGTTTGATGAATCATGTCGAATAAATTATAGGGGTTGAAAATTGTGGAACTAAATGTTCAGCAAATGCTTTTTGAATTTTTGGGGGGACTTGGTATTTTCCTTTACGGAATCAAGTTCATGGGTGACGGGCTCCAAAAATCAGCTGGTGACCGGCTGAGAGATTTATTAGATCGTTTTACGACAAATCCGCTAATGGGGGTATTGGCGGGTATACTTGTCACCATCCTTATACAAAGCAGCTCTGCAACTACTGTAATTACAGTTGGTTTAGTATCAGCCGGGTTCATGACTTTGCGCCAGGCGATAGGTGTAATTATGGGGGCTAATATAGGAACTACTGTTACTGCATTCATCATTGGGATTGATATCGGTGAGTATGCTCTGCCGATCATTGCTTTAGGCTCAATCCTATTGTTTTTCTTTAAAAATAAAAAAGTCAATAACTTTGGTCAAATCGTCTTTGGTTTTGGTGCGTTATTCTACGGTCTGGAATTAATGAGCGGAGGAATGAAGCCTCTTCGCACATTGGAATCTTTCCATGACTTGACCGTCAGCATGAGTTCAAATCCAATTCTGGGTGTGGTTGTCGGAACTGTGTTTACAGTTATTGTCCAGAGCTCTAGTGCCACAATTGGTATACTCCAAGGATTGTTTTCTGAAGAGCTGATTAATCTGGATGCGGCATTGCCAGTTCTGTTTGGAGATAATATAGGTACAACCATTACTGCTGTTTTAGCTGCTATTGGAGCCTCTGTTGCTGCAAGAAGAGCTGCAGCTGTACACGTACTGTTTAACTTAATTGGTACCACCATTTTCTTGATTTTATTAAAGCCTTTTACATTCTTAGTGGAAACACTGCAGGGTAAAATGGATCTAAATCCTGAAATGACAATTGCCTTTGCACATGGAATTTTTAATACGTCTAATACAATTATTCAGCTTCCATTTGTAGCTGTACTGGCGTGGATCGTGACCAAGCTCATTCCGGGTGAAGATGCGGTTGCTGATTATAAAGCAAAGCATTTGGATCCTATGTTTATTGAACAATCGCCATCGATTGCACTTGGACAAGCTAAGGAAGAAGTGCTCCGCATGGGTACATTTTCTGTACGCGGACTTGAAGAAACGGTTCAGTATTTAAAAACAGGCAATCAAAAACATTCCGATACTGCATACCAGTTAGAAGATGCAATCAATAACCTTGACCGTAAAATTACAGATTATTTGATTAAGCTCTCTACAAGCTCACTTTCAGCACATGAATCTGCTGAGCACACAATGCTGATGGATACGGTAAGAGATATTGAGCGTATCGGTGACCATTTCGAAAATGTAATAGAACTGATTGATTATAAACAGGCAAATAAAGTATCCATTACTGATTCAGCCATGGCAGATCTGGAGCAAATGTTCAAATTAACCATTTCCACCGTGAAAGAAGCTATGCAGGCACTGGATCATAATGACAAAATTGCTGCAGAGCATGTTGTAAAAAAAAGAAGAAGAGATTGACAAGATGGAAAGAAAGCTCCGCAAACAGCACATTCTTCGATTGAATGAAGGCCTCTGCACTGGACAGGCCGGCATTGTGTATGTCGACATTGTCAGCAACCTGGAGCGTATCGGTGATCACGCTGTGAATATTGCTGAAGCTGTTTTAGGGGAAGAATAAGTGGTAAAATAAGCAGGGGATGATCCCGTGCTTATTTTATTTTATTGAAGAGGTGCTGATAGTGGAGATAGTTTATTGGACACTGATTATTCTGTTGTTTATTGTCGCTTTTGCGGGGCTGGTTTTTCCAATTATACCAAGTGTGCTGTTTTTGCTGGGGGGTTTTATCCTTTATGGAGTCTTTTTTTCTTTTGAACCGTTTAACTGGCTATTTTGGACGATTCAGGGGCTGTTTGTTCTCCTGCTGTTTGGAGCTGATTACGTAGCCAATATGATTGGTGTGAAAAAATATGGCGGTTCAAAAGCTGGTATATGGGGAAGTACAATCGGCCTCTTGGCTGGCCCATTTGTCATTCCTGTACTGGGAATCCTGATTGGGCCATTTCTTGGAGCGGTTATTGCTGAACTCGCAGTTAACAGGACAAACTTTAATGATGCATTAAAGATTGGGTTCGGATCTGTAATCGGATTTGTCAGCAGCGCAGCAGCCAAAGCGGTGATCCAGGGAGTAATGATTATTTATTTTCTTTTTGTGGTTCTTTAAATAAGCAAACTCCTGCGGATAAAAAATACTAATTTGGATAATGTATATATGTAGCAAAGCATTTTGATTGAAACAAAAATCCATCTTTGGTAATCTTAATCTAAAGACCTTAGAAACATTATAAAATCTGAATTTTATAAATGATTGAATTGTTTCGGGGGCTGACCAAAACAGATACATAGGGAGGAATTTTATTATGGCATTCGAATTACCGCAATTACCTTACGCTTATGATGCATTGGAGCCAAACATCGACAAAGAAACGATGAATATTCATCATACAAAGCATCACAATACTTATGTAACAAACCTTAACAATGCTTTGGAAGGAAACGAAGAGCTTCTTTCTAAAACTGTTGAAGAAGTAGTATCCAACCTGGATGCTGTTCCTGAAGCTGCCCGTACTGCTGTACGAAACAACGGCGGCGGTCATGCAAACCATTCTCTTTTCTGGCAGATCATTTCTCCAAATGGCGGCGGAGAGCCAACAGGTGAATTAGCAGATGCCATCAGCAGCAAATTCGGAAGCTATGACAGCTTTAAAGAAGAGTTCGCAAAGGCCGCTACAACTCGCTTTGGTTCAGGCTGGGCATGGCTTGCAGTAAACAATGGTGAACTTGAAGTAACAAGCACACCTAATCAGGATTCACCATTAATGGAAGGCAAGACTCCAATCCTTGGCCTTGACGTTTGGGAGCATGCTTACTACTTAAAATACCAAAACCGTCGTCCTGAATACATCAATTCTTTCTGGAATGTTGTTAACTGGGATGAGGTTTCTAAGCGTTACAGCGCTGCAAAATAAGAAATCAGACAGCACGGCAGATTATATCTGCCGTGTTTTTAATTTGTCATATTGAATTTGCGCTGACTCTTGTGCAAATTTCTAAATCATTGCATAACCGCACTGGCTTTGTAAGAGACTACCCTTAGAACCAAAGGGGAGTTTTTTTATGAGCAGATTTAAAAAACTGATCGGTGATGTCGATTTAACAAAGGATTTAACATTGCTATTATTTATTGGCGGGCTGTATTCTTTAAGTGCTGCCCTTTCAAACACGTTTGTAAATATCTATCTCTGGAAGCAGTCTGGTGAGTTCAGTGATCTGGCTTTGTATAACCTGGCCATTGTTGTTCTGCAGCCTTTGACTTTTATTCTGGCGGGGAGATGGGCTAAGAAGATTGACCGTGTCATAGTACTGAGAATCGGGGTGATTTTTTTAGCCCTTTTTTATCTGACCGTACTGTTTATTGGAACAAACGCCTCGAACTTCTTATTGCTTCTTGGTGCTCTGCTGGGGGTAGGGTATGGGTTCTACTGGCTTGCTTTCAATGTACTCACTTTTGAAATAACTGAGCCGGAGAATCGGGATTTCTTTAATGGCTTCCTTGGAATACTAACATCCGTTGGGGGTATGATTGGCCCGATAGCAGCGGGTTTCATTATTTCAAGGATGGAAAAGTTCACCGGATATTCCGTTATCTTCGGAATTTCCCTGACCCTCTTTTCAATAGCTGTCTTTTTAAGCTTCTTTCTTAAAAGGCGGCCGGCAGATGGAAGGTATTTATTTAGAAGAATTCTTGCAGAACGAAAAAACAGCCTGAATTGGCGCATGATTACAAATGCCCACTTTTTTCAAGGGCTCAGAGAAGGAACCTTTATATTTGTCATATCAGTTTATGTCTTCATTTCAACTGGCAGTGAATTGGCTCTTGGCACATACGGTTTGGTCAACTCAAGTATATCTTTTTTAGGGTATTATCTTGTGTCAAGACTCTTGAAAAAAGAGTATCGGAAAAGAGCCATACTGATCGGCGGATTATTACTATATGCGGCCATATTCTTTATTGTATTTGATGTCACCTATCCAAAGCTGCTTATGTATGCAGCAGCCATTGCTGTAGCGTATCCTCTCCTGCTTGTGCCTTATATCTCATTAACCTATGATGTCATTGGCAGAGGGTGGAAGGCAGCGGAGATGAGGATTGAGTATATTGTCGTCAGGGAAATCTTTTTAAATGCAGGACGTATAGTATCGATTTTAAGTTTTTTAGCTGCGGTAACTTTTTTTCAGGAAGAAAAAAGCATCCCTATTCTTCTCCTGATAATAGGAGCCGGACATTCAGTCATTTATTTTTTCGTCAGAAAGGTTCAATTTCAGTCTGCATGAGAGAGGAAATCCTCTCTCTTTTTTTTGCCAATAAAATTATCTTTGTCGAAAAAGGGTTCTTTATAGAATTTATTGTTATTTTCTTTTAGAATGGGACTATGAGACTTTTTTAAAGGAAGTGTGCGTAATTTGAATAGGAAGAAAAAGAAGACCCATGTTCCTTTCCGTCTGAATATGCTCTTCTTTACTGTGTTTTTATTATTTTCTATGCTGATCCTCCGGCTTGGGATGGTTCAGATTGTTTATGGCGATGATTATAAGCGTGAGATTGAAAGAACGGAAGATGTTACAGTCAACAGTCCTGTGCCAAGAGGTAAGATGTTTGACAGAAATGGACAGGTGATTGTCGATAATACCCCGCAAAATGCCATCACTTTTACTAATAATGGCTATAAGCAGGATGAAATGCTTGAGGTGTCAGAAAAGCTGGCCAAGCTGATAGACAAAGATACCAAAAAGGTCCAGGAACGGGATAAGAAAGATTACTGGATCATGAAGAATCCTGAAAAGGCAGAAGAAAAGGTTACTAAAAAAGATAAAGAAGAACTTGAAAAGAAGTATGAGGGTAATGAAAAGGAGCTGGATAAGGCCATATATCAGCTCACTTTGGATCGGATTACAGAAGAGGAATTAAGTGAATTGACAAAAGACGATCTTGAAGTTCTTGCTATCTACAGAGAATTTACAAGCGGATATGCTTTAACACCCCAAATCGTTAAGAATAAAAAAGTAACACCTGAGGAATTTGCAGTGGTCAGTGAAAATCTGCAGGTTTTACCAGGTGTTGATACAACAACCGACTGGGAAAGATATTATGCCTTTGGAGATACTTTGAAATCAGTGCTAGGAAAAGTAACAAGCTCTGATGAAGGTCTTCCGGCTGAACAGATTGAATACTATATGGCCCGTGACTACAGCCGTAATGACCGTGTAGGAAAAAGTTATATTGAGATGCAATATGAAGAAGTACTCCACGGCCAAAAGGCAAAAGTGAAAAATATTACGGACAAAGCCGGGAATGTTCTTGAAACTATTCCCATCACAGACGGTCAAAGAGGCAAGGACCTTGTGCTGAGCATAGATATGGATCTTCAGAAGGAAGTTGAGAAAATCATTGAAGAGGAATTGCGTAAAGCCAAGGCATCATCCGGAACTGCATTACTGGACAGGGCTTATGTGGTACTGATGGACCCGCATACCGGAGAAGTTCTTTCAATGGCCGGCAAAAAGATTGTAAAGGATAAAGACACAGGCCAATCCCAAATGCAGGATGATGCATTAGGCAACATCACGACTACTTATAATGTCGGTTCAGCTGTGAAGGGTGCTACAATACTTACCGGTTATAAAACGGGGGCTATTAATCCCGGAACTGTTTTTTATGATCGTCCTTTAAAAATCAAAGTAACACCGGTAAAAAAATCCTGGAGAAACTTCGGCCCTTTAAATGATATTAATGCTCTTAAATTTTCCTCCAACGTTTATATGTTTGAAACTGTCATCAATATAGGCGGGGGGAAATATGAGTTCGAGAAGCCATTATGGATAGATAAAAAAGCGTTCAGTACTGTAAGGGAATCCTTTGCTCAATTCGGTCTTGGCGTTCGGACCGGGATTGATTTGCCTAATGAGCAAACAGGCTTTAAAGGAATGAGTGCATTGCCTGGTTTCATGCTTGACCTTTCGATTGGACAGTATGACACCTATTCCAACATGCAGCTTGCCCAATATGTTTCTGTGATTGCCAATGGCGGCAATAGGATGGAGCCTCATATTGTAAAGGAAATCCGTGAACCATTAATGGAAAATAATGAACTTGGCCCTATTGTTCAGGAGATGGAGCCAAAGGTTCTTAATAGGGTAGAACTGGAAGATGGCTGGATGGATCGTGTTCAGGAAGGCTTCCGCAGAGTCATGCAGGAAAAAGGCGGTACAGGTTATTCCTATTTTGCGGGCAAAGAGTATAAACCAGCGGGTAAAACAGGTACAGCAGAAGCCTTTTATGATGGACCTGAGCGCAGTAAATTTGGAAAAGAGCCTCCCGAGGTCATGAATCTCAGCCTTGTTGGCTATGCACCATCAGAGAACCCCGAAATTGCCATGGCTGTTTTAGTTCCATGGGCCTATCAGGGAAGCGTGGACCACGGAGCGAATAAAAAAATTGGCGAACGTGTTCTGGATGCTTACTTTGAGCTTAAAAAGGAGCGTCAAAAGAAAGGCAGCGACAGCAAAGAGTCTGTTCAAAAAGTGGAAAATATTGATGAAGTAATTGAAGGGCAGGAAGATGCCCGCAAAGAAAATGAAGAAAATGAATAAGCTTGTTGGGCTGTCTCCCTATTTAAACGGGAGACAGTTTTTTTGTCTTAGTATCTTTGATATCTAAATTTTACGTTATACCTCTAATTCGACATATTTACACAAGAATTGCTGACATTTACAAAAGCTTTACAATTAGTTAAAACCGGGTTAACAGTCAACCCTTATTCTAAATGCGTAGGACAAAACAACCAAATTTCTTAGGGGGAATTCAGGAATGAAACTTCTTAAAAAAATGAGCCTTTTACTAATGCTATCTGCCGTAATGGCATTCACTGCAGCATGCGGAGGCGAAGAAGGTACCAGCGCAAATGGAGATAACAGTGAAGCACTGGAAGGCAGTGTGGTCATAGACGGTTCTGGTACAGTTTATCCATTTATGGCACGCATGGCTGAAAATTATATGGGAGAACAGGAAAATGTCTCTGTAGAAGTCAGCCGTTCCGGAACTTCAGCAGGCTTTAAGAAATTCCTTGCCAAAGACGGAACAGATTTTAATGATGCTTCCCGCCAAATCAAAGATGAAGAGAAATCATCAGCTGAAGAGCTTGGCATTGATGTACAGGAAATGAAGGTTGCTTTAGACGGTATAACAATTGTAATTAATAAAGAAAATGACTGGGCTGCTGAACTTACACAGCAGGAAGTTGTTGATATCTTCCTTGCAAGTGCAGGAAAGAAAAAATGGTCAGATGTTCGCCCTGATTTCCCGGATGAAGAAATTCAGACATATGGTCCAAATGAAAACCATGGCACGTACGAATTTATGTTTGAGAATATTCTCGAAGAACAGGACCTTCCTGAAAATATCAACCTGCAGCAGGATTACTCAACTTTAGTGGATCTTGTATCTAAAGATAAAAATGCTATCGGATTCTTTGGCTATGGTTACTATGACAGCAACAAAGATAAATTGTCTGCAGTAAAAGTTGACTTTGGCAGCGGACCTGTTGAGCCATCATTAGATACAATCAAAGAAGACGGAGATTATGCTCCATTTACTCGCCCGGTATTCACATACCTGAATACAAATATGGCGAAAGAAAAGCCGCAAGTTCTTGATTATGCTATCTATACAATGGAAAATGCACAGGATGTTGCAGCAGAAACTGGATTTGCTCCATTATCTGATGAAGATATCCAAGCTTCTCTGGATGCTTTGAACGGATTGAAATAAAGAAGTTTTGTTATGAGAAGATGAGAGGTTTGCCTTCTCATCTTCTTGTGATGTTCATGTAAAGAGTTCTTCTTTGGATGAGAAGCCTGAAAGGGGTTTTACACTTGGCTAAAAGTACTGTTCAACACGGTAACAAAACGCTGAATGTACGAGAAATCATTCAGCAAAAGAAAAATTCTCGAAGTGTCAATAATTACACAGAAAAATTAATACCGAAAATATTATTCGGCATCGCAGCAATTTCAGTTTTCACTACTATTGGAATTGTACTTACTTTAATCACGGAAACAATCGCCTTTTTTAAAGACGTTCCTTTTATAGATTTCTTTACAGGCACTCAATTAAAGCCTTTAGGTGAAAATGCTGTCTTTGGTGTTCTGCCCTTGCTGACGGGAACAATCATTTCGACTTCAATAGCTATGCTAGTGGCTATTCCAGTGGGACTGATGACAGCCATATTTTTAAGTGAATACGCATCAGAAAGAACAAGAAAGGCATTAAAGCCTCTTCTTGAAATCCTGGCAGGTATTCCTACCATTGTTTATGGATTTTTTGCTTTTACGTTTGTAACACCTTTACTAAGATCTTTTATTCCTGGTCTTGAACCAACAAATATTTTAAGCCCCGGGATTGTAATGGGAATCATGATTATCCCAATGGTAGCTTCCCTTTCTGAAGATGCAATGAGTTCTGTGCCAAATGCGATGAGGGAAGGTGCTCTTGCACTGGGGGCAACAAAGCTTGAGGTAACCTGGAAAGTGGTTGTGCCAGCAGCCATTTCGGGTATCATTGCTTCGTTTGTGTTAGGAATTTCCAGAGCAATAGGGGAAACGATGATCGTAACCATTGCGAGCGGTAGTTCGAAAAATTTTACTTTTGACGTTACTCAATCCATGCAGACTATGACTGCTTATATTGTGGAAGTAACAGGCGGGGAAGCAGCCGCAGGAACAACCTTATATTACAGCCTTTACGCTGTTGCAATGACATTGTTTGTGTTTACGTTAATTATGAACCTTCTTGCTCAGTATATCTCTCGCAGGTTCAGGGAGGAATATTAATGAAATATGTAGATTCAGAACAAGTGCATAAAAAAATGGGCATTCGCCTGCTTGCCAATAACATGGCCAAAACCATTTTCTTCTTGGCAACCTTATTCGGTCTTGTTGTATTGATCGTTTTGATATATCGGGTCCTTGCAGATGGATTAGGATGGATAAACATAGATTTTCTAATGAATCGCTTATCGACCGATCCTGAAAGAGCCGGAATCTGGGGAGCTATAGTCGGAACCTTATGGCTGATGCTTGTTATTGCTCCTGTAACGATGATTCTTGGAGTAGGAACAGCCATTTATCTTGAAGAGTATGCAGCCAAGGGACGCATTTCTTCATTTATTAAAACGAATATCTCAAACTTGGCGGGAGTTCCGTCAGTTGTTTTTGGAATCCTTGGATTAACTGTTTTTGCAAGAGCATTAGATTTGGGTTCTGTAGTTCTCGCAGGAGGTCTCACGATGGCACTGCTGGTTCTTCCTGTTGTAGTAGTTGCCAGCCAGGAAGCAATTCGTGCTGTACCCCAATTTTTAAGAGAAGCCTCTTACGGAATGGGAGCTACAAAGTGGCAAACGATTAAAAATGTAGTACTTCCTGCTGCATTACCTGGAATCCTTACGGGGGTTATTCTTGCATTATCGCGGGCAATAGGCGAAACAGCGCCATTGGTTGTTATCGGAATACCGGCTTTGTTAATTCCTGTTCCTGATGGAATCTTTGATAAATTTACGATTTTGCCGGTACAGATTTATTATTGGACCATCGACTCTGCTCTAGTGGCAGAATATGCAAACCTGGCAGCTGCAACAATCGTTATATTATTAATTGTGTTATTCGCGATGAACTCAATAGCCATCTTAGTTCGGAACAAGTTCCAAAAAAGATATTAGCCTGGGAGGTTTTCTAAAATGCCTGTAGTGACAGAAAAAACAAATCCAAATGTAAAAAAAGGAAGCATAGCTCCAAATTCAGCAGAAAACAAAAAAGTTGTTTATAATACAAAAGATCTCAACCTTTGGTATGGTGAAGGCCATGCGTTAAAAAATATCAATTTAGCCATTAATGAAAATGAAGTAACAGCAATTATCGGACCATCAGGATGCGGTAAATCCACATATATTAAAACGCTGAACCGCATGGTTGAACTTGTGCCTTCAGTAAAAATTTCCGGCGAAATCTTATACCGGGAGCGTAATATTCTTGATAAATCATTTAAAGTGGAGGATTTAAGAACAAATGTGGGGATGGTTTTTCAAAAGCCAAATCCATTTCCAAAGTCCATTTATGAAAATGTAGCATATGGACCGAAAATTCATGGTATCCGCGATAAAAAAATCCTTGATGAGATTGTTGAGAAAAGTTTGAGGGGTGCCGCCATCTGGGACGAAGTTAAAGATCGTCTGAATCAGAATGCGTACGGCCTATCCGGCGGGCAGCAGCAGCGACTTTGCATTGCACGCTGTCTTGCAATTGAACCGGATGTCATCTTAATGGATGAGCCTACATCTGCACTTGACCCTATCTCTACATTAAAAGTAGAGGAGCTGGTACAGGAGCTTAAGGAAGAATTCAGCATTATTATCGTTACTCATAATATGCAGCAGGCAGCACGTATTTCTGATAAAACAGCTTTCTTCTTAAACGGTGAAGTAATCGAGTTTGCCGATACAGATAAGATATTCTCTACCCCATCAGATAAGCGGACTGAAGATTATATTACTGGACGATTCGGCTGATCTGTTATACTGGTTGTTTTAAAGAGTTAATCATTACTAATAGGATGAAGGGGGATTACAATGATGGCAGTACGTGAAAGGTTTGAATATGATCTGCAGGAGCTTCAAAAAATGCTTGTAGAAATTGGCAATTTTGCAATGGAGGCCCTGCATAGATCGGTTGAAGCGCTTGAAACCCAAAACATTGAATTGGCACTTGAAATCATTGATGACGACAATCAGGCTGATATTCTATATGAGGAAATAAATGATTTAGCCATTCTTTTAATTGCTAAACAGCAGCCAGTGGCTATTGACCTCCGCCGCATCATTGTAGCTATAAAGATCGCAACAGACATTGAAAGAATTGCAGACTTTGGTGTGAATATTGCGAAGTCCACCATACGGATTGGGTCAGAACCGCTAATTAAGCCGATTGAACATATAAAGAAAATGTATGAAATTTCAACTGAAATGCTGCGTCTATCACTGGAAGCCTTCACTGAAGAAGATACTTCAAAAGCCAAAAAAGTTGCCGATATGGATGATCAGGTCGATGACCTCTATGGTGAAACCATTAAAGAGCTGCTGCAAATCAATCTGCAGAAACCGGAATACCTGCCGCAGATCACCCAGCTTTCATTTATTTGCCGCTATTTAGAAAGAGCAGCTGACCATGTTACGAATATTTCTGAGCATATTTTTTATTTGGTTAAAGGACGCCAGTATGATTTAAATAATTAACAAGAAAAGCGGAAGCGCCTTGCCCACGAGGAGCGCAGACTAAGGTCGCCACGTCCTGTGGCAACGTCTGCATGACCCGCATCCTCTAAAAAAGCTGTCGCTTTTGGTCCTGCGATGATTATGCTGACGAAGCCTTCCTTGTCTGCGGGCCTCTATACAGTAAAAAAGCTAAAAGGAATCTTATCCTTTTAGCTTTTTGTTATGATTTTAGCAATTTCTTTATAGCTCATATTTTGGGTCAGTTCAAATGTGCCCAGCTGTATTTTTTTGCTGAACCCGTATTCCTCCAGGTAATTGCCGAAGTCTGCTGCCTGATCGATAACACTTGCTTTTTCAAGCAATGCTGCGATTTCCCCGGGTGTCATGCCTCTTTCAATGGTTAGCTTATAGACTTTCTGAGACTCTTCTTCTTGCTCCGTATTTTCCTCAGCAGGTTCTTCTTTTACTTCTTTTTTCTCATCTTGGTCTTTGGCTTCCGTCTGCTGCAAGAGGGCATATTCTTCGTCTGTTAATACTGTATAGCCATTTGCCTGCAGAAGTTTTTTTGCGCTGTTTTCATCCATTATTCTCTGTTCCGATTGCTCCGGTTTATTTAAAAAGTAGGCTGTGCCAAAAGCTATGACAGCAATAAGGATGCCAAATGCAAATGCCCGGGTATTTCTTTTATTCATAGGAATGGCCCCTAAATTTCATTTCTGTTTGAATGGTCCTTACTTCTTCAGGAGAGAGCGATGATTGTCTTGCAATTTGTTCTACTGACAGCCCTTGCCTGGTCAGCAGCATCACCTGATTTTTTATAATTTCATGAACTTCCCTTTTTTCAGCAGAATGAATAGAAGATTCTGCAGGAACGTGCTGAATAAAGGGTTCATCCGCCACCAGCAGTTCTTCTTCCAATACTTTTAATTTCTTTTTAATCTGATACATTTCCTGAATTTGCTGCATGGACATTTGGTCCATTTCATCGCGCAGCTCTTTATAAGGATCTCTCAAGAACACTGAAAGAATTAATAGTCCTATAGATATTATCAATAATGACAGCAAGATTGATTCCAATAAAAGTCACCTCTAATTCATTGCACAGAAGTATTTTACCATCAAAATTGACAAATTTCGATATATAATCCATAAACAGGTGAAATTTAAAGATTCTTGTTGACTAAGCTCTGTCGAATAAGAAGCTCAGCTAGCGATAAAAAAATTTTTTTCTATTTAAAATCGGGAAGGAATGTGCATTCGCAAGAAGCGACAATTTCCGTTCATTGTAGGTTATCCATATCAGTGATAACATTGAGTTATATAAATAGTCATAAAATTTTGCATTTTGTCATATAGTATCCTTTTTATGAAAATAATTGCAAGAGGTGCCGTCATGATAGATGAAATTATTAAGCTTCGCCGCAGGGGGCTTTCATTTCGTAAAATTGCCAGTGAGCTTGAGACAACAGTAGGAAAAGTACAGTACCAGTGGACCAAACTTATCCAAAATAAAGGGAAACGCGACAGCGGGGAGTCTTTAGGGAATTTAATTGCTGAAGAAAATCCCGTGCAAAATCAAACGAAAGATCATTTGATATTAACACGCTCAGCAGATGATAAGGTAAAAGTATCCTGGAGATTATCTATTCAGAAAGAGAAGCTGCTATCACTATACTTGGACGAGCCTGCCTCTTCCTTGAGAAAATCTTTAAGAATCTATAATGTTACCGGGGTTATTTTTGATGGAGCCAATGGAGTCTGTGATCATGAAGTTATCCTGTCCGATCAATCTGAATGGACCTTTAAAGGGCTCAAACCCGGAAAGGTGTATTGTGTAGAGCTGGGCATTAAAATAACAGATACTCATTTCTTCCCATTATTGCGCTCAGAAGCACTGCATACTTCTGAGGAATTACCCTGCCATTCACACGGAAAATATGAATCTGAGGTTCAGCCTGAATGGACTGTGAATGTGAGTACATACACCTATTATGAATCAGTGAGTGAAGGAGAAGGTAAAGAATGATGGACGCGGTAACTTCAGAACTAAATAATAATAGTTTCATTAACGATAAACCTAAAATCCTTCTTCTTACCTGGGAGTATCCTCCCCATGTGGTAGGCGGTTTATCAAGGCATGTGTACGGACTTGCCGGAGGATTAAAACAGGATTATGAGGTTCATATACTGACTGCTAATCCCGGCACTCTTTCAAGCTGCGAACGTATAAACGGTATCAATATACACCGGGTTAAGCCGCTAAATGAAAAAGATCCTAACTTTCTGCACTGGATTTTGGGATTGAATTTGGCAATGGAGCAAAAAGCTGCTGAACTGTCATCCTTTCACCACTTTGAAATCATTCATGCACATGACTGGCTTGTAGGTGCATGCGGCCTGTCCTTAAAGGAGAGCTTGCACTGCCCTTTAATTACGACTATACATGCAACAGAGTATGGAAGGAATAATGGGATATACACAGAATTGCAGAAATTTATCCATACAAAAGAAGAGCAGCTGATTCATGGATCAGATCAAGTTATTGTCTGCAGTGAATATATGAAGGAAGAAGTACTTCACCAATTTTCAATAGCCAGTGAAAAAATATCTGTTATCGCAAACGGAATCAGCAAAGAAACACTTCTTGACGATCCTGAAAGCTTATTAGAAGGACTTCCGATTAAAAAAGGCGGAAGGCTGATATTCTCCATTGGACGGATGGTGAGGGAGAAAGGATTTGATACCTTAATCGAGGCAGCGGCTATTGTAAAAGAAAAGTATCAGAATGCTTATTTAATCGTTGCCGGCAAAGGTCCTATGCTTGAAGCACACAGAAAACAAGCAAAAGAACTGAAAGTGGATGATGTCATACATTTTCCAGGATATATAAATGACATGCAAAGATTAGCTCTCTTTCAGAAGTGCGAAATCGCTGTTTTTCCAAGTTACTATGAGCCATTTGGCATTGTGGCCCTCGAAGCAATGATTACCGGAAAGCCGGCGATAGTATCCAATACAGGCGGGTTAAAGGGAATCGTTAAACATGAATATTCCGGGCTGTTCATGGCCCCTGGAGATCCTCACAGCTTTGCAGAACAGGCTTCCGCTCTCCTTGAGAACCCTAAAACCGCCGATACAATTGGCAAACAAGGTCAAAAGGTCGCAGAAAGCCTATTCAGCTGGAGACGCATTGCTGATGAAACAAAAAGAGTTTTTCAAGAAACCCGGATCAGCCAGAAGCTGGAAGACCTGGTATGATGTATTTTATTTTACCTGCCATTGAAATGCAGTTAAAAAAATTATAGAAAAAGGTGCATAAAGATGAATACATTAAATTGGATTCAATCTGATGTTTATGAAGAAATGGAGAAAGCGCCGATCGGGAAATTGAGAATGATTCCCGGATTATGGATAGACGGGAAAACTTACTGGTTGGAAAATGTCAGTAAAGAAATGTTTCCTGATGAACATATTTCTGTTCAAATTAAAACAGAAAATATCCACTCTAAAATTTCCTATTTTAGATGCTATATTACGAACCATGCGGACGAGCCCAGAACGATTAAGCTTCTATTGCAGCACAGACATGAGTTTTCTTCCCGTGAACACCTTTCATTTATTTCACCCGCAGAAAATGTCATCTTTCATATGGCTGATTCCAAGCTGTTTTTGGTTAACGGCCAGCTTAACGGCAAAAAAATGGAAGAGTGTACGATTCAGCCATACTGGAACATTTTCAGTGACCAGATATGGAACTGCAAAAAGAAAGGAACATTAAAATACCACCCTATGGCCCAGGGCAATGCAATAAGCATCTTCGCACTTAATGCAGTATTTAATGGCAGAGGAACAGCAGAAGGGGAGTCATGGATTATCAACGGAAACAGCAAATCAGAAACGCTTCAGTATAACAGCCTTTTGATAGACAGGTTTAAAGAGGATACTTTTAAAAAAACGTACTAGCATTTCGATTTAAAAAGTGATATTATAGAAAAGTCGTATGAACGAACTAGTTTGAACATAGTTTGGAGGGAAATTACATGCGTGTAAACATTACGTTAGCTTGCACAGAATGTGGAGATCGTAACTATATTTCTAAAAAAAATAAACGAAATAATCCAGATCGTCTTGAGCTTAAAAAATATTGCCCAAGAGACAAGCGTTCGACTGCACATCGCGAAACAAAATAAGCGGTAGGATCATTCCTACTGCTTTTTTTGTTGACTTTTTTTATGGGTATCCTTCCCTTTTCTGGATAAATTATAGTTAGCTTTGAAAACTGGAGGTTTTTATATGGAAATTGATAAGAAGGTCCTTAGGAAGCAAATGCAGGATCGGATGAAGGAATTGAGCAAGCCTGAGTATGAACAGCTATCCTATCAAATTGCCTGCAGCCTTTATAGCACCCCTTTATGGAGCCAGGCCAAAACGATAGGAATAACGGTTTCAAAGGCGCCTGAGGCTGATACATGGCAGATCATCAGAAAAGCTTGGGATGAAGGGAAGAGGGTTGTTGTCCCGAAGTGCATACCTCAATCAAAGCAAATGGAGTTCCGTGAATTGAATAGCTTCATGGATTTGGAGTCAGTATTTTATGGATTATGGGAGCCAAATCCGGAAAAAACGGATGAAATTCGCAGTGAAGAAATCGATACTTTAATCGTTCCCGGACTGGCATACATGAAAAACGGCTTCCGGCTTGGGTTTGGTGGAGGATATTATGATCGTTTTCTTGAGCATTATAAAGGAAGAACGGTTTCACTGGCTTTTGAAATGCAGGTTATAACCCGCTTGCCATTGGAAAACCATGACAAGCCGGTGGAAATGATTATTACTGATCAGCAGGTGTGGGCAACCGGTGATGCTTGAATCCATTGCTATTATAATTTTAATATTGATCACATCCCTGGCCGGATATTATTTCCGATTACTGACCTTTTCAGGCAGTATAGCGGCATTCATTGTGGGTGCGGCAGCAGCCTGGGGATTTGGTTTTTATGGCCTTCTTGTCCTGGGGTTCTTTTTTGCAAGTTCAAGCTTCTGGTCAAAATTTAAAAGCCATAAAAAAAGGGAATTCGAAAATAAGCATGCAAAAGGATCAAGAAGGGATTGGCAGCAGGTTGCTGCCAATGGAGGCATAGCAGCTATTGCCAGCATATTTTATCTGCTGAATCAATCACAGGCTTGGCTGATAATGTTTCTTATCGGACTTGCTGCAGCAAACTCGGATACATGGGCTTCAGAAATTGGCTCATTAAGTCAAAAACCCCCCATTTCTCTGAAGACCTGGAGGACAATAGAAACGGGTACTTCCGGTGCTGTCAGTATTTTGGGCACACTTGCAGCTTTGTCAGGTTCTTTTACAGTTGCCCTTCTATCAAATATGCTGTTTCACATTTCAATTTATGAGGTTTTGCTGATTGGAGTTTTTGGGTTTGCGGGGAATTTGATTGATTCTTTATTGGGTGCTTTTTTTCAAGCTGAATACAAGTGCCTGGTATGCAGTTCAAACGTGGAAACAGCCGAACATTGCGGGCAGCCGGCCTCGTTGGTAAAAGGGTGGCATTTTGCAGATAATGATTTTGTTAATTTTTTTTCAGGTTTAGCTTCTGCCTCGGTGGGAATGCTTCTATATATCTTATTGGCATAAAGGGACTTTGCTGTTCTCTACAATAAAGTAAAGGGGAGTTATTATGAAAAGTCGGGTAAATAGAGTGGTGCTGATCGGAACTGGCTTCGTTGGATCAAGCTATGCGTTTGCACTATTAAATCAAGGTGTTACAGAAGAACTGGTGCTGATTGATTTAAATAAAGATAAATCTGAAGGAGATGCCATGGACCTGAATCATGGTATGCCCTTTGCCCCTTCCCCAACATCGATCTGGTTCGGAGACTATTCCGACTGCAAAGAAGCTGATTTGGTTGTCATAACTGCCGGAGCGAATCAAAAACCCGGGGAGACTCGCCTGGACCTTATGGAAAAGAACTCCAAAATCTTCAAAGGAATAGTTGATCATGTCATGAACAGCGGTTTTGATGGCATTTTTCTGGTTGCGACAAATCCAGTGGATATTCTCACGTATGCTGTCTGGAAGTACTCCGGGCTTCCAAAAGAAAGAGTAATCGGATCCGGAACGATATTGGATACGGCCAGATTCAGGTTTCTGCTGGGAGAATACTTCAAAGTCGATACGAGAAATGTTCATGCTTATATTATAGGTGAACATGGAGATACTGAATTGCCTGTATGGAGCCATGCTGATATTGCAGGGAAAAGCATTGAAGACTGGATGAAGAAAGAAGAGAACTATAGGCAGGAAGATCTTAATGGGTTATTCCTTAATGTCAGAGATGCAGCTTATCATATAATCGAGCGAAAAGGCGCGACTTATTATGGAATTGCCATGGGTCTTGTCAGACTGACGAAAGCCATCCTCCAGAACGAGAATTCTGTCCTTACGGTGTCAGCTTATTTAGATGGGGAATATGGTCATGAGGATGTTTATATTGGGGTGCCTGCTATAGTCAATAGAAATGGTATTCGTGATATTGTTGAACTTCACTTAAGCACCGAAGAGAAGAACCAGTTTACCCATTCTGTTAATGTTCTGAAGAAAACGATGGGACCAGTATTGAAGGATGAGTGAGCATGTATCAATGGTGAAATTTATTTTGCTTTATAGAATGGATAAAAATTATTCCCTCTTCTCACAATAAAGAAGAGGAGGGAATTCAATGTCTCGATTACTATCTATTTTTATGATTGGGCTTGGAACTTATTATGCCTATCATAACCGTTATCGGTTGATTAATGTTATTTTCGGGAATGTTTTTCTGCGGAAACTGCTGGTTACTTCAGTCATGAGTTTTCCGCTTGTCCGCGACAGGATGATGAGCTCTGTTTTCTCTTCCGGGCCATCGGAAAGGCGGCAATCATGAAGTAAAAAGACCGTAATAGGTCTTTTTATTTTGCCGATATCTTTTGGTGCTTTTTCTTTTACAAAAGGATTCTTTATTGCCTATAGTTAAATAAAGTATAGTAATTACTGCAGCATATAGAGAGTGGGGGAAGAATTGGCCGTTCAAGAGGATTATGTATTTTGGAAACTTGCGGATTATTTCATATCTGACCAGGGGTACAGAATGATTCAGTTATCTGGTGATCAGGATGAATTATGGCTTGAAAGGATGGAGGATAAAACCATAAAGGCAATCAGGCTCTTAAAATATAATCTTGACTGGAGCAATTGGATGCAGCGGGATATTGAAATGACTGCTCAAAAAGCTGAATCGGTCAGGAAGCAGCTTGGAAAAAGGGAAATGCCGGTTTTAAATATCTATGTTTCTGCGTACCTCCCTGTTGATGACTATGAATTCCGCATCACAGACCCCTTCATGCCTGAAAATGGGAAAGCCTCTGTCCAAACCATTATCATTGAATCCGGCAAACCGGAAAGCCTGCATGCAGTTGAAGAAATTTTCGAAAAACCGTTAACCCTTCCTGCCGGAAATTATACGGAAATAGATGCCGATGCCCTGAAGCATGCTGCTCTTTCTAAAGCGGTAAAAACAGCAAAAAAAGAAAAGGAAATGTTCAATTTTGGAAAGCCTTTTTTCACGTATATATTTATGGTTATTCAAGTTGCTGTTTTTTTACTTTTGGAAGCAATGGGAGGCAGCACAGATACATCGACGTTAATTAAGTATGGGGCTAAATTTAATCCATTAATTCTTGATGGGGAATGGTGGAGGTTTTTAACCCCGATTGTCCTTCATATTGGGCTGCTTCATTTATTAATGAATACACTTGCCTTATTTTATCTTGGATCGGCAGTGGAACGGGTGTATGGAAATATTAGATTTCTATTTATCTATTTGGCTGCTGGATTTGGCGGAACATTAGCCAGTTTTGTTTTTAGTCCTGCACTTTCAGCCGGGGCCAGCGGAGCTATTTTTGGCTGCTTTGGGGCACTTTTATATTTTGGGCTCATTTATCCAAGCCTTTTCTTCCGGACCATGGGATTTAATATACTTGTTGTATTAGGAATCAACCTTGCATTTGGATTTACCATCCCGGGAATTGATAATGCTGGACATATAGGAGGGCTGATTGGCGGATTTCTTGCTACTGGAATCGTGCATTTTCCCAAGAAGAAAAAGCTTTTGCTTCAGCTGCTGTTTTTAGCTGGATCATTCTGTCTGGCTGCCGGCTTGCTGAAGTATGGGTTCAATGAACCGGGAAGACTATTAAATGAACAAACTGCTATGGTAATGGCCCAGGAACATATCAATGGTGAAGAGTTTGAAAAGGCTCGTTTAATGCTTGCTGATTTTATTGAAGAAGGGAATTCTTCACCGAAAGTCTATTTTCTATTATCATATACTGAAATAAAAGTGGGGAGGTTAAAAGAAGCAGAAGAGCACCTGCTTCATGTAATTAAGGAAGATGCTTCCTTTCATGAAGCACATTATAATCTTGCACTAATCTATTTAGAAGAAAAGCAGCCGGAAAAAGCAAGGAATCATGCACAAAAGGCCGCTGATCTTCAGCCGGATCAGGAGGAGTATCAAAAGCTGTTAAATCAAATAGAATGATGCTGCCGGAATTTTCAGCTTGCTACCTGGGAAATAACAGCTGCATTTCCCTGCGAATTTTCATGAATCATGCCATTCAGTGGTATGATTTTTTTTTTGCATGTCAATGATGTTGAATAGTATGCAAGGAAAAGAATGGAACAGAATGCTGAGGTGGGGATTTTGGAGAAAGCGAGAAGAGAGCCTGTAAAGGTTGCTCTAAAAGATAATGTTGAATATCTTAGAGATGCTCTGGGAGTTGACAAAAGCTTTGATGTGATTCAGCTTGATGTTGAATATGCAGAAAGGGAAATGGCTTTATATCTGGTAGATGGATTTGTAAAAGATGACATTTTGCACTATCTGATGAAGATGCTTGCCGGCCTGGATGCAGCCCAGCTGGAAGGAGATACACTTTCCAGACTGATAAAAACGTATATACCATACGTTGAGGTTGAAACAACTGATGATCTGGATAAAGTGGTGGATATGGTGCTCGCAGGGCCGACTGCTCTAGTCGTGGATGGTATCGATGAAGTAATTCTCATTGATGCCCGTACATATCCGGTAAGAGGCCCTCAGGAGCCCGATATTGAACGTGTTGTCCGCGGTTCAAGGGATGGGTTTGTAGAAACCCTCGTTTTTAACACAGCTTTAACGAGGAGAAGGATTAGGGACAGGACACTGCGCATGGAATATATGCAGGTGGGCAGGCGTTCCAAGACAGATGTTGTTGTCAGTTATATTGAAGACATTGCAGATCCGGATATGGTGAAGAAAATAAAGGAGTCTATCTCTAAAATTGATACTGATGGATTGCCGATGGCCGAAAAATCAATAGAGGAATTCATTTCAGGCCGGCATTGGAATCCGTATCCCATGGTAAGGTATACCGAAAGGCCTGATACGGCAGCAACCCATCTTTATGAAGGCCACGTCTGCATCATTGTCGATGGTTCACCAAGTGTTATCATAACACCGACAACCTTCTGGCATCACCTGCAGCATGCTGAGGAGTACAGGAATAAGCCGCTTGTAGGCGCTTATTTGCGATTTGTCCGATTTTTAGCTGTATGGGCATCCATTTTCCTTTTGCCATTATGGTATTTATTTGCGATAGAGCCGCAGCTTCTTCCTGATGCATTATCCTATGTCGGACCCAATGAAACGGGAGAGCTGCCATTAGTCGTTCAGTTCCTGATGATAGAGCTTGGTCTCGATATGCTGAGGATGGCTGCGATCCATACTCCTTCCGCCCTGGCCACTGCATTGGGACTGGTGGCGGCCCTGATGATTGGTCAGGTAGCAGTTGAAGTGGGATTGTTTATTAATGAAGTCATTCTTTATTTAGCAATAGCGGCAATTGGAACATTTTCAACCCCAAGCTATGAAATGAGCCTGGCAAACAGGCTAATAAGAATTGGTCTGCTGATATCAACCAGTATATTCCATACATACGGCTATGTAGTTGGCATCATGCTGATGATAATCATGCTTGCCAGAATGAAGTCTTTTGGAGTGCCTTATTTGTGGCCATTCATCCCTTTCAATCTGAGAGCATTCAGGGATGTATTGTTAAGATCGCCAATACCATTGAAAAACAGGCGGCCGCGTTTCCTGCATCCAAAGGATCCGGACCGCTGATCGAAATCCCTTCCTGCCTGGAAGGGATTTTTTATATATTCTAGGGGCTTCTCTATCTTGAGAAGGGGGGGATTTTAGATTATACTTTAATGTGGTATAAACTTATCAATAAGGCAGAGGTACAGAATGAAAACCATTTATGATATACAGCAGTTTCTAAAGAAATATGGGACTATCATCTACATAGGGGATCGGGAAGCCGATTTGGAGCTTATGGCTGCTGAATTAAAAGAGCTATATGATTCCCAGCTTATTGATGTAAAAGACTATCAGAGCAGCATCTTGATCCTGCGGACTGAAATTCAGAATCTTAAAGAGAATAAATAGAAAGAAAAGGTGATGGAGTTTGGCAGAAAAATGGCTGGTTGGGGTAGATTTAGGCGGAACAACAACAAAGCTTGCTTTTATCAACTACTATGGGGAAATAATTCATAAATGGGAAATTCCCACGGATAATAGTGAAGAAGGAAAAAATATTACAATAAATATAGCTAAAGCCATCGATCATAAATTGGAGGAATTGGATTTAAACAAGGATAAAATTATCGGCATTGGCATGGGGGCGCCAGGTCCTGTAAATCTGGCAACAGGTGTTGTATATAATACTGTTAATTTAGGCTGGAAAGATAATTATCCGCTGAAGGATCTGCTTGAAGTGGAAACGTCACTTCCAGTCATCATTGATAATGATGCTAATTGTGCTGCTCTCGGGGAAATGTGGAAGGGTGCCGGAAATGGCGCTAAAGATCTGGTATGTGTAACACTTGGAACAGGTGTCGGCGGAGGCGTAATTGCCAACGGAGATATTGTGCAGGGAGTCAGCGGGGCTGCAGGTGAAATAGGCCACATTACGTCCATTCCTGTTGGCGGGGCTCAGTGCAATTGCGGCAAAACGGGCTGCCTTGAAACAATTGCATCTGCTACAGGGATTGTCCGGCAGGCTCTTGAAAACCTGGAATCTGGCGGAGAAGGGGCTCTATCTCAATTGTACAAGGAGCATGGGTTTATTACTGCAAAAGATGTTTTCGATTCGGCAAGGAATGGGGATGAAACATCGCTTTTAGTAGTCAATAATACAGCTATGCACCTAGGATTGGCATTGGCAAATATTGCGAATATGTTAAATCCGGAGAAAATAGTATTGGGCGGTGGAGTTTCCAGAGCAGGAGATATACTGCTTAAGCCGGTTATTTCAAATTTTATTAAATTTGCGTTTCCAAGAGTGAAGGAGTCAACAGTCATTGATATTGCGACATTGGGCAATGATGCCGGAGTAATTGGTGCAGCCTGGCTGGCGAAAAATAAGTAAATTGAGAGAAAAGTGCCTGATGTGCAGGTGCTTTTTCTTTTTCTCCAAAAGTGAGAGTTTAGGCAAGAATCCCTGGTTAGATTACAGCTGCTCATTTTTACAAAGTTGTACAGTCATCTTTTTTTCTTTTTCTCATAAAATTGAAATGATGGAAAGGGGGAGAAAAGATGAAAGTCAAAGTCCGCTCAGGAGATTCCTTATGGTATTACAGTCAGCTCTTTATGATGCCAGTCAATCTCATTGCTGATGCTAATCCCGGGATTAATCCTGCATCACTAACGATAGGCCGGGAAATTAATATTCCCGGCTTTACATTACTAAATTATACGGTTAAGTCAGGTGACACCTTTTGGAAGCTGAGTTCTTCACGCAACCTCTCTGTGGATGCTCTTCTCCTGGTTAATCAATCCCTTAATCCGAACAGCCTGATCCCTGGTACAGCTATAAAACTGCCGAGGCGGGTCATTTCCCCAATTGTATCAGGCAGGAGGAATTATGATTATAAAGCATTAACAGCTGATATCTCCATGCTGGCAGATATTTATCCGTTTATAAAAGTAAATACAATTGGCCAGAGTGTTCTTGGAAAGCCGATTCAGGAAATACGGTTGGGAAAAGGGAATAAGAAAGTGCAAATCAATGCATCCTTTCATGCGAATGAATGGATTACGACCCCTATATTAATGGCTTTGCTGAACAGCTATCTTTTATCCATTACAAATGTCCGGCCGATAAGAGGAGTTTCAACAAAGCCTTTGTATAATTCGGTTGACCTTTCAATAGTGCCAATGGTGAACCCTGATGGGGTTGACCTGGTTTTGAATGGGCCTCCAGCGGGAGTCAGGGAGGAAGTTATTTCAATAAATAGGGGCAGCACTGATTTCACAGGCTGGAAGGCTAATATTAGAGGGGTTGATCTAAATAATCAGTTTCCTGCCAAATGGGACTTTGAGAAACAGAGAAGTGAACAAAGTGGCCCGGCACCAAGAGATTATCTTGGAGAAGCCCCATTAACGGAACCGGAAGCCATAGCTATGGCGGAACTGGCAAGAGATAATCAATTCGATCGGATGCTGGCCTTCCATACACAAGGTGCAGAGTTTTATTGGGGATATGAGGGAATGGAGCCGCCGGAATCGGAGGTAATTGCGCAAGAGTTCGAGCGTGTCAGCGGTTATAGGGCAGTCCAGTACATTGATAGCTTTGCGGGTTATAAGGATTGGTTTATACAGGATTTCCGGATGCCGGGATTTACCATTGAATTGGGAAGAGGGATTAATCCGCTGCCCCTGTCACAGTATGATGATATTTATGAAGAGGTGCTCGGCATTTTCCTTGCATCGCTTTATATGTGAAAAAATCAACTTTCTGTATTGTATTTTAATCAAGCAGACATTAAAATTACTATCATACTAACATCACTATGCCAATAGTTCTATGGAAACCAGCCGCTTTTCCAAAATGAAGACGGAAAAACGGCTTTTTCCTATTAAGCTTATTAATTCTATTTTTATTGAAACATTTTCATGCAATTTACGTACTTATATTTAGGGAGAAAAGGAGGTGCGGATTTGGTAAACATTGCAGATCAAAGGAAGTTTCTTTTATTATCTTTTATTCTGCTGGTTTTCTTATTTTTAATAACCGGCTGCGTACAGCCTGAAAAAACTGAGATAGAGCAGAATAAGGATCAGGAAAAAGAAGCTTCTGAACCTTCCGCACCACCTGATGAAGCCGGAAACAAGAGCATTAAGACTATTCGGATAAAAGAAGGGGAATTTCAGGGAGCAAATGGCTGGCTCAGTAATGAGCAAATTGTTTACACTGTAAATGATGGCGCAGCTTACAGGATTTATGCTTATAGCCTGTTTTCAGGTGAACAAGAGCTTCTCTATGAAAGTTCACACCCGATTGCGTCTGTAACGGTAAGCCCAGCCGGCAAATACATACTGATTCGGTCATCACCTGGAACTTATGAAGCAGCCTTAACGGTTATAAAATCAAATGGAAAAGTTGTCTGGGAGGAAAATATTACTGGCTTTGATTTTGCTGTTGAGTGGAACCCTTATCATGAAGAGTCTATATTAATTGCTTCATTTACTGAAGACTGGGATTTCACACCTTACCATATAGATATCTCAAAAGGGACATTAGCAGAATTAAACTTAAGGGAGCCTTTTGCTAAATGGGGGGATTCAAATTATCTTATTTTCCTTGATTGGGACAGTGAAAACCCGTCACTTTTCGCACCCCTAGTTAAGCAATCAATTGATGGAAATAATGAAACCCTCGTTGAGGAAGACATTTTTCAATTCGATGCTGCCAGGGACAGGCTAATGACCATTACTGTGCCGGCAAATCAATCAGACCAGGCGCTGTATACTTTTATGGATAATCATTTCAAAAAGCTATCTTCATTTTCGGTACCTCATTTGACAAGGTTTTCGGATTGGCTGGTGCCGTATTATGACTGGACTCCCAGAGGAATCATTACTTTTCAGCCATTGTATAGCGCTGAGAGTGATTTGTATGCAGGCGGATTTCAGCTTATATCCGTTGACAGTGAAACCGGCGATAAGGAAGTGCTTTTCGAAGATATGGAAAATGCGCCGCTCAACTGTTCACCCGACGGGAAAGCCTGTTTAACAGGTTTCTATCTTGAGGAACTGATCATGACCGGCAGTAAAGAGGTCATTCGGTTAGTTGAACATAACGAGTAATCAAGAAGGTAAAGGAGCAGAGATATGGCAATTGCAGATGTTACAGTCATTCCAATTGGAACAGGAACACCAAGTGTCAGCAGCTATGTGGCAGACATTCAGCGTGTATTAAAAAAATACGAGGAAAGCGGCAGAATCCGATTTCAGCTGACACCCATGAATACCATTATTGAAGGGGAGCTTCCTGATTTGTTTGAGGTCGTCCAGGCAATGCATGAAGTCCCTTTTGAAAAAGGCTTAATGAGAGTGGCGACAAATATCCGCATTGATGACAGAAGAGATGTTAAGAGGAAAATGGAAGAAAAGGTCCAAAGAGTTGAAAGCAAGCTAAATGGCTAAAAATAAAAGGGCTCCCACTGAGGGAAGCCCTTTTATTTACTAAAATAAAGCCCAATGCGCCGCGAGTTGGCGGTCACGCTGTGTTTTTCTTAGTGAACAGCAGGATATCCACTGTTAATTAAGGTCATTACAGAGAACCATCCGAAAACGGCAAGTGTTCCTACAGCAAAAACCAAGCCAAGGAAGTTCTTGTTCTTCAGTGCACTAAATGCACCAAAAGCTGCAAGAACTGCGACTAATGCAAAAATGATTGGTAGTCCCATTAAAACAGCCCCCTTTATTTCGTGATCAGCAGGCAAAAGCCATATCAAAATCATTCTTCAGGTTATATACCCATTATGTAAAACCCAAGTATATACATTCGTCCTTTATTTTATATTTTTTTCTTCTATTTGTCGAGGTCTAAAAATGACACTTGTATGTCATATGCTTCAGCAATGCCAATTATTAAAGCCTTTAGATGAAGTTCTGTAAAATAAACTGCCGGCATTTTATCTTCTTTCGCCGTAAAGACTAGATGCTCCTGAAATTGATAAACAGCCATTCGGATATCTTCTTTTTTGCCCCCGGTTATTGTGAAGGCGCTAAGGAGCTCAGTGAACAAGCAAACTCCGCTTTCTGTTTCAATCGCAAAGTCTTCAAAAGTTTCTCCCTTTACACCCGATTTTATGTAATAAAGCTTAAAAAATTCTTCAAAAAGTCCGGTATCGGCCAAAACGCTTTTAGTAAACTCTGCATGAGTCCTCTCTTCAAACAAGAAGATGCTCTGCTGAAAATCGAACAGTTCAGTGTTATTTTTTATCAAGTTCATAAATTCGGGCACATCTTGAATAATATAGCCGGCTTCAACGCCATATAGGATTTTCATCTTATACTCCTTTTGCAGAAATAAGGCATTCCATTCTGATATAGTGTAAAATAATAGACAAATAAATCAACAATGGAGGTGTAGGCAATGGAATGGAATCAGATCCCTCTTGGCCCATTGCAAACAAACTGTTATATCCTTTCGAATGAAAACAAAGATTGTTTAATCTTTGACCCGGGTGAAGAGAGCGGAAAACTGAGCGGTATTATCGAACAAAAAGGACTGAAACCTCTGGCTGTCATTCTTACTCATGCCCATTTTGATCATATTGGCGCTGTAGACGGAATAAGAGATGCATTTTCAATCCCTGTATACATACATGAAAAAGAAGCAGCATGGCTTCCGGATCCAGCCTTAAATGGCTCTCACCTATTTAAAATAGGAAAGCTGATAAAAGCAAGGCCTGCCGACCATATTATAACAGCTGAACAAGAGTTGAGCATAGGTGAATTTACCTTTAAAATTCTAGAGACGCCAGGCCATTCTCCAGGGAGCGTTTCTCTGTATTTTAGAGATGCCGGTCTTGTGGTGGCCGGTGACGCGCTGTTCAGCGGAAGCATCGGACGCACAGACCTTCCGGGCGGCAATCATCAGCAGCTCCTTGAAAGTATACATAATAAGCTTTTGTCATTGCCTGAAGAAACAGAAGTGCTTCCTGGACACGGACCGGTTACGACAATTGGCCGGGAAATGGATTCAAATCCATTCCTGAATGGATTCTGATTGGAAAATAGAAAAGCCCTTCTCCAATGAGAAGGGCTTTTCTGGGGGATGTTTTATTCATATAAAAATGGGAGGGGATATAGTTAAGCTACTACATTAACAATATAACAGGGAAAACACTATGTCAATAGTGAAAACAGTGTCCAAAACAATAAAAATGGCTGTTTCCAAAAATCCAGATTTTTCATTCGAAAAGGGAGTTTATATGCTGAATTTACTAATAAATTATATAGAAAATACTCCTCAAAAAATGATCAGCTATGCTGACTATATCCAGCAGGCCCTTTATCATTCCGAATATGGATACTATATGAAAGATGCGGAAAAAATTGGGCCAGGGGGGGATTTTATTACAACCAGCAATGTTTCTGATATATATGGAAGGACCATATCAAAGTGGTTTCATCAAATGGCAGGGAAATATAAGCTGCCTTTTCACGTCTGTGAAATAGGGGGCGGAAATGGACGCTTTGCGAAAGCTTTCCTTGATGAGTGGAATCTTAATGCTGATGAAAGGATTCATTACTATATTTTTGAAACAAGCCCCTATCACAGGAAGCTGCAGAAGGAGCAGATTGTATTTTCCGAACATATCAGACAAATAGATAGCTGGAATGAGATCGCCCCATTTTGCGGCCTGATTTTTTCAAATGAGCTGTTTGATGCCTTGCCTGTACATGTGGTTGAAAAAGTAAATGATCAATTGCATGAAATTATGGTAACCATAAAAGACGGAAAGCTTGCAGAAACAGCTGTGCCATTAACAAATAGAGATATTTCTTTATTCCTTGAAGAAAGCGGTTTGTCACTTAGCAATGGCCAAAGAATTGAAATCCCTTTGCAAATGGAGCAGATGATCAAGAGTATCTCTGCTGTTCTGGATAAAGGATTTGTGCTGACTGCCGATTATGGCTATACAGATGAGGAATGGCAGGAACCAATGAGAAGGGATGGAAGTCTCAGAGGTTATTACAGGCATTCTTTAATTAATAATGTGCTCGTGCATCCTGGCGAGATGGATATAACCAGCCATATTCATTTTGATTCCCTGATCCGATTGGGAGAGAAAGAAGGGCTGAATTTTCATTTTATGATGAGACAGGATGAATTCCTGCTTTCTGCAGGCATTTTACAGGAGCTTGAAAATCATTATGATCCTAATCCGTTTTCTCCTGTCAGCAAAAGAAACAGGGCAATAAGAAGTCTGATAACGCCTTCAGGCATGAGTGCAGCATTTCACCTGATCCTGCAGGGGAAGAAAATAGGGGGAAAATAAAAAAGCGATGATTTCATCGCTTTTTTATCGGCTATTAGTGGCCGCCCGCACCAGGTGTCATCATAAATGTTGACCAGTAAGTGAAGCCTACGAAGAAAACAGTTAAGTATGCTCCAAAAACATAAATATACATACGTTCGGAAAGCTTTAAGTAGCTTAAAAGCAGGAAAAATCCTGTTTGGCCGAAGAAAATCAAGGACGTTGTATACATATCGCCAAGGTAAAACATAACAGCGAAAATTCCCGTCCAGAATCCTAATACTCTGTACATACGATCCATATGTATCCCTCCTTTTACCCTTACAAGTCCATCACTACAATATTATAAAGTAAATGCTTAATAAAAGTAAATAATGGTTTCTAAATAGTCCAGAAAAGGGCGGGAAAAAAGCTTAGCAAGGTCTTTTTTTCGCCATATTTCTGCGGATTCCTTTAATTTCCAACAATTGCTTTGTATGAGCACGAATCACAGCCAGTGAGCATATTCTGCTTTTCCACCAGTTGAATGGAATCAAACAGACTTTCAAACATCCCCTTTAAAAATTCATAATGCATATTGCAGACTGGCTCAGCGTGCCGGGCTGCAATCTCTTTAAATGGGCAATTATAAATTTGGAAATAGACGATCGTCTTTTCCTCGTTTGCATCAAATTCAGGGTGAAACCCTGACAAATCGGCAGCATGCTTTAAGATGTTTATTTTCTGTTCAAAAGTAAGCTGATCTGTGTTTCCATACCGTTGAAGCTCTTGCCCGATCAGTTCACTGCCAAACTTCTTCCCTGTTGCATACAGTGCTTTTCGTCCTTCTTCACCTAAGTCAAGCATTGTTTCCATGGCTATTTTGGCCAGCAGCTGATAATCCCTGTAAGGGAAATGCAGCTGAACAACATCATCAGACAACCGATATAACCGGCTGGGCCTTCCGCCTTTTCCCGTTTTTTTGGTTTCAGAAACAAGCATATTTACATCTTCAAGCTTGGATAAATGCAGCCTTGCAACATTGGGATGGATGCTGAAATTATCTGCAATCTCCTGCACAGTAACATCTTTATGCCGTTCAGTAATGTATTGATAAATATAATAGCGGGTTGGATCGGATAACACATTGGCTATTTTTAATGTTTGCTCCATTTATTGTCACCTCAAAAGGATTATTTATTCCCGAGGTCATCAGCTGTCACTTATAGCATTTAGCTGGCGCCTTCCTGGCCTGCTTCCATTATAATACAGCAGATTAAGGTTAACACTGTAATCACTATAAGTTTAGAAAATGTTCACAAATGAAGGTTAATTACTTATGCAAAAGTGTATGCATATATTGTACAATTAATATACAATGTGTATAGGCAAAATAATATATTTTTGAGGTGAAGAGGTATGAGCCAATTGACATTTTTCACATATCCAAGCTGTACTTCCTGCGGAAAGACGAAAAAATGGCTGACAGCCCATTCAATTGATTTTGAAGAAAGGCATCTCTTTAGGGAGACTCCATCACCAAGAGAATTATAAAAAATCCTTTCTTTAACCACAAGCGGCCTTGATGAGCTTCTCGCGATCCGCAGCCAGACCTATAAAGAACTGGGACAGAACCTTGAGGAATTATCATTATCAGAAGCAAATGGTCATTAAGGAGCCTAAACTGCTGCGGAGGCCGATTCTGACAAACGGAGATAAGATTGTCATAGGCTATAATCCGGATGCATTTAAGAATATGGCTAAATAGATTTTTCTGAAATGAAAAAGGAAGGACATCCGGTGTCCTTCCACAACTACTGGGCTAGCAGGATTCGAACCTGCGCATGACGGAGTCAAAGTCCGGTGCCTTACCGCTTGGCTATAGCCCATCAATTCGCTTTATACCCTTTTATTATGGAAAGAAAAAATTAATTTATTCACAAATTCGTCAAAAAGTTTTGCCGAAAAATGAAGGAAATGCCCTGGATAAGTCGAATTATAATCCAGAACAATAAAAAAAGGTGGTGCATAATTAGTTGAGTATAATTGAAAGAATGGCAGAACGAATTATTAAAGACGCAGTCAGAAGCCATGCTTCCGACATCCACATCATTCCCCGCAGAAAAGACACACTCATTCAGCTGAGGTTCGGCAGCCAATTGACCCCAAGGCTTTATCTTCCCAAAGAAGAATGCGACAGATTAATTTCTCATTTTAAATTTACAGCTTCAATGGACATTGGTGAAAAGAGGAGGCCGCAGAGCGGTGCATATTCACTGGAAGTAGACGGACAAATGATTGGGCTGCGCTTTTCAACCCTCCCATCAAGCCACAGCGAAAGCCTCGTTATCAGAATTCTTCCCCAGCAGGAACAAATTCCTTTTTACCAGATCAGCCTTTTTCCAGACATGACAAGAAAAATGCTTGCACTGCTGAAGCATGCTCATGGTTTAATTATTTTCACTGGCCCGACCGGCAGCGGTAAAACCACAACTTTGTATTCCCTTCTGAATGAAACCTCCCATATGTTCCATCGCAATGTCATCACCCTGGAAGATCCCATTGAAAAAGAGAATGACTTAGTTCTTCAAGTCCAAGTGAATGAGAAAGCTGGTGTGTCTTATTCTGCAGGCTTAAAAGCAATCCTTCGCCATGACCCCGATATCATTATGGTGGGTGAAATCCGGGATGCGGAAACGGCTAAGATTGCAGTTAGAGCAGCACTTACGGGTCACCTTGTTTTAAGCACCATGCACACCCGGGATGCCAAGGGGGCTGTATATCGTTTAGCTGAGTTTGGAGTGAACATGCTGGAAATTGAGCAGACTTTAGTGGCGGTCACTGCACAGCGCCTTGTCGAATTGAATTGTCCATATTGCGAAGAGGACTGCTCTCCATTCTGCTATGGATATGGCAGGTGGAAAAGGGCGAGTGTGTTTGAGCTGCTTGCAGGAAGGGCGCTCAATGCTTCCATAAAGAAGGCAAGAGGCGAAAGCTGCCTTGTTAAGTATCGAACACTGAAAGAAGTCATAACTAAAGGGATTGCTCTGGGCTATATAAAGGAAACTGAGTACAGCAGGTGGGTGCATGGCGATGGAGAAACATAAATGGACCATTCAAGAACAGGGTTTGTTTCTTAAGAACACAGGGGAACTGTTGTCCAGAGGTTACCCTTTATCTGAAGCGCTTGAGTCACTGGTGCATCAGCTGCCGCTAAAAAGAAAACATGAAATCAGGCAGTGTCTCTCTCAATTGAGAGAAGGGTTTCCATTTTATCAAATACTTGCAAACATGAACTTTAATAAAAATCTGATTGGCTATGTTTTTTTTGCTGAACAGCACGGAGGCCTTGCTTCTGCATTTCTTGAAGGAAGCGAAATGGTGCTCCGAAAAGGCAAGGACATTGAAAAGTTGAAAAAACTGATGGCCTATCCGATTTTCCTGATGCTCATTACCGCATTCTTATTTATTTTCGTTGATAAAGTCTTGTTGCCCCGTTTCTCTTCCTTATTCGTTTCAATGCAGCTTCAGCCTAATTTCTTTACGAAAGCCGTTTATTTGTTTGGTGATTTTCTCCCATTATTCTTTCTGATCCTGTTTTTCGGCCTGGTCGCTTTGCTTATATACTATTTTGTCAGATTCAGAAATCTTTCCCCATTCCAGCAAAAAAAGATCATAGTAAGAGTACCTGCAGCAGGCCAATTTCTTCGCCTTTACTATACTCATTTCTTTGCAGTACAGCTCAGTTATCTTTTAAATGGCGGCTTATCCATACATGAGGCGCTGAGTCTTTTTGAGAAAAATGATAAGCAGCCTTTTTACAGCGCTCTCGGTAAAGAAGTGAAGATCAAGCTCCGTGAAGGGAATAAGCTGGAAGACATTCTAATGAGTTTTCCATTTTTTGAAAGGGAATTGTCTAATATTATCAGACATGGTCAAAAAAATGGCAGGCTGGACCAGGAATTAACTTTTTTCAGCAGGCATTGTCTGCACAAAATGGAGGAAAACACAGAAAAACTTCTTAAGATCATTCAGCCCATTTTATATATGTTTATCGGTTTTTTAATAGTTTCGATGTATTTGGCAGTTCTGCTGCCTATGTTTCATCTACTGGAGGGATTTTAATGAAATGGCGCATGTTAAACAATAACAGAGGATTCACGCTGATCGAAATGATGATTGTTTTATTGGTGATTTCAGTGCTCTTAATCATCACCATTCCCAATGTAACAAAACACAACTCAAAAATAAACAGCAAGGGATGCGATGCATTTGTTAAAATGGTGCAGGCGCAGGTTCAGGCATACGAAATCGATAAAAAAGCACTTCCTTCGAATATACAGGATTTAGTGGATGACGATTATCTAAATGAAAATAACACGACTTGCCCAAATGGAAATGCCATTACAATTTCTGCAGATGGGAAGGTTGAATCCGAAGAGTCATGATAAAAAACAAAGCAGGCTTTACATTGATAGAGTCGCTATTCGTTCTCAGTATTTTCCTTATTATTGCCTCGGTTACAGCCCTGTTTCTTAAACCGCATTTTTTCTATCTTGAAAAGATAATGTTCTTTTCCCAATTAAAATCTGACCTCCTTTATGCCCAAAACTATGCCATAACCCACCAGACAGATGTAGCTATTCAGATTATTCCAGAGGAGAGTAGGTATTTCGCTAAGGAAAAGCTTGTGGATGATCCTATCATTAGCAGAGAATATCCCGGAATCATTGAGATTAAGCCGGGAACAATGCCATTGTATTTTCAATATGGACCCGGCGGTATTACAAATAAATTTGGAAGCTTCTATATTAAAGCAGACAAGGAGCAATACAAAATAACATTTTTTATCGGAAGAGGACGATTTAATGTGGAGAAGGAATGAAGGCTTTTTTCTGGCTGAGCTCCTGTTGTCTTTATCAGGGATGCTGCTTGCAGCGGGAATAATATTTCCCCTTGTCATAAAGGCACTTGTGCATTCTGAAGAGGTTAAACAGGATTATGAAAGCACCCAGCTGCTTTATGAAAGCCTTATGGAGGCTGCATCGGAGGGGAGTTTTCCTGAGGGGGAGACCATAAAAAAAAATCAGACAGTCTATCAAATATTCCTTAAGGAAAACCAAGGATTTATGGAGGTTTGCATAAGGTATGAAAATGTACGGAATAACACAAAGGAAAAGTGTGAGGTATTTCAGTGATAAGGGGTTTACCATGCTTGAAATGCTGTTTTCATTTTCAATATTTTTATTGATTGTTTCCTTTTTGACGGTGGGCTTAAATTTCCTTTTTCAGGACTGGAAAATGGAAGCTAGGACACAAAGGCTTGAATGGCATGTATTTATCAATCAGCTGAAAAAAGAAATCAGACTTGCTGATGCTGTAAATATTACACCTGGTTCAATTGTATTAACTATAGACGGGAAAAGTGTGCTTTATGAAAAATATGGATTTAACTTGCGGAGGAGAGTGGATATGAAGGGCCATGAGATTGTCCTTCAAAAACTAAATGCCATTACCTTTACGTCAGTCAATGGCGGGGTTGAAATAAATGTCTCGGATCATTTTGATCAGAAGCATTCCGCGTTTCTTTATTACTTAAGGGATATGGAGGATATTGATGTACCGTAATCAGGATGGATTTGCTTATCCTCTTACTTTAACAATCATTCTGGCTGCACTCTTTCTTCTTACCATTCAATTAGACCAGTTTATTTCTGAGAAAAGGATAGTGAATCAGGCGGAAACCGTCATGATGCAGGAATACTACCTGCTGAGTTCCTTTAAAAAAACTGAAAAAATGCTGAGTGAAAATGCAGACCCGGAAGAGTCAGGAGTTTATTCGTTTAAAAAAGGATCGGTTTCATATGAGATTTCTTCAGTAGCAACAAGCTTAATTCAGATCACCTTCAAAACAAAAATTGGCTCTGATAAGGAAATTTCAGGTTATGCTTACTATGACACAGACCTGCAAAAAATGATAAAATGGATTGAAAAAAACTGAGTGGGGATAAAGATGAAGCCAATTTACTTAATCGGATTCATGGGTTCCGGCAAAACAACGATAGGAAAAGAGCTGGCAGCCTGCTTAAATAAGGAAGTAATTGATACTGATGAAGAAATAGTGAAGCGCGAGAATAAAAATATTAATGATATTTTCGCGCAGCATGGAGAGGGATACTTCAGAAACCTTGAATCACTTATATTAAAAGAAATGGATGATAGAGCGGGAGTTATAACCACTGGCGGCGGCATTGTGATAAAGCCTGAAAACAGAAAAAGGCTTAGCGAAACAGGATTTGTTTTCTTCCTTTATGCGTCTCCTGAAGAAATCTTTAAACGGATTGAGAAGGATCATTCAAGACCGCTGCTGAAAGGCGATAAAAAAAGGCTGATCCACGAACTTTATGAAAAAAGGATGCCGCTCTATGAAGAAACCGCCCATGTGATCATTGATACAACTAATAAAGATAAAGCAGAAATTATACAAGAAATAATCGATTGTTTAGAGTGAAAACCCGTTGGACATACTTGTAAATGATAAATATCAGGCAGCACTTGTAATTCTGTATGGAAAAAGGCAGGTATGAACATGAAATCCAACGATTATGTAAAGTATCTTACACAGACAGTAGTAAAATATATTGATCAGCCAAAAGATGAGCGAAAACGGCATCGTATTGAAAAAAAGGATATGAAAGAGCCGTTTTTATTCAGATGGTTTGGAATGTTTTCTTATCTGTTTTACTTGGGCATGAGAAAAAAGAAACATAAATAGCCTTTATGCAAAAAACCGGCTAAATTGCCGGTTTTTTGCATTTTTAGACTGCGCTGTCTGTCAGATAAAAGAGACCGCCGTTTATGATGGAGATATTAACCTTTGGTTCATATTGCTCCTGAAGAGCTGTTTTTTCGTTTTCATAACTTTCGCCCTTTTCTTCTGCCTCTTCATAAAAATGTTCAAGAAGGCTGAGATCTTTTTGCCAGCGCTTACGGGCCTCATCAGCCCATATATGATCTTCTTGTTCAATTTCGGCTTTAATAAAATTTGCTACCCTGTATACTCCGCTTCCCGGCATAATAAGCGGAGACAGTGTGAACGAGTAGTCGGGGATTTTGGGCGTAAGGCTCATGCCAAGCAATCTGTCATGAAAACTTTCGACCATCTGGCCATTTATCAATTGGAGGCCGATGGATTTGAAAACATCCCGTTTTCGGTCGCATTGATAGGATACGCGAATGTTCATTCCCAGCCATGGTCTTAGCGGCACCTGCTTTCCAGGTGCCTGCCGGTGATTTTCATATAATCGGATATAGCCGGCCAGGTTCCTGGCCGAATCAAAAATCTGGTGAAGCCTCGGGGAGCCAAAATGAATGACTTCCCCCTTAATATGCGGAGGGGACAGCTGCTGGTTTGTAATAAGCGTCATCTGCATCGGGTTTGGAATTCCGCCTGTTTTTTCGAGATAGTGCCAGTAAAAGGGACGATTCATTAACTCCTTATCCAAATCAATCGTCAGCTGTACGGTCATATACCCCGGACCTCTATCAATTATTTCACACCCATTTGCGTGAAAATACCTTTCAAGGAATTTATGAATTTCCTGTTGCTGCATTCAGTTCACCTTCTTTCAGATCCTCTGCGAATTGAATCATGCTCGTCAAGTTCTCCATTTTAATTCTCATTTCACCTTCTGAAGCCGATTTTCCGAAAATATCAACAAGATGATCGTCAATACTGCCGAATTCAAGCCTTGTTAAAATGTCGTCTAAATCACCGATGACTTTTTCAAAGAGATGTATTTTCTCATATAGAAGCTTCATTATGTGTTCTTCGACTGTTTTTTTCGTGGCGAAATTATAAATCATGACATCCTTTTCCTGTCCGAGACGATGGATGCGCCCAATCCTTTGTTCGAGCCGCATCGGGTTCCAGGGGAGATCAAAATTAATGATATGATTGCAGAACTGAAGGTTTATTCCTTCTCCTCCCGCTTCTGTTGCAATCAGGACTTGAGCATTCTTTTGGAAAAGCTCCCTCATCCAGTCCTTTTTGCCTCTTTTAAAACCACCCCTGAACGGAACCGATGTGATCCCATATTGCTTTAAAAACCACTGCAGGTACATTTGCGTTGCCCTGTATTCAGTAAAGATTATGACCTTGTCATTTATTTTCTGTATTAATTCCAGTGCTTTTTGAGCTTTTGAGTTTTGCTGAACCGCTTCAACCTTTTTAATAAGGTATTGTATTTGATCCTGGAAAGCTATTGGAGGCTGCTCCTGTCTTTTCAGCATATTCTGAAGCGTAAAATAGACAGCTTCTCTGCTTGAGCATGCTTCTCTTTGCAGGGTCATTACTGAAAACTGGCTGGAACCCATCCAATTTTCTTCACTCCGCAGCTCTGTTACAGCTTCATAGAGCTCACGCTCGGCCTGGGAAAATTCAATCGGTATGGTTTCCACATGCCGTTTGGTCCATTCAATCCCGGTATCTGCCCTGCGGTTGCGAATCATGACTTTGTTTACCAGTTCCTTTAGATGTGCATCATCGTTTAAAGATCGTGAGTCTTTTTTATAATTCTCATAAAAAGCTGATTCATTGCCAAGATGTCCGGGTTTAAGCAGGGACACAAGATTGAAAATCTCACTGATTCGATTTTGAATGGGTGTTGCTGTTAATAGGAGGCAAAACTTCTTTTTAAGGTTTTGTACAAATTCATAGTTTCTCGTTTTATTATTTTTTAGCTTGTGAGCTTCGTCTATAATGATCAGGTCATAATCAAGGCTGTAAATAATGTCCCGATGAGGATTGCGTTTGGCTGTATCGATGGATGATACCACAACGTCGCATTGTTCCCATACATAGCTTTTCCGCTGCGCCACAGCCGGAATAAAAAATTTGCTGTTCAGCTCCATGGCCCACTGGGAAACGAGGGAAGCTGGAACGAGTATTAGGACTTTTTTTACGAGTCCCCTGATCATATATTCCTTTAATATCAGCCCAGCTTCAATCGTTTTTCCAAGACCGACCTCATCAGCCAGGATCGCCTTGCCGTTCATGCTTTCGACTACCTGCTTGGCCACTTCCAGCTGATGGGGAAGAGGAGTAAGGTTAGGCAGATGCTTCGGAGCCTGCAAGCCTTCAAATTCAGGAATAGTTGTATGGTTCTCAACCTCAACAGCCAGTTTATAAAGCTCCCAGTTTCCCCATGGGCCGTCGTCATCAATCCTTTTTAGGAATTCATCCTGCCAGGCAGAATCAAAGCCAATTTGCACTGTCATAAAAACAGCTCCTTTTATCTATATAAAGATATTGCCCAAACCTTGTTTAGGTGGTACGATGTTAATAGCTTTGAAAGTTTTGAAAGTTAACACATTACATTTAGTTAACCGAAGTAATGGATGCTTAATTTTTTCTGTTTGGTATAAGTATGACCATCTTGGAAAATTTTATAAATGCGAATGACAACAAGGGGAGAGACTACATTAGTAGCGCCGAAGGAGCAAGCATAATCTGTGAATCTCTCAGGCAAAAGAACTCTTGTTTGACGCAGCTCTGGAGAGTGCTTTTTAATAAGCCACCCAAGGGGACAGCCGGTTTCGGTAAACTTTCAGGTGCAAGGACAGAGATCTTCTCATAATTGAGGGGATACTCTGTCCTTTTTTATGTTCCTAAAACAAATTTCAAGAGATTTAAGGGGGACGAGTAAATGTCACAGTTAAAACGCACGCCTTTATTTGAGGTGTACAAGGATTACGGAGCAAAAACCATCGACTTCGGCGGCTGGGACCTTCCTGTACAATTTTCAAGCATTAAAGAAGAACATGAAGCAGTCCGTACAAAAGCCGGCCTTTTTGATGTATCCCATATGGGTGAAATCGAAGTGAAGGGGACAGACAGTCTTAAATACCTTCAAAAAATGATGACGAACGATATTTCCAAATTAAAGAACTCAGGTGCTCAATATACAGCCATGTGCTATGAAAATGGCGGAACTGTTGATGATTTACTTGTCTATAAAATAGAGGATGACCACTATTTGCTGGTTGTAAATGCTTCCAATATCGAAAAGGATTTTAACTGGCTGCAGGACCATGCTGAAGGCAATGTGGAATTGAAAAATCTTTCAGAAGATATGGCACAGCTGGCGATTCAGGGGCCGCTTGCAGAAAAAGTGCTCCAAAAGCTGGCTGGCACGAATCTGTCGGATATCGGATTTTTTAAATTCCAGCAGGATGTTGATTTGAATGGCAGGAAAGCCCTTGTCTCCAGAACTGGATATACAGGAGAAGACGGATTTGAAGTTTACTGTGATGCCAAGGATGCAGCCGCATTATGGAATGAAATTCTTGAAGCAGGCAAAGAAGAAGGCGTTCTCCCATGCGGACTTGGTGCAAGGGATACCCTTCGCTTCGAAGCCAACCTGGCACTATATGGACAGGAGCTCTCACCTGATATCACACCGCTTGAAGCAGGAATCGGCTTTGCTGTCAAGGTGAATAAAGAAGCGGATTTTATCGGAAAAGAAGTGCTTAAGAACCAAATAGAAAACGGGGTGCCGCGCAAGCTGGCCGGAATTGAAATGATAGACCGCGGTATTCCGCGCCATGGATATCCTGTATACAAGGGTGAAGAACTGATCGGGGAAGTGACAACAGGCACTCAATCTCCGACATTGAAAAAGAACATCGGCCTTGTTCTTATCAAGAAAGAGCATGCGGAGCTTGGAACTGAATTGGAAGTGGAGATTCGCGGCAAACGGCTGAAGGCCAAGATTGAAGCAACACCTTTTTACAAAAGAGAAAAGAACTAACCGGGGGGAGAAAATGATGAAACATCGCTATTTACCGATGACAGAGTCTGACCAGAAAGCAATGCTTGAGAAAATCGGCGTCAGTTCTGTGGAAGAATTATTCAGTGATATTCCCGAGAGTGTAAGATTTAAGGGCGAATATAAAATCAAGCCGGCGAAATCAGAGACAGCCTTACTGAAAGAGCTTACTAAAATGGCTCATAAAAATGCTGATCTTCGCACAAATACATCTTTCCTTGGTGCGGGAGTTTATGATCATTACATGCCGGTCATTGTCGATCATGTTTTATCCCGTTCAGAGTTTTATACTGCCTATACTCCTTACCAGCCGGAAATTTCCCAGGGAGAGCTGCAGGCAATTTTCGAATTTCAGACCATGATCTGTGAATTAACAGGAATGGATGTTGCCAACTCATCCATGTATGATGGCGGAACTGCTCTTGCTGAAGCAGCCATGCTAAGCGCAGGCAGCACGCGCCGGAAGAAAATACTAATCTCAAGCGCAGTTCACCCTGAATCGAAGGAAGTAGTCAAAACATACGCAAAGGGCCAGTATATTGAAGTGATTGAGATTCCTCATAAAGATGGAACTACGGACCTTGAAGCCCTAAATGAAATGATTGGCGATGACATCGCAGCTGTGATTGTACAGTACCCTAACTTTTTTGGGAGAGTCGAGCCTTTAAAAGAGCTTGAGGAAATTATTCATGCCCACAAGGCCATGTTTGTTGTTTCAAGCAACCCGCTTGCTCTTGGCGCGCTTACTCCTCCAGGGAAATTCGGTGCAGACATCGTAGCAGGAGATGCTCAGGTTTTCGGTATTCCTACTGCCTTTGGAGGCCCTCATTGCGGATATTTTGCCGTAACATCCAAGCTGATGAGAAAAGTGCCGGGACGTCTTGTCGGACAAACAGTAGATGATCAGGGACGCCGCGGTTTCGTGCTTACCCTTCAGGCGCGTGAACAGCATATACGCCGTGATAAGGCAACATCCAATATCTGTTCCAATCAGGCACTCAACGCACTGGCGGCATCTGTAGCGATGACTGCTCTCGGCAAGAAGGGCGTAAAGGAAATGGCTGCTGCCAATATGCAAAAAGCCCATTATGCAAAACAGCAATTCAAGGCCGCCGGCTTTGAAGTCCCATTCGAAGGCCCTTCATTTAATGAATTCGTCATCAAACTGAATAAGCCTGTTAAGGAAGTTAATCAAAAGCTCCTTGAAAAGGACATTATTGGCGGTTACGATTTGGGCAGAGATTATGCTGACCTGAAAAATCATATGCTTGTTGCTGTAACGGAATTGAGAACGAAGGAAGAAATCGATGCATTCGTTAAAGAAATGGGGGATTACCATGCATAAGGAAGATCAGCCACTCATCTTTGAATTAAGCACAGAAGGCCGTATCGGCTACAGCCTGCCGGAGATGGATATTCCGGAAATTGACCTGGGCGAGCTTCTTCCTGAGGGTTATCTGCGAGAAGAAGAGCCTGAGCTGCCGGAAGTGTCAGAACTTGATATCATGCGCCACTATACTGCACTTTCCAAACGAAATCATGGTGTTGATTCGGGATTTTATCCACTTGGATCCTGCACAATGAAATATAATCCTAAAATCAATGAGAATGTAGCGCGCTTCAACGGTTTTGCCCACTTACACCCGCTGCAGGATGAAAGCTCTGTTCAGGGTGCGCTGGAATTAATGTATGATCTGCAGGAGCACCTGATTGAAATTACAGGAATGGATGAAGTGACACTTCAGCCGGCTGCAGGAGCGCACGGGGAATGGACTGGATTAATGATGATCCGTTCTTATCATGAAGCGAATGGCGATACCAAACGCACTAAAGTTGTCGTTCCTGACTCTGCCCACGGAACAAATCCGGCATCCGCAACTGTTGCAGGCTTTGAAACAGTAACGGTTAAATCGGATGAAAATGGGTTGGTGGATTTGGAGGACCTGAGAAGAGTGGTTGGTGAGGATACTGCTGCTCTTATGCTGACTAACCCGAACACATTAGGGTTGTTTGAAGAAAACATTCTTGAAATGGCAGAGATTGTTCACAGTGCCGGCGGAAAGCTTTACTATGATGGAGCTAACCTGAATGCTGTACTTTCAAAGGCACGCCCTGGAGACATGGGATTTGATGTTGTTCACCTTAATCTTCATAAAACATTTACAGGACCGCATGGGGGCGGCGGACCGGGATCTGGCCCTGTAGGCGTAAAAGCGGATCTGATCCCATACCTTCCGAAGCCTGTTTTAGTTAAGAATGGTGACCAGTATGAATTTGATTATGACCGCCCGCAATCAATCGGCCGCGTGAAACCGTATTATGGAAACTTCGGCATCAATGTCCGGGCTTATACTTATATCCGTACTATGGGGCCGGATGGCCTGAAGGCAGTTACGGAAAATGCGGTACTAAACGCAAACTATATGATGAGAAGGCTTGAGCCATTCTTTGACCTGCCATTTGACAGACATTGCAAGCATGAATTCGTTTTAAGCGGCAAGCGTCAGAAGAAGCTTGGCGTGCGTACTTTGGATATTGCCAAGCGCCTTCTTGACTTTGGCTATCATCCGCCAACCATCTACTTCCCTCTTAACGTGGAAGAGTGCATCATGATAGAGCCGACAGAAACAGAATCTAAAGAAACCCTGGACGCTTTTGTTGACGCTATGATTCAAATTGCAAAAGAAGCTGAGGAAAACCCTGAGATTGTTCAGGAAGCACCTCATACAACAGTGATTGGCCGTCTGGATGAAACCATGGCTGCAAGAAAGCCGGTTCTCCGTTACCAACAAAAACAATAATAAACAGAGGCCCCGTCAAACTGACGGGGCCTTTTCAAATAACACTATTATTTTTTCGCCTTCACTTTTCCGGACCATTTTTTAAACCCGCCCTGCAGGTGTGAAAGGTCTTTATAGCCTTTACGGTGCAAAAACTGGGCAGCTCTCGCACTTCTCATGCCGCTCTGGCAATATAAGTAGACTGGCTTGTCCGGACGCAATTCTTTCATGCGCATTTTCATTTGTGAAAGCGGTATATTGCGTGCACCTAAAATATGGCCGTTTTCAAATTCATTTGGTTCGCGAACATCGATTAACTGGGCTTTTCTATAGCCTTCTCTAAACTGGTCTTCAGTAAGCGTTTTAACAATTCGGCGCTGATAAAACCATGTTATGACAGAATAGGTAATGATTGCACCCAAAATGATAAGAATGAAATAAAGTGTTTCCAATATGTCTTTCTCCTTTCACGCATAGGTAAGCCAACTAATATTATATAAGTCTTTCCTGATTGGAGTAAAGGAAATCAGGTAAATTTGTTCTGGAAATTCAACTTGCTTTATATTTCATTGGAATTTTGTTAGACTAATAACCGCAAATGACCAGTTAAAGAAATTGAAAATGAGGGTTACATATGACTAAAGAAGTGTGGCGGTTTATCGATTCAGGAGAAGGTTCGCCTTCTTTTAATATGGCTTTGGATGAAGCCTTGCTTGATTGGAACAGTGAGGGGAAGATGCCACCTGTAATCCGGTTTTACGGCTGGAATCCCGCAACTCTTTCAATTGGATACTTCCAAAAGGTTGAAAAAGAAATAGATGTGGAAGCAGTGAAGCAGCATGGCCTGGGATTTGTCCGCAGACCAACAGGCGGAAGAGGGGTGCTGCACGAACATGAACTCACCTACAGTGTCATCGTTCCTGAAGCCCATCCCGAAATGCCAAGTACAGTAACTGAAGCATACAGAGTCATTTCTGAAGGAATTCTAAAAGGTTTTCACGCTCTGGGGATGGAAGCTTATTTTGCTGTACCAAAGACGGCTGAAGAAAGGGACTCTCTAAAAAATCCAAGATCTGCTGTTTGTTTTGATGCCCCAAGCTGGTATGAACTTGTTGTAGAAGGCCGTAAAGTAGCAGGGAGTGCACAAACAAGACAAAAAGGTGTAATCCTTCAGCATGGCTCTATTTTGCTTGATTTGGATGAAGACAAGCTGTTCAGCTTATTCAAATATCCTAATGACCGGGTAAAAGAGAGAATGCAAAAGGCTTTTAAAAATAAAGCAGTTGCCATAAATGAGCTGACAGCAGAAAATATTACTCTTAAACAGGCTAAGGCAGCTTTCAGGAAGGGGTTTGAGGAAGGCCTGGACATTGTACTGGAACCTTACGAGCTCTCAGAAGAAGAGATGGCATATGTACAAAAAATCGCAAAAGAACGATATGAAAGCGATGACTGGAACTATAAGAGATAAAAGCGTCTAAGTCGCTTTTTCTCTTTTTTAATGAATAATTTTCCAATTGCTGCTCTGAAAAAGTGCAAGCTTCAAAATATGTTAAAATTTATCGTTAATTGTCGGAAATCGGCTGTTAACTCTGTTTTTCTTTAAATTTTAGTATATTTTAAGTTTGACAAAATCAGATTCAGTTGAATCAGACACAATATGTAGTGGTGTCGAAAATATTTAGGACACTATATATTGATTTTGAGGTTTGAGTTATGGTAACTTTAGGGTACTCTTTTAAAACAGATAGATTTACCCTATCTGACAGAATACTTACACACATTAATTAGATAATTGAATTTAGAAGGAGTTGTAACAATGTCTGTTGCTCTAGGACAAAAAATGAAATTGAACATTGAACGTTTAAACAAGGACATCCGTCTCTTTCCTCAGGTTCACCCAGTAACCTCAGATATGAAAATGACCCACAAAGGTGTTTCCCGCTTGGTTATGCTAGATCGCTATACCTTCAAAGACACCGAGAAAGTGACGCTCACAAACGGTGACTTTGTTGTCCTCACCATTAAGGAAGATCCGAAATTTCCTGCACGCGGCTTAGGCTACATCCTCGATATTGACTGGGAAAACAAGACTGCCAAGGTTTTAGTAGAGGAAGATTACAGAGGGGTGCTGGATGATCCGGAAGAATCGAGAACAGGCATTATTACAAAGCCTCTTGATGTAATCGAGAAGCCTTTGGAAATCTACTATGAGCAAATCGCCAAGCGTAACGCAACAGGCCTGGCATCTGTTGAGAAAACCGAAGAAAAGAAAAAAGAATGGTTTGAAAAATTCTATCAGGAATTGAAAAACTTGAATTTCATTCCGGCTGGCCGCGTATTGTATGGAGCGGGTGCCGACACAGATGTTACGTATTTCAACTGCTACGTAATGCCATTCGTACAGGACTCCCGTGAAGGAATTTCCGAACACCGCAAGCAGGTAATGGAAATCATGAGCCGAGGCGGAGGAGTTGGGACAAATGGTTCAACCCTAAGACCGCGCAACACACTGGCTAAAGGAGTAAACGGCAAGTCATCGGGTTCCGTATCCTGGCTTGATGATATTGCGAAGCTTACACACCTTGTGGAGCAGGGAGGTTCCCGCAGAGGTGCTCAGATGATTATGCTGGCAGACTGGCATCCGGACATTATCGAATTCATCATCTCGAAAATGCAAAACCCAAGAATACTGCGATTCCTTCTTGAAAATACAAATGATGAAACAATAAAAAAATATGCTAAAGAAAAATTAAAATTCACTCCATTTACTGAACAGGAAATTGCCATGTACCAGGGTATTATTAATTACAAGAGCATTCCTGGCTATGGCGGGTTCAGTGATAAAATCATAAAGGATGCTGAAGAAAAACTGGAGACTGGCGGTACTTACAGTGTTCATAATTCTGAATTCCTTACTGGGGCAAACATTTCAGTCTGCCTGACAAAAGAATTTATGGATGCAGTTGAAAATGATGCAGAATACGAGCTTCGCTTCCCAGATGTTGAATCATATGATGCTGATACCATGAAAACCTACAACGAAGAGTGGCATAAAGTCGGTGACGTCAGAGAATGGGGAAAACTTGGCTATAAAGTCCGTGTTCACCGCAAAATCAAAGCGAAAGAACTTTGGAACCTGATTAATATCTGTGCAACATACTCAGCAGAGCCAGGTATTTTCTTTATTGATAATGCCAACGACATGACCAATGCACAGGCTTATGGACAAAGGGTTGTAGCAACAAATCCATGTGGTGAACAGCCACTCGCACCATATTCTGTCTGCAACCTTGCAGCTGTGAACCTTGCAGAAATGGCAGATAAGGAGAATAAGACCGTTAACTTTGAAAAGCTGAAGCGTACTGTTGAAGTAGGAGTACGTATGCAGGACAACGTAATAGATGCTACACCATACTTCCTCGAAGAAAACAAAAAGCAGGCATTAGGCGAGCGCCGTGTTGGTCTTGGCGTTATGGGGCTTCATGATCTGCTGATCTATTGTGAAACAGAATATGGTTCTGAAGAAGGCAATGTGCTGATTGACAAAGTCTTCGAAACCATTGCAACAACAGCTTACAAAGCTTCTGTAGAGCTTGCGAAGGAAAAAGGGAGCTTCCCATTCTTAACAGGTGACAATCCTGAAGAAACAAATCGCCTGCGCAAAGCTTTTACAGAAACAGGTTTCATGCAGAAAATGCCAGAAGATATCCGTGAATCCATTTTAGATAGCGGAATCCGTAATTCACATCTGCTGACTGTTGCTCCTACTGGATCCACAGGTACCATGGTTGGAGTATCTACAGGTCTTGAACCATATTTCTCCTTCTCATACTTCAGAAGCGGCCGCTTAGGCAAGTTCATTGAAGTGAAGGCAGATATTGTTCAGGAATATTTAGACCGCAATCCGGATGCAGATCCTAATAATCTGCCTGAATGGTTTGTGGCAGCGATGGATCTTGCTCCAGAAGCGCACGCAGATGTTCAATGTGTGATTCAGCGCTGGATTGACAGCTCCATCAGTAAAACTGTCAACGCACCGAAAGGCTACAGTGTTGAACAGGTTGAGCAGGTTTATGAACGTTTATACCGCGGCGGAGCAAAGGGCGGAACAGTATATGTCGACGGATCACGCGATTCTCAAGTATTGACGCTGAAAGCAGAAGAGAACAGCTTTGATGGTACTGATACAGTCAAAAAAGAAAAATCAAAGCAGCATGTTGTGCTGGTTGATACAATCAGTGACCTGCGTTCCACCGATGTAACAATCGGTTCAGAAGTAGGCAATACATGCCCGGTATGCCGCAAAGGAAAAGTCAAAGAAATCGGCGGCTGCAATACTTGCACAAACTGTAATGCACAGCTGAAATGCGGTTTATAAAAATAAATGAAACGAATGAGAGAAGATGGAAATAATTGTTCCATCTTCTTTTTTTGCTGCTCGTTTATTTGGCTCATACTACAGTCATAGGATCCAGCCAGGATTATCTGCTGGCAGACAAATTGACAAAGAGAGGTTAACCAATGAAGCCATTTATTCCTCAGCTAGTTTATATAGAGCCTCAAGCTCTTGAATACCCCTTAGGAAGAGAACTAAATGAAAAATTTGAGAAAATGAATATTGAAATCAGGGAAACAACTTCACATAATCAGGTGAGGAATATACCTGGCGATAATGAATTGCAGAAATACCGCAATGCTAAATCCACTTTAGTGGTAGGAATCAGACGAACTCTGAAATTTGATACATCCAAGCCTTCGGCAGAATATGCCATTCCCCTTGCTACTGGCTGCATGGGTCACTGTCATTATTGCTATCTGCAAACCACACTTGGCAGCAAGCCGTATATTCGGACGTATGTAAACCTCGAAGAAATCTTTGATCAGGCCTCCAAATATATGGAAGAGCGCAAGCCTGAGTTAACACGCTTTGAGGCTGCTTGTACTTCCGATATCGTCGGGATTGATCATCTGACCCATTCACTGAAAAAAACGATTGAATTTATCGGTCAGACTGAATACGGCCAGCTTCGGTTTGTCACAAAGTATCATCATGTCGGTCATTTGCTGGATGCGAAACATAATGGGAAAACACGTTTCCGATTTAGTGTTAATTCCCGCTATGTAATAAAAAACTTTGAGTCGGGTACTTCCTCTTTTGATGAACGGCTTGAAGCTGCCCGTAAAGTAGCCAATGCCGGCTATCCGCTTGGATTTATCGTGGCGCCTATTTACATGCACGATGATTGGCGGGAAGGCTATCATGAACTTTTTCAAAGGTTAAGCAAAGCACTTGATGGCATCAATCTGGAAGGCTTAACTTTCGAATTGATCCAGCACAGATTTACGAAACCGGCCAAAAAGGTAATTGAAAAGCGCTATCCGAAAACAAAGCTGGAAATGGATGAAGAAAAGCGAAAATATAAGTGGGGAAGATACGGTATAGGCAAGTATGTTTATCCGACAGATGAAGCAAAGGATCTGGAACATACAATCAGGGAGTATATACACTCATATTTTCCAGAAGCAGAAGTGCAATATTTTACGTAATTATGAAATTTTGCTTGTCAGCCGTACTATTTTAAAAAGCTCCTGATTAAAGATGTATAAGTAAAGGTTCCTCTATGAGCAAGTACATCGACAGGAGTGGCTTACATGTATATAGATGGTGTTTTTTCAGGAGGAGGCATCAAAGGATTTGCCTTAATCGGCGCATATGAAGCAGTTCATAGAAGGGGATTTCGCTTCAAGCGGGTTGCTGGTACCAGTGCAGGATCCATTGTGGCTGCGTTAATAGCTGCTAATTATACAAGTGAGGAAATATATCAGCTCGTCGATGAATTTGAAGTCAAAAAGCTTCTTGATGAAAGAAAAACATTCATCCCCTTTGCAGTTGGAAAATGGATTAATCTCTATTGGCGTTTGGGATTATATAAAGGATCTGAGCTGGAAAGCTGGATGGCTCAGAAACTTGGCGATAGGGGAATTAGGACATTTTCAGATCTGCCGCCTCAATCGCTGAGAGTCATTGCGTCAGACCTGACAAATGGAAGATTGATGGTACTTCCGGATGATCTTGTGCATTATGGCATTGATCCAGCTTCATTTCCGGTGGCAAAAGCTATCAGGATGAGCTGCAGCCTCCCGTATTTTTTTGAGCCGGTCAAGCTAAATGCCTTCAGCAGCACAAGTGTGATTGTGGATGGAGGGGTTTTAAGCAATTTTCCGATGTGGCTTTTTGATAAGGAAAATGTGAAAAAAACCAGGCCTGTGCTCGGGATAAAGTTATGTCATAACTTAAGCGAACGGCCCCCGAATAAAATCGATAACGCCATACAAATGTATGCGGCGCTTTTTGAGACGATGAAGGACGCTCATGATGCAAGATACATCTCGAGAAAGCATGCACAAAATATTATTTTCATTCCAACCGATGGTGTATTGACTGCGGAATTCAATATAACCGAACAGAAGAAAAAAGACCTTCTGGAGCACGGCAGGCAATGTGCGGAGCAGTTTTTTACCTCATGGAGCTACTAATTAGAAAGCTCAGAAGCTTTCAAGTCAAACAAAATATAAACATAAAAAAATCGAGCCCTGATTAAAGGGAGGCTCGATTTTTCTTTTTGCCTTTTTTGCCTTCTATGACTGTCAAATGTGGAGAAGACTTTTTCTTGGACTTTTTTATAGAAGTTATGGAACCGACAGATCCTTTTCTTCCATTAACAGAGCCAGATTCTTTATTATTAAAGCGTCTTTTTGATTTTTTTGCTGCCTTTATAAAAGCTCGCTGCTCTCGCTTTGAGGGATTAGATCTGTTAAAGCGCTGAAAAAGAAAGTATACAACAGCTCCAATGATGACAATGACAGCTATTCTCTGCAAAAAACCGGCAGGATTTGAGATCAAGCTGACGGCAACTCCGATAACAGCTAGAATAATAAGACCGGAGACAATATAAAATGTAAATGGTTTTTTCAAGAAAGCCACCTCCCTAAAAGCATGATGAGCAATTTTATAAGCTTTTAAACTCTATAAGCTAAAGTTTATCGAAATAATTATGAAAGCTGTCTTCATTTTTTAATTTTCCTATTTCTTTACAATTTAAACAGAAGAACATTAACTTTTAATAAGTCTTAGTAAGGTTTTCCAAAGACAAACAAAAATGCTTATACTTAAATTTATGCTGTGCACCCCAGTCCCGGAACTCGAATAGCCGGAAAAGGACAAATTAAAGAGCTTCATCCTTATTTATTTTATTCGACTTAAAATCTCATAAAACCTCTATATGACAGGAAAATATATAAAAAATATGAACGGTTTATGCAGCAGAAATTATTCCGGCCGCTTTTATTTAAAAATGGATGCAATGGAATAATTGTGTGTGGACATAATAGGAAAAGGAGGTGGCGCAAAGTGGCAGAAGAAAAAGAGCGCTTGGAACAGGATCAAAGGGAAAAACCGATGTCTTTTAAGACAATGGTGGTCATTACCGGACTGGTTGGAGGCATTCTTTGGAGCGGTCTGGCCTATCTTGCTTATGTGTTTAATTTCACGGAAATTCGCCCTAATGTCATTCTCGAGCCCTGGACGATTGGAGCCTGGAAAGAGGGATGGCTTGGAACACTGATCTCAATTTTCCTAATAGGGGGAGTATCTATTATAGCTGCCCTGATCTATTATGCAGCGCTGCGGAAATTTCAAAGTATTTTCGTGGGGGCAGGCTATGGAGTTGCCCTTTTTTTACTGGTGTTTTTTGTCCTCAATCCAATCTTCCCTGGAATCAGCCCGTTTTGGGATCTTGAGCGAAATACAATTATTACATCACTTTGTTTCTATATTTTATTTGGCGTATTTGTAGGGTATTCCATTTCATATGAAGCTCAAGAACTCAGAGGCAAAACCGAAGATGAAAAAAAGGCACGCACAGATCCGGATTTAATTTAATGGATTAGAGTCTGACTTCCTATATGCAGATTAAAACAGAATGACGAATGGCAAATATTTTTGCGCGTGAATAATGAAAAATAATGCGCTATACATCACTGTATGAAATTTTGCTTTATGATAGAATGTTCTTAAGTGGGCATTCTTTTTCAGTGCTTTCATCAGGATGTTAAATAGAAGGAGGAGCCTGTAAGCAATGTTAAAAAAGGGGTTGAATATGGGGAAAATACTCCTGTTAAATGGGCCGAATTTAAACCTGCTCGGCAAAAGGGAACCAGGTGTTTATGGAAATGAAACACTGGGTCAGCTGGAGCAAAATATGAAAGCATTGGGTGCTTCATATGAGGCAGAAGTAATCTGTTTTCAGTCAAATCACGAAGGTGAACTCATTGACAGGCTGCACCTTGCCAATGAAGATGGCACACAGGGTATAATTTTCAATCCCGGGGCATTTACTCATTATAGTTACGCAATAAGGGATGCTGTTGCAGGAATACAGGTTCCTGTGATCGAAGTACATATTTCAAATGTTCATGCCAGGGAAGAATTCAGGCATATTTCTGTCATTGCACCCGCTGCAATGGGCCAGATAGTCGGCCTTGGGTTTAAAGGGTATGAACTGGCATTTTATGCATTAATGGATTTTGTCAAGGGGAGAGGATAATATGGAGAAAATACAAAAATTACGTGCACGCTTTACAGAGTCAGGGATTGATGGGATGCTGATTACCAGCAATTACAATCGCCGTTATATGACTGGTTTTACCGGTTCATCGGGCGTGGTTCTAATCAGTGCGGATAAAGCGCTCTTTATAACCGATTTCCGCTACACGGAACAGGCTGCCAAACAATGTGAAGGGTATGAAATTGTAAAGCATACTGGTGCAATTCCGGAAGATGTCGCCAAACAGGCAGAACAGCTTGGGATTAAAAAGCTTGGTTTTGAAGAGAATCATGTAACCTTTTCATCCTATAAAGCCTATGAAAAGGCTGTTAACGCCGAGCTTGTCCCTGTTTCTGACACTATTGAAAAGTTACGCTTGATAAAGACCGATTCAGAGATTAAGATAATTAAGGTGGCGGCAGACATTGCAGATGCTGCGTTTAAACATATTCTTGATGTCATTCGGCCAGGTATTACGGAACTGGAAGTTTCGAATGAATTAGAGTTCTTTATGAGAAAAGCGGGTGCAGATTCATCTTCGTTTGACATTATCGTAGCATCCGGGTACCGTTCTGCTCTTCCGCATGGAGTTGCCAGTGATAAGGTTATTGAAAAAGGCGATTTTGTCACTCTGGACTTCGGTGCTTATTATAAGGGGTATGTTTCAGATATTACCCGCACAGTTGCTGTTGGGGAACCTGAAGATAAGCTGAAAGAAATCTATTCAATTGTGCAGGAAGCCCAGGAGCGGGGAATGGAAGGCATCAAACCTGGAATGAGCGGCAAAGAAGCAGATGCCTTAACTCGTGATTATATTTCAGGTAAAGGCTATGGCGAATATTTTGGCCATTCTACAGGACACGGGATCGGCCTTGAAGTGCATGAAGGTCCTGCATTATCATTTAAGTCTGATGTTATCCTTGAACCCGGAATGATTGTGACGGTGGAGCCTGGCATTTACATGCCGGGACTTGGCGGTGTCCGCATTGAGGATGATACAGTCATAACAAATGATCATAATGAAACGCTTACTCATTCTACTAAAGAATTGATTATTCTTTAATTGTACACATTAGGAGGACAAACTTATGATTTCAGTAAACGATTTTCGTACGGGATTGACGATTGAAGTTGATAACGGAATTTGGCGCGTAATGGATTTCCAGCACGTTAAACCAGGAAAAGGAGCGGCTTTTGTACGTTCCAAATTACGCAACCTTCGCACGGGCGCGATTCAGGAAAAAACCTTCCGTGCAGGTGAAAAAGTAGGGAAAGCTCAGATCGATAACCGTAAAATGCAGTACCTTTATGCAAATGGAGATCAGCATGTTTTCATGGACAATGAGTCTTATGAGCAAATCGAGCTGCCTGCTTCAGCAATTGAGTATGAATTAAAGTTTTTAAAAGAAAACATGGAAGTTGCTATTATGCTTTATCAGGGAGAGTCTCTTGGAATCGAGCTTCCTAACTCTGTTGAGCTTACAGTAACGGAAACAGAACCAGGCATTAAAGGGGATACTGCATCCGGCGGAACAAAGCCTGCAACAGTTGAAACCGGCCTGATTGTGCAAGTTCCTTTCTTTGTTAACGAAGGGGACAAACTGATCATCAATACAACTGATGGTTCATACGTATCGCGTGCATAGTTAAAAAAAATCCCGAGAAATCGGGATTTTTTTATCCTTTATATTTCCTGCCTTCTGCGCCGGGGGATATGTCAGTGTCATTGCGATTATTATAATCAGGATCGGATGTGGGAGCAGTTCTGTTATCGCGGGTTCCGCCCAGATAAGCCCTGTCGCCTTTTTTCTGGTTTTTTAAAAATTCATCTAAATTTTCATTCATCCAATAACCTCTTTTCTATAAAATTGCTCAGTGCCGCCTTATTAGTATTTGCTTCTTCACTGCGATTATTAGCCGAAGATTTCCTAGCTGTAAAATATGAAATCTGCCGTGATGCGGCTTTCGATTTCTATTGTTCCCGGCTGGATAGGTGTGCTGACGGCACTTTTAACTAAAACGGAGGATTGAAAAGAGACAGGCTGCACCATGCCTGAATTACCTTCTGAAACGGATACTGGAGTACTGATTAATTGGACTCTTAGTGAAGCAGCGATTGTTTCTGCCTTTCTATAAGCATCCATTACAGCCATGCTTAATGCCTGCTGATACCATTCCTGCTGGTTTTCTATCTCAAACGTAATTCCTCTTACCGTATTTGCGCCGCTTTCTACTGCTGTGTCCACTGCAAGTCCTGTATTTTCAATCTCATCGGCCGTAATGTTCAGTATATGCTCAACCTTGTATCCGCGGAAAATTTGCTTGCCATCCACAAAATCATACTGCGGAAAAATGGAGAAATCTGAAGTTTGAATTTGTTTATCTGTTATTCCAATGGCGTTAAGAGCCTTTTTGACATTTGAAATGGCTGCAGCATTCTGCTCCTGTGCCTTCTGAAGCTCCTGGTCTTCTGTTAAAACTCCCAGCTTTATACTAGCCTGATCTGGCTGTACAGCTATCTTTCCTTCACCTGAAACCCTTATTGTATTTGGCTTGGATCTGGAATGCCTTCCAGTCTGCACAGTATTGCGGACGAATGGCTGATAATAATACATAACTTTCTCACCCCGCTTTCATGAATGTATCTTTCTAGAATTACGCGGGAGAAAGAGAGAAAATGCGCATAATATTAATGCCAGCTATAATTCATCAGTCCGGCAATTTTTTTCGGTATATCTGTATTCTCCAGTACTCCTGTAAAAGTTTCACTGCCAATGCCATAAGCAAATAAAGGGATCATATTGCCTGTATGACCGCCGGTAGAGCTGAGAGATCTTACTGTATCCGTTAAAATTCCCCCATGATATTTCTCGGCAATCAGGCTTCCTATTTCCCATGCTGCTAAATATTGAGGATAAACCTTGCTGTCTGTGTTCATTACCTTTCCATTAAACGCTTCAATCTCCTGCTGGGTTAAATCAATATTCGCATACTTTTTTAGAACACCCTTCACACTTTCCGATCGATAAATGCCCCTATCTTCATCTCTTGCCAATTGGCTGACCATATACTGCGGTGTCGCCTTGATTTCCTTTAATTGCTGTATCTCCAGCGGCTCTGATGCTGATATTCCCATAGTCTCATGATCTGCGACAACCAAAACCAGTGTTTCTTTGTCCTTTTTTGCCCATTCAACAGCATATTTGACAGCTTCATCAAATTCAATGGTTTCTTTCCAGATGCTTGTAATATCACCTGCGTGCGAAGCATGATCAATTCTTGCTCCTTCCGCCATGAGGAAAAATCCCTGTTCTCCTTTTGCGAGTACATCGATCGCTTTTTCAGTCATTTCTTTTAAGCTGGGTTCTTTGCTGTTCAGTAAAGGCCGGTCCAGTTTAAAGCTCATATATCCGTCATGGAACAAGCCAAGCAGCTTTGAGCCTTTGGCTTTCAGTAATTCTTCCCGATTCCCGGCATAGGCATATCCTTTTTGCATTGCTTCTTTTATTAAATCCCTTCCGCTTTGCTTTTCCGGTGTGAAGTATGCTCTGCCGCCTCCCATCAGCACATCCACCCCGGATTTCAGCTGCTGGCGTGCAATTTCATCCTGTCCGGACCATCTGTTGGCAACACTTGCTGTAAAGGCTGCGGGTGTTGCATCTGTAACTGTATTGGTGGATATCACCCCTGCTTTTTTACCGTTTTTCTTGAATAAATCAAGGATACTATCTGTTTCCTTCCCATCCGGCGTAACTCCGATCATTTCATTATTTGTTTTTTTTCCAATTGCAAGAGCCGTACCGCCGGCAGCTGAATCTGTCACAAAATTATTGGCAGATTCGGTATGAACCAAGGCGGTGTGAGGCAGAGATTCCAGGAACAGCCGCCCGTCCTTCCCATATTCCAGTTTTCTTGCAATCTCAATCTGGCCAATTCCCATTCCATCGCCAATCATCAGAATGACATTTTGCGGTCCGTTTGTATTTCTCTGATGAGCTATTCCTTCCACAGGTAAGAAACCAAGAACAATCAGGTGAAAAATAACCATGAAGTAAATGCATTTTGCTTTCATAAATGGCACCAGCCTTTCTCTATGTTCTTTTTGAATTATTTTTTGAAGAAAGATATTTTTTTACTCAGGCAAAAGCTTGTACTAAATAAATGTGAAGCTTTCAAATCTAAGTCATATTGTTTTGCCGCAGGCATACATTTTAAATAATGAGAAGCTAGTCCGAAATCAGATTGTGAATGGAGGAGCATACTTGGAAACGATTATAGCCTTTTTGCCGAAAAAAATTGCCGAACAATTACAGAGAATCCCTCCGAAAATCTTAAAGGATCTGGAGGAAATCAGGGTCCGCATTTCGAGGCCTATTGAGCTGACAGCAAGGGGAGTACCTTATTTTCTCCCTTATATAATTGATTCAGAGGATGCCGTGCATTTACTGAATAAAATAAGCCATTTTTCGATTTATACACTCGAGGAAGAGCTGAAAAGAGGTTATATCACGATTGAGGGCGGCCATCGGGTTGGGCTTGCCGGAAAGGTTATTCTTGAGCAGGGCAAGGTTAAGGCGATCAGGGATATTTCTTCTTTTAACATTAGAATTGCCAGAGAGAAAGTCGGCATTGCCCAAAAGCTGATTCCGAGGATTTATAGGGATGGCTGGCTGCATACGATGATTATTGGCCCGCCGCAGACTGGAAAAACCACATTGCTGCGCGATATTGCAAGAATCATTTCATCTGGTGATCAAGGCAGCGGCCTTCCTGCAAGTAAGGTTGGGATTGTGGATGAACGCTCCGAAATAGCAGGATGTGTAAATGGGATCCCCCAGATGACTTTTGGAAACAGGATTGATGTCCTGGATGCCTGTCCCAAAGCTGAGGGCATGATGATGATGATTCGTTCCATGAGCCCCGAGGTTCTCGTTGTTGATGAAATTGGCAGGCATGAAGATGCAGAGGCCATAATGGAGGCAGTAAATGCCGGAATAAAGCTGATTATGACTACACATGGAAATTCCCTGGAGGAAATTAAGAGGCGCCCGACTTTACAGGCCATACTTGAAATGGGCGTTTTTCAGCGATTTATTGAATTGAGCAGAAAAGATGGGCCGGGCAGCATTGACTGCATACGAAACACAGACGGTGCAAGATATCAGCATCAAGCGGGCGTGATGTAAATGATGAAACTTATTGGAGCTGTTTTGATCATCATTGCAACAACATGGGCAGGGTTTGAAGCTTCAAGGCACCTGACAGAACGGCCGCGCCAGCTTCGTCAGCTTAAATCGGCACTTCAGTCCTTGGAGGCTGAAATTATGTATGGCCATACACCTCTTCATGAAGCAGCCAGACGGCTTTCTGACCAGCTTTCCAAGCCCTTATCCTGGTTCTTTGAATCCTTTGCTAAAAAACTGACCGATTCCGAGACGACAGTAAAGGACGCCTGGGAAGAGAGCTTGACGGAAATATGGAAAATGACCGCCTTTAAACAAGGGGAATTCGAAATCATGAAGCAATTTGGCGAAACACTTGGAAGACATGACCGTCTTTCTCAGCAAAAGCAGATCATGCTGACCCTTACACACCTGGAACGTGAAGAAGCTGATGCACATGACAGACAAGTGAAATACGAGAGAATGGTCAAAAGTCTGGGGTTTTTATCCGGATTGCTCTTAATCATTTTACTAATGTAGGAAACGCCGGCTTGATTTGCCGGACGCTGATCAGAGCTTAGGGGGAGAAAAGATGGGCTTAGAGGTAGATATCATATTCAAGATTGCGGGTGTGGGAATTGTTGTAGCCTTTTTGCATACTATTCTTGATCAGGTGGGCAAAAAAGAATACGCCCAATGGGTAACGCTTTTCGGATTTATTTATATCTTATTTATGGTTGCTTCCATTGTAGATAACCTTTTCCAAAAAATTAAATCAGTCTTCTTGTTTCAGGGATAAAAGGGGGGCTCAGCCATTGAAATTCTCCAGATAGTAGGATTTTCGCTTGTTGCCACGTTCCTGGCGCTGATTGTTAAGGAGCAAAAGCCGAATTTTGCCTTTTTGCTGATTGTTTTTGTCGGCTGTGCCATCTTTCTTTTTCTTGTCGATCAAATTTACGCCATTATCCATATGATTGAAAAGATTGCCGTCAATGCAAAGGTGAATATCGTCTATGTTGAAACCATTTTAAAGATAATCGGAATAGCCTATATTGCTGAATTTGCTGCACAAATTACGAAGGATGCAGGACAGGGAGCCATTGCAGCAAAAATCGAAATGGGCGGGAAAATTCTTATTCTTGCCATGGCCATACCAATTCTTACTGTATTAATCGAAACCATTATTCGCATGATTCCGAGCTAGCCGCTGCCTGCTGAAACGACAGGCAGCAGGACTGGACAAGCTCATATTGCTGGAATTATAGAGGGTCCTTTAAAAGAGGTGAGAAAATGAAGCAAAGGATGCAGAAAATTTTAGGGTTCAGTTTATTTCTATTCTTTTTCCTGGCACCAATTGTACAAGCCTCACCTAAGACCGGCGAAGCAGAAGAAACGATATCCCCGCAGGATTTAATTGAATCCCAGGTGGATAAGTTAGATCTTAATGAATTAAAGAGCTTTTGGGAAGAAATCACAACAGAGTATGGAGGGTTTTTGCCCGAGAGCCAAAAGGGGAGTCTCTATGAATTCATAAAGGGAGAAAAGGAGTTTTCACTAAAAGAGTGGGCTGGCGGCGCGTTGAAGTTTGTATTCCATGAGTTTATAGTCAACGGGAAACTGCTGGGGACTCTGATATTGCTGACGGTATTCAGCATGTTCCTGCAATCGCTGCAGAATTCATTTGAAAAAAGCACTGTCAGTAAAGCTGCCTATTCAATCGTCTTTATGGTGTTGATTATTATCGCACTGAATAGCTTCCATGTAGCGATCACTTACACAGAAGAAACCATTTCAACTATGGTGTCATTCATAATGGCTCTCATACCGCTGCTGCTTGCGCTGATTGCTTCTTCCGGGGGTTTGGTATCTGCAGCATTTTTCCACCCGGTGATACTGTTTTTGATGAATGTCAGCGGGTTATTTATCCAGTATGTCATTCTTCCGCTTCTATTTTTATCAGCCCTGTTAAGCATTGTCAGCACCTTGTCTGAACACTATAAGGTAACTCAGCTTGCCAATCTGCTCCGAAATTGGAGCATTGGACTTCTTGGGATGTTTCTGACGGTCTTTCTCGGAGTTATATCAGTTCAGGGAGCATCTGCAGCGGTTACCGATGGAATTACCATTCGTACAGCAAAATTTATTACAGGGAATTTTATTCCGGTAATTGGGAGGATGTTTACAGATGCGACAGATACCGTAATCAGCGCTTCGGTGCTTTTGAAGAATACTGTTGGGATAGCAGGTGTAGCCATTCTCCTTATTATTGCAGCATTTCCTGCAATCAAAATTTTAATGATTGCGTTTATATATAAATTCGCGGCAGCCATTTTGCAGCCGTTGGGAGGAGGGCCGATCATATCCTGCCTGGATATAATCAGCAAGAGCATCATCTATGTTTTTGCCGCTCTGGCCATTGTCTCCCTGATGTTTTTCCTTAGCATTACAGTTATTATAGCGGCAGGCAATTTGACCATGATGGTCAGGTAGGGAGGGAATGAAGTGGATTTCATAAAAGAATGGGTAACCAACATCATATTATTTGTTCTGCTTGCCACTGTCATAGACATGCTCCTCCCCAGCTCCAAGCTTCAGAAGTACACAAAAATGGTGACAGGGCTGCTGCTGATAGCGATTATTCTTACACCGATTTTGAGAATTATATCAAGTGATTTTGAAGAAGCTCTTGTTTCCGTCCCGGTTTTTGAGGCATCCGGAGAAAAAAATATGGAAAATTTAATAGAAATGAAGAAAAAAGAAATACAAGCCTCAAGTGATGCATATATTTTAGAACAAATGGCTGTCCACATGAAACAGGACGCAGAAGAGGAGTTGATGGAACAGTACGGTCTGGAAATTGCTAACATTGATATTTTAGTAGATGAAAGCAGTGATCAAGCCTTCCCGGATAACCTGCAAAAGGTCATGATCCAACTTAAAGCAGAAGATGCAGAAGCTGAAGCTGTAGAAGTGGTTAAAACAGTGGAAATCAATGCCGGGAAACCTCTTCCATCCAGCGGGCCCGAACATGAAGATGCAGAAAGAATTGCTTCTCTTCTCGCACAAAAATGGAATGTAGACGCAAACTCAATCGAAGTTCTGGTAGAAGGGGGGAATATGGATAGGGATGGATAATGAAAAAGGTCCTTTCACATGGTTAAAGAAGATAATTTCCAAGGATGGACAGTCTGATAAGAAGCCCGGAAAATTCCACTATTTGCTGCTTGTTCTTCTTTTTGGGGCAGCGATCATGCTGATCAGCAATACGCTGTTTCAAGAAGACAGTTCCACCGGGGATTTGCCCGTTTTTAAAAATGGAGAAGAAGTGAAGCAGGAGGAAGAGGTTCCCGTATTCGGCCAGCAGAAATCTGGAGGAAATGACACCATTGCCAATTATGAAAAGGCATATGAAGCTCAAATAAAAGAGGCGCTTGATGCAATCGTAGGGGTAGAAGATGCCACTGTCGTGGTGAATGTCGATGCCACAGAGAAGAAAGTCCTTGAAAAAAACAAAACAACCCAAACTCAGAAAACCGATGAAACAGATCGGGAAGGCGGCAAAAGAAAGGTTGAGGATCAGTCACAGGAGGAACAGTTTGTGATTGTCCGAAATGGAGAAAAAGAGGTTCCCATTGTCATAGAAACCAAGAAACCTGAAATAAGGGGAGTGCTGGTTGTGGCAAAAGGAGCTGAAAATATACAAGTGAAAAAGTGGATTATTGAGGCAGTAACCAGAGCTCTGGATGTTCCAAGCCATAGAGTATCCGTAATGCCTAAAAAAACTAAGGGGGAATAATAGATGCTTTTAAAGAAACAAACGGTCTGGCTTTTAACAATGCTGAGTTTGGTGGTTGTATTATCGGTTTATTATGTAACATCACCGGAGCAAAAAGGCAGTGACCTTGCTGGAATCGAAGAAAAGTCAGAGGGCGAAATGGAGTCAGTTGAGAGTGAAGATGGCAAAGCGATCATTACAAACACTGCCAGTGATGAAATGTTTGAAAATCTCCGCCTTCAGCTTGATGATGAGCGCAGCCGCATGAAGGAAGACCTGCAGGAGGACCTCGGTCAAACTGACCTTCCTGCCGAAGAAAGAATGAAGGCGAAAGATCAAATTGATGAATTAAATGAAATTGCGCAAAAGGAAGCGATGCTTGAAACATTAATCAGAGCGATGGATTATGAAGATGTGCTTGTCCGTGCTGATGGAAAGAAGGTTCAAATTACTGTTAAGGCAAAAGATCATTCAGCTTCAGCTGCAAACAATATCATCCAGGAAGTAAGGAACGAAATTGGAAAGCTTGAGGCAGTGGCTGTTGAATTCCAGGTAGAAAAATAATAATTTAGAGGGAGCCTGCAAAATTCTGCGGGCTCCTTTTCATTTTATTTGCAGTTTGGTAACTATTACATAAACAAGTGGTATAAAAGTCCTGATTGTGAAGTGGTTTTGGATGAAATTCGATTAAATCCCATGAAACATTTCACAAACATTTAGAAAAATATTAAAATGGAACATATGGCGGATAGAGAAATTATTATCCAGTACATAATAGAATGTTGAAGTTTTATAAGGTCTTATCGTATGATATTAGTATCTAGTCATAATTCAAACCAATGCATAACGTCCCAGCCGTATGTTTCTAAATCTTTCAGCAATAAATATATGCATACAGATTAAAGGGATTATCATGCAATGAGAAAACAAGGGGTGCCAAAATGTTAAAAGTACAAGAAATCCGTGAACTGATTAAATTGGTAGATCAGTCAAATATTGATGAATTTGTATATGAGCATGAAGGTTCTAAAATTAAAATGAAGAAAAAAGGCAATGAAGGAGCCGTCGTTCAGCAAGTCCAGCCTGCAGCTGCTCAAGTGTTAGCTCCTGCTCCTCAGCCGGTTCAGCCAGCTGCTGTGAAAGTGGAGGAGCCAAAAACAGAAGCTCCGGCAGAAGCTTCTGCACCAAAGGCTGAAGCTGCGGAAGATTTACATAAGATTGTATCACCAATGGTAGGGACCTTTTATCAGTCATCCTCACCTGATGCTGATGCATATGTTAAAGCCGGTTCAAAAGTTACGAAGGATTCCATTGTCTGCATTGTAGAGGCAATGAAATTATTTAATGAAATCGAAGCAGAAGTTAATGGTGAAATTGTAGAAGTGCTTGTAAAGGACGGCCAATTAGTAGAATATGGCCAGCCACTATTTTTAGTAAAGCCTGAATAAGGAGCGGTTACAGAATGATAAAAAAACTCTTGATTGCCAACAGAGGAGAAATAGCTGTCCGCATTATCAGGGCAGCCCGCGAAATGGGGATTGAATCTGTTGCTGTCTTTTCAGAAGCTGACAGGGAAGCGCTCCATGTTCAGCTGGCGGATGAGGCATACTGCATTGGTCCGACAGCATCTAAGGACAGCTATTTAAATTTTACAAATATAATAAGTGTCGCTAAGCTTACCGGCTGTGACGCCATTCATCCAGGTTATGGATTCCTTGCAGAGAATGCGGACTTTGCCGAATTGTGCAGAGAATGCAATATTATTTTTGTAGGACCTACACCTGAAGCCATCAGCAAAATGGGCACAAAGGATATTGCAAGGGAAACGATGAAGGAAGCAGGAGTTCCGATTGTTCCGGGCTCTAATGGAATCATTAAGGATGCTGAAGACGCTATCCAGCTGGCAGAAAAGATTGAATATCCGGTCATTATTAAAGCGACTGCGGGCGGAGGCGGGAAAGGAATCCGAGTAGCGCGCAATGAGCAGGAGCTTATTAAAGGAATTACGATCACACAGCAGGAAGCACTGACAGCATTCGGAAATCCTGGCGTTTACATCGAAAAATATATCGAGGACTTCCGTCATGTGGAGATCCAGGTTCTTGCAGACAATTACGGGAACACCGTACATCTCGGGGAAAGGGATTGTTCCATTCAAAGGCGTCTGCAAAAGCTGCTTGAGGAAACGCCTTCACCTGCACTTGACGGTGAAACACGCGAAGAGATGGGAAATGCTGCTGTAAAAGCTGCAAAAGCGGTTGATTATACAGGCGCTGGCACGATAGAATTTATATACGATTATAAAAATCGCAAGTTTTATTTCATGGAAATGAACACACGTATTCAGGTGGAGCATCCTGTTACAGAGATGGTAACAGGGGTCGATTTAATCAAGGAGCAAATTAAGGTTGCTTCAGGAGAAAAGCTTAATTTCACACAAAGTGATGTGACATTTAACGGCTGGTCAATCGAATGCAGAATTAATGCGGAAAACCCGGAGAAGAATTTTATGCCATCAGCAGGAAGGATCAATATGTATCTGCCTCCTGGCGGGCTTGGTGTCCGAGTGGACTCTGCTGCCTACCCGGGCTATATGATTCCTCCATATTACGATTCAATGATTGCAAAAGTGATCACTTATGGCAATACTAGAGAAGAAGCCATTTCCAGAATGAAAAGGGCATTAAGCGAATTTGTAGTGGAAGGGGTTCATACAACAATCCCGTTTCATCTCAAGCTCTTAAGCCATGAGAATTTTGTGGAAGGGCAGTTTAATACGAAATTTCTTGAATTGCATGATGTAATGAATTCTTAAAGACTTGTGGAGGTGCTAAAATGAACGAAAATAACATTCTCGAAATGAGCCCTGAAAATTCAGGTCTAGGCAAGGTGGAAATTGCACCGGAAGTTATTGAGGTTATTGCCGGCATTGCTGCTTCAGAAGTAGAAGGTGTTGCGCAAATGCGCGGGAACTTCGCTACAGGAGTGGTTGAAAGGCTTGGTAAAAAGAACCACGGCAAAGGTGTTAAAGTTGAATTAACAGAAGAAGGCATCAAAGTCGATGTATACTGTCTGATGAAATTCGGCGTGTCCATCCCAAGCGTTGCCCAGAAAATCCAGGACAACATCCGTCAGGCACTGTTGAATATGACAGCCCTGGACGCCCAGGAAGTAAACATTCACGTAGTAGGAATCATGTTTGAAAACCAAAAGCATGAAGTTGAATACGAACAGGAAATGTAACACACACATCAAGCCAAAGACATCAGACTCGTCTTTGGCTTTTTTATGGTTCATTCTCTTCATCATTCACTCCCTAAATCGTTATAAAGGCGTTTGTAAAGGGGAAATTAATATTATAAGTTTTCTTGCATATGTTTCTGACCAAACATAATGCTCTTGTTGTAGTGCGAAGATTCCTTACTTATGCTATTATCTTCTTATGCAATTTTTGGACGTGCAAATGCTCAAAAATGAAAATTACTATGCTAGCCATAAAGGAGTTTTATAAAGATGAAGAGAAGAACAGCCAGAGAAAAAGCATTGCAGGCGTTATTTCAAATTGATGTAAGCGGGACAGAACCAGAGACCGCCATCGAACATGTCTTAGAGGGCGGAAAGAACGATGAATATCTAAGCAAACTTGTATCAGGTGTGCTGGAGCATAAAGAAACAATTGATAGTGAAATCAAAGGATTTCTTGAAAAATGGACGCTGGAGAGACTTGCCACTGTAGACCGCAATCTTCTGCGCTTATCTGTTTTTGAGCTGCTGTATTTAACAGAGGAAGTGCCAGCCAATGTGGTGCTCGATGAAGCAATTGAGATTGCCAAGCTATACGGCGATGATCAGTCAAGCAAGTTTATTAATGGTGTTTTATCAAAGGTAAAAGAAAAACTCTAAAAAACATACACTGGATATGCTGGCACTTTCTAGATGCAAGCAAGCCGGCAGTCCTTATCAAAGGCGCTTTCGAGTTTCTGATAGGGGGATACAAATGGCTGCAGAATTAATAGATGGAAAAGAAATTGCAAGAAAGAAACAGGATCGTATCGGTGCTGAAGTGCAAAAGCTTAAGGCAGAAGGAGTCACGCCAGGATTGGCTGTTATTTTAGCTGGGGATAATCAGGCATCCAGAACGTATGTGAATAACAAGCAGAAAACCTGCAATAAGCTGGGCATGTATTCTATGCTTATTGAACTTCCCGAAAGTGTCAGCGAACAAGAGCTTATCAGAAAAATCACTGAGTTAAACAAAAGTGATGCAATCCATGGAATCCTGGTCCAGCTGCCGCTCCCAAGCCATATTAATGAAAAAGCCATCATCGAGACCATATCTCCTGAAAAAGATGTGGATGGATTCCATCCCATAAATATCGGCAGGATGATGACAGCTCAGGATGCCTATATCCCATGTACTCCTGCAGGGATCATTGAAATGCTTGAAAGCATCGGGGCGGACATTTCCGGAAAGCATGTAGTGGTTATTGGCAGAAGCAACATTGTAGGTAAACCTGCAGGGCAGCTGTTTCTTAATAAAGATGCAACTGTCACCTACTGTCACTCGAAAACAGCTAATCTAAAGGAATATACAAAGCGGGCAGATATTCTGGTGGCAGCAGCAGGTAAAGCCAATTTAATTATGGAGGACCATGTTAAAAATGGTGCAATCGTGATTGATGTGGGCATGAATCGAAATGCGGCAGGAAAGCTTTGCGGCGATGTTGATTTCGAGACAGTTAAGCACAAAGCAGGGTATATTACTCCTGTTCCGGGCGGAGTGGGGCCGATGACTATTACCATGTTAATGCATAACACATTAAAGGCAGCAAAGTATTCTATAAGCAAAATCTAAAATTCCTGGCCACCATAGATGCAAAATCTGTCCATTTCCATTATCGTGTTATTGCTTTGCAAGAGGTGCAATGCGACTTCTGCATAAAGGAGATTGTTATGAAGGAACAGCAGTATCTGACAGTTCACGCACTGACCAAATACATAAAAAGAAAATTTGACGCCGACCCTCATTTACAAAATATTTTGGTTAAGGGAGAAATCTCAAACTTTAAACAGCACTCAAGCGGCCATATGTATTTCACTTTAAAGGATGAGAAAGCCAGAATTTTAGCTGTAATGTTTGCAGGAAATGCGAGATCCATGAAATTCAGGCCGGAGAACGGCATGAAAGTATTAGTTCGCGGAGCGATTTCCGTTTATGAATCCAGCGGGCAATATCAAATGTATGTACAGGAAATGCAGCCGGACGGGGTTGGTGAGCTCTATCTGGCATACGAGCAGCTTAAAGAGAAACTGGAGAAAGAAGGATACTTTTCGTCTGCATATAAAAAAAATATCCCGCGTTATCCACGTACAGTTGCTGTTATCACATCCCCTACTGGTGCGGCAATCAGAGATATTTTGACAACGCTCAAAAGACGCTATCCAATCGCGAACATACTTATATACCCTGCGCTTGTCCAGGGTAACCAGGCAGCTCCGTCGATTGTGAAAGCGATAAAGGATGCAAATGCCTCCAGGGAAGCGGATGTCTTAATTATCGGCAGAGGCGGAGGTTCCATTGAAGAGCTTTGGGCCTTTAATGAAGAAGCTGTGGCAAGGGCCATATTCAAGTCGGAAATACCTGTAATATCAGCTGTTGGCCATGAAACAGATTTTACAATAGCCGATTTTGTTGCAGATTTAAGGGCTCCAACCCCAACGGGAGCTGCTGAATTGGCAGTCCCGCATATTGATGATTTGTCAGAAAGGCTTTTTAACAGGCAATCAAGGCTGATAAGAGCGATGAAGGAACAAATTGCACTGCAAAATGAACGGCTTCTAAGGGTACAGAAATCCTATGCTTTCAGATTCCCCCAAAAATTGTATGAACAAAAACTGGAACAGCTTGACAAAGTCACCGAACAGCTGCTGCGGGGATCAAAGAGGCTGCATGATTTAAAGCAGGAACAGGCTGATATCCTGCAAAAAAGGCTGGTTCGTAGTCACCCCGGTCAGCTGATGGATCAGGCAAAAGAAAAACATGATCGGCTGCATAAGCTTTTAAACAAAACAATGGCAAATACCCTGGCTGCAAAAGAAAAGGATTTTGCGAGAGTTATTTCAACCCTTGAGGCGCTCAGTCCTCTCAAAATCATGGATAGAGGCTATAGCCTTGCTTATACAGAAAAGGAATCCCTGGTAAAGACTGTGTCTCAGGTTAAAGTGAATGATATGTTAAAATTGAAGGTATCTGATGGAACTATTGAATGCCGGGTAACGGATATTGAGGAGTGAATGGCATGGCGGATGAAAAGCAGCTTTCATTTGAGCAAGCGATGGAAGAACTTGAAGTGATTGTGGAAAAGCTTGAAGAGGGCGATGTTCCTCTTGAGGAGGCTATTAATATTTATAAAAAGGGCATGGAGCTTTCAAAATTATGCCATGATAAGCTTAAAAATGTGGAATCACAGCTTACGGAAATACTGACGGAAGATGGCCGAAAAACGAACTTCGCCATTCCGGAGGAGGAATAATCTTGCAGCAGCAATCCTTAAGTTCTTTCTCTGAATTGCATAAGCGAAAACTGGAAATTCATTTAAAAGAATATGTACATAAATTGAATGCTCCACCTGAAATCAAGGAAGCGATGAATTATTCACTTGAAGCCGGAGGAAAGCGGATCAGGCCGATGCTGTTATTTGCCACATTGGCTGCTTTTGGCGAAGATACGGCAAAAGGGTTATGGACTGCGGCGGCAATCGAAATGATCCATACCTATTCGCTCATTCACGATGACCTGCCAAGTATGGATAATGACGATTTAAGAAGAGGTAAACCGACTAACCATAAAGTATATGGAGAAGCTTTTGCCATCCTGGCAGGCGATGCCTTGCTCACATACAGCTTCCAAACCATTGCGGAAACCCCGGACGAATTTGCTTCAGCCGAAACCAGGCTGTCTTTAATTAAAGTGCTTTCAAAAGCTGCAGGTGCTGAAGGGATGGTTGGAGGCCAGGCAGCAGACATTAAAGGAGAGGGCAAACAGCTGGACTTAGAGGACCTGGAGTATATCCACGTGCATAAGACCGGCAAATTGCTGGAATGCAGTGTGGTTTCAGGTGCTATTTTGGCAAATGCCAATGAAGACACGATTCAGGCACTATCCCATTTTGCTTATCATCTGGGACTTGCTTTTCAAATCAGGGATGACATTCTCGACCTTGAAGGAACAGAAGAGATAATCGGGAAGCCCGTTGGCAGTGATGAATCAAAAAATAAAAGCACCTATCCAGCACTTCTTACAATGAACGGCGCGAAAGAGGCGCTCGAATACCATATCAGATCTGCAAAAGAGAAGCTGAAGGAAACAGGCCTTCAAACAGAGCTGCTGGAAGAAATAACAGATCTAATTGCAAACAGGGACCACTAATTTCTATTTTACATACTCATAATCTCAATGATCAGGGCACAAAAATGTATGAAGAAGAAACGATGGTTTTGCCGCTGTACTATTTGTACCAGCGGCATTTGCTGTTTAATAAAATGATGGTCTTCGATGTGTATATTTTGGTATGATAGGAATTGCTGCCGGGAGTCTTTCCACAGAATGCCTGGCCGGAGTGAGAGACTGTTTAAAATGAAAAGCATTTGGAAAATCTCCTGTAATAAGGTAATCTTAAGATATTATCTTTTAGACAGGCTGGACGTCGTAATAAACAGACTTTGTTTAGTAATAAACATGATTGCAAAATATACGTAAAAAACGGACGAATAAGAAACGAAAGTGAGTGGTCCGCAGTATGGATCTGTTATCAATTAAAGACCCTTCCTTTTTAAAAGGGCTCTCGAATAAAGAATTGGAAAGTCTCAGTCAGGATATCCGCACTTTCCTGATTGAAAAGCTATCAGGCACTGGGGGACATATTGGCCCTAATCTTGGAGTTGTTGAGCTGACTGTTGCATTGCATAAATGTTTTGACAGTCCGAAGGATAAAATTATCTGGGATGTCGGACATCAGTCATACGTTCATAAAATCCTTACTGGCCGTGCGTGCCAATTCGATACTCTTAGGCAATATAAAGGTCTTTGCGGCTTTCCAAAGATGATTGAAAGCGAGCATGATGTATGGGAAACGGGTCATAGCTCTACTTCTTTATCTGCCGCGATGGGAATGGCCATTGCAAGAGATTTGAAAAAAGAGAGCAATTATGTCATTCCCGTTATAGGGGATGGTGCCTTAACAGGCGGAATGGCATTAGAAGCCTTAAATCATATCGGCCATGAAAAAAAAGATATGATCGTCATATTGAATGATAATGAAATGTCGATTGCTCCTAATGTAGGTGCCCTGCACAATGTACTCGGAAGGTTAAGGACTGCAGGCAAATATAATTGGGTAAAAGATGAACTTGAATATTTATTAAAAAAGGTTCCGGCAGTCGGCGGCAAATTGGCTTCAACTGCTGAAAGACTGAAAGACAGCCTAAAGTATCTGTTTGTGTCAGGCATGTTCTTCGAAGAATTAGGCTTTACCTATTTGGGGCCTGTCGATGGGCATAACTATGAAGCTTTATTTGAGAACCTTGCTTATGCCAAAAAAACAGAAGGCCCGGTGCTTCTCCATGTTATAACGAAAAAAGGGAAAGGCTATAACCCTGCAGAAAACGACAGGATTGGCACTTGGCACGGTACAGGCCCTTATAAAATGGAAACAGGGGACTTTGTGAAACCTGCAGCTGCGCCGCCTGCATGGAGCAAACTTGTGTCAGAAACCGTCAGGGAACTTGCGAGAGAAGATGAAAGAATTGTTGCAATCACTCCAGCAATGCCTGTTGGTTCGAAGCTTGAAGGCTTTGCAAGTGAATTTCCGGATCGAATGTATGATGTCGGTATTGCCGAACAGCATGCAGCAACAGTAGCTGCAGGCCTGGCAACGCAAAACATGAAGCCGTTCCTTGCTATTTATTCTACTTTCCTGCAGCGTGCTTATGATCAGGTCGTACACGATATTGCACGCCAGAATTTGAATGTATTTATTGGAATCGACCGGGCAGGGCTTGTTGGTGCAGATGGGGAAACCCATCAGGGTGTATTCGATATCGCATTTTTAAGGCATTTGCCGAATATGGTTCTGATGATGCCAAAGGATGAAAATGAAGGCCAGCATATGGTGAAAACAGCCATTGAATATAACGATGGCCCAATCGCCATGCGGTTCCCGCGCGGAAATGGCATCGGGGTGCCTATGGACACAGAACTTAAAGCTATTCCAATTGGAACATGGGAAGTTCTGCGCGATGGCAGCGATGGAGCAATTTTAACCTTTGGGACAACCATTCCAATGGCATTGAAGGCAGCTCAACTCCTGGAAAAACAAGGACACTCCATTAAAGTCATTAATGCAAGGTTCATTAAGCCAATTGATGTAAAGATGCTGCATGAATTGTTCGCAGCGAATATGCCTATTCTTACGATAGAAGAAGCTGTACTGCAGGGGGGCTTTGGAAGTGCAATACTTGAATATGCACACGAGCATGGCTTCCATCATTCCGAAATAGACCGTATGGGGATACCTGACACATTTATTGAACATGGCAGTGTAAATGAACTATTGGAAGAAATCGGGATGACTGTAGACGATGTTGTGGAAAGAATGGGAAAACTGGCAAGAAAAAAACAAAAAAGGGCTTAAAAAATGAAAACAAAGAAAGAACGATTAGATGTTTTATTAGTTGAAAGAGGCCTTGCTGAAACGAGAGAAAAAGCGAAGAGGGCTGTTATGGCTGGTTTGGTGTTCAGCAATGAAAGCAGGCTGGATAAACCGGGAGAGAAGGTAAGTGAAGACATTCCGCTGACAATCAAGGGAAAGGTCATGCCATATGTCAGCCGCGGAGGATTAAAGCTTGAGAAAGCTCTGAAGGTTTTTGATTTAGAAATCAAAGGCAAGATCCTCCTTGACATTGGCTCCTCAACCGGCGGCTTTACTGATTGTGCTCTGCAGAATGGCGCCAAAATGTCCTATGCTTTGGATGTCGGATATAATCAGCTTGCCTGGAAATTAAGGCAGGATGAACGGGTTGTTGTCATGGAAAGGACCAATTTCCGGTATGTAACTCCAGCAGACCTTTCAGCGGGTATGCCTGATTTTGCTTCCATAGATGTTTCGTTCATCTCTCTAAAGCTTATATTGCCGGTATTAAAAACACTGCTAGTTCCTGGCAGTGACACAGTTGCTTTAGTGAAACCGCAATTTGAAGCCGGACGGGAGCAAGTTGGAAAAAAGGGAATTGTCAGAGATCCAAAAATACATGAAGCCGTCCTTGATAAAATAATCGAATTTGCTTTGGGTCTTGGCTATGATGTCAAAGACGTTTCCTATTCACCCATTACCGGCGGTGACGGCAACATAGAATTTCTCCTCCATCTGTATTGGTCCGGCAGGAAAGAAGAAGGGGAAAACCTCCTTAAAGCCCAGACAGGTGATGTTGTAAAAGAAGCCCACGCCGAATTGAAAACGAAGCATGTTAAAGAAGAGGGATAGGCTGATGCCTGTTCCTTTTTTTAAAGGAATTTGTCGAGATAGGACGAATTATAATAATAATATACGGGAAAATTGTACTTTATTGAGAAAATCAGCTAACATTAAAGTACAACACACTATAAATTAATTTTTTTCTGCCTGCTTTCAAGCGGCTGATTATAGAGGTGAAAAAATGAATAAAGGGCAAAGACATATTAAGATACGCGAAATTATTACTAATAATGATATCGAAACACAGGATGACCTGGTGGATGAATTGAAAAACGCGGGGTTTAATGTTACCCAGGCGACAGTCTCAAGAGATATTAAAGAGCTTCACCTGGTAAAAGTTCCTTTAATGGACGGCAGATATAAATACAGTCTTCCAGCTGATCAGCGTTTCAATCCGCTGCAAAAGCTTAAAAGAAATTTAATGGATGCCTTTGTTAGAGTGGACACTGCAGGACATCTCCTTGTAATGAAGACTCTTCCTGGGAATGCCATGGCTATAGGCGCACTTATAGATAACCTTGACTGGGAAGAGATTTTGGGGACAATCTGCGGGGATGACACATGCCTGATCATTTGCAAAACCCCTGAAGACACTGAAGCCATTTCAAACCGTTTTCTTGAAATGCTATAGATAATTTTTTCTAGCTCAAGACGCGCCTGCCCCCCTCGAGGTGTCCCGGCTGGCAAGGCGCTTCTGCTTTTTTCTAATGAGGTGATAAGTTTGTTAAATGAAATAACCATACGAAATTTTGCTATAATCGAAGCCCTTTCTGTCTCATTTGAAAAGGGCTTAACTGTTTTAACTGGTGAAACAGGAGCAGGGAAGTCCATTATTATCGATGCTATTCACTTGCTGGCTGGAGGCAGGGGGTCTGCAGAATTTGTCAGGCATGGTGAAGATAAGGCTGAATTAGAGGGGCTTTTTATCCTGGATGATCCTAAGCACCCCTGCTATAAACGAACAGCAGAATTTGGGATAGAGATTGAAGATGGAATGATTGTTCTCCGCAGAGATATATCAAAGTCAGGAAAAAGCATCTGCAGAGTGAATGGAAAACTGGTCACTATTTCTGTTTTGAGGGAAATCGGAAGTTCACTTATTGATATACACGGTCAGCACGAACATCAGGAACTAATGAATGAAACCTTGCATCTTCCTCTCCTCGATCAGTTTGGAGGACAAAAAATTTCTGCTTCCCTTACTGAATACCAGGATATCTACAGGTTATATGAAAGCACTTTGAAAAAGCTTAAGAATTTAAGTGAGAATGAACAGCAAATGGCTCACCGGCTTGATTTGATCCAATTTCAGCTTGATGAAATCCAGTCGGCACAGCTGAAACTGAATGAAGATGAGGATCTGATTGAAGAAAAGAGAAAGCTGTCCAATTTTGAACGGATTTTTGATTCTGTTCAGTCTGGCTATAATGCTCTTCAAGGAGAGCAAAAAGGGCTCGATTGGATTGGGATGGTTATGGGGTATATGAATGATGCCGCGGAATTGGACCCATCATATAAAGAAATAGCGGAAAATGTGGCAAACAGCTTCTATTTGCTTGAAGATGCAGCCAGTTCACTCCGCAATGAAATGGACTTTATGGAATATGATCCCCAAAGGCTTAATGAAATCGAAAACAGGCTGAATGAAATTAATGGGTTAAAAAGAAAATATGGAAAAACGGTTGAAGAAGTGCTGGAATACGCCGCAAAAATAGAAGAAGAAATTGAAACCCTGCAAAATAAAGAAACCCATATTGATAAGCTGCAAAAGGAAGTAGCTGCCCTGAAAAAAGACCTTATGGTTGAAGGGGAAGAACTGAGCCAGCTGCGGAAAAAATCTGCCCTGAAACTTACGAAGTTAATTCATAAAGAGCTTAAGGAATTATACATGGAAAAAACAGTTTTTGAGGTAAGATTCTTTTCTGATCCCGAAGTCCTTCTGAAAAATGGCATTGACAGAGCGGAATTCTATATTTCCACCAATCCGGGAGAACCGCTCAAGCCTCTGTCTAAGATTGCATCGGGAGGGGAATTATCCCGAATCATGCTTGCCTTGAAGAGTATTTTCTCAAAACATCAAGGTGTTACAAGTATTATCTTCGATGAAGTGGATACAGGCGTGAGCGGAAGAGTGGCACAAGCTATCGCGGAAAAGATTCATCATGTTTCCGTGGATTCACAAGTGCTTTGCATCTCTCACCTGCCACAGGTTGCAGCGATTGCAGATACTCATTTATTTATTGCTAAAAACACGAATGAAGGACGGACCAAAACTACAGTGAAGCCTCTGAATGAAGAAGAGAAGATAAAAGAAATCAGCCGTATGATTTCTGGAGTGGAAATAACCGATTTGACGAAAGAGCATGCAAAAGAGCTGCTGCATATGGCTAAACAGCTGAAATAATTATGACCCAATATCCGGTGTGTGCCCTTAAGCTGCGCAGCGAGATCTAATACCTTGAAAAGCTATCCAAAGCAGGATAGCTTTTTTTATGTCACTGGCAGTTATAAATGCGATCGATGCAGGCAAAATTAAAGATGTAGCCATTTGACGTGGATGGACTAGAAGCGAGGAGAGTGAAAAATTTGACATATGATGTTTTGCGCAAAATAATTGGTGGAATTCTCCTTGTTTCATTAATTGCTTTAGGTTTTTCCAAGCCTGTTCAGGAATATTTGCAAATACCTGCAAATATTACCCTTTTTGAAGGGCAGCAGCTGGATATTGCAAAGGCAGAAGCAGTGTCAGCCGGGCTGTCCATAGATAATACAAGTGTTGCACTTAAAGAAGATAACCATTCGATTTTGCTTTCAGCAAAAGAAAATGGAAAAAATGAAATGCTTCTCGAACTGGCAGGTTTTCCGATAAAGAAGGTTGATGTAAATGTCTTAAAAGATTTTAAAGTAATTCCAGGAGGCCAATCAATCGGGGTTAAACTAAATACAGTAGGTGTGTTAGTAGTGGGGCACCATCAGGTTAATACGGCTGAAGGAAAAGCTTCGCCAGGCGAAACGGCCGGGATTAAAATCGGAGATATCATTACAGAAATCAATGGCAAGAAAATTGAAAAGATGTCAGATGTTGCCCCTTTTGTTCAAGAAGCAGGCAAAAGCGGCAACCCGCTCCAAATCATTTTAAGCCGTGAAAGCGGAAAGGTGAAAACGGAGCTGACTCCTCTTAAAGAAAACGGGGAAGAAACCTATAAGCTTGGATTATATATACGTGATTCAGCAGCAGGCATTGGGACGATGACATTCTATCACCCGGAATCGAAAAAGTATGGAGCACTCGGACATGTTATTTCCGATATGGATACGAAAAAACCCATTGTTGTTGAAGACGGCCAAATTGTAAGATCGACTGTTACTTCCATTGAAAAAGGAAGTAATGGCAATCCAGGCGAAAAACTTGCACGATTTTCCTCAGACAAAGAAATAATCGGGAATATTGTCAGGAACAGTCCTTTCGGAATTTTTGGGGAATTAAACAGGGATATGAAAAATGGGATCTTTGACAAACCGATGCCAATAGCACTATCCCATCAGGTGAAAGAGGGAGCTGCTCAAATATTGACTGTAGTTGACAATGATGAAGTACAATTGTTTGATATTGAAATTGTCAGCACGATTCCGCAAAAGTTTCCGGCAACAAAAGGAATGGTCATAAAAGTGACGGATCAGAAGCTCCTCGATAAAACAGGCGGCATTGTCCAGGGGATGAGCGGAAGCCCGATTATACAGGATGGCAGAATTATTGGAGCGGTAACGCACGTATTTGTAAATGATCCTACTTCAGGATATGGTGTTCATATCGAATGGATGCTGAATGAAGCGGGGATCAATATATATGAAAAAGCAGAAGAAAAAGCATCCTAATAAGGGAATGGATCAAATAAAAAGGCGGGGAAATCCCGTCTTTTTGATTTTTTATGTTAAAATGACGATAATTAAAGATTTTTCGACAAGTATACACGTATTGTAAAGAGTATGGCGAAACTAGTCGAAAACAGAAGAAAACCAAAGAAAAAATGAGATTTCGGTGGTTTTTTAAGAAAATTTCAAAAAAGTAGAGGAATTTTTGTTGCATTGTCGAATTTCTCATTTAGAATAGAAAATAGAAATCATAAAAAGAGCGTGTTCAAATGAACATTCATTAAAGAGACCATAATGGGCCGAGGAGGAAAGTAAGTGAAGAAAATAAAAGTTTGTGTTGTGGATGATAATAGGGAGCTGGTCGGGCTTTTAGAGGAATATATATCTTCTCAGGAGGATATGGAAGTTGCGGGTGTTGCACATAATGGACAGGATTGCCTCGACATTTTAGAGCAGACACAGCCTGATGTTCTTGTGCTGGATATCATCATGCCTCACTTGGATGGACTTGCTGTACTCGAGAAAATGAGAGAATTAAATTTGAATGCACTTCCTAATGTAATTATGCTTACTGCATTCGGCCAGGAGGATGTCACCAAAAAGGCAGTGGATTTAGGAGCATCTTACTTTATTCTTAAACCATTTGATATGGACAATTTGGCAAGCCATATCCGTCAGGTCAGCGGAAAATCCAGCTCTTTTCTCCGCAAACCCGTTCCATCTTACCGTCCCCAGGCAGAAGCAAAGCCGAAGAACCTGGATGCCAGCATCACCAGCATCATCCATGAAATTGGCGTTCCTGCCCATATTAAAGGATACTTATATCTTCGTGAAGCGATTTCAATGGTGTACAATGATATTGAACTTCTCGGTTCCATTACAAAAGTGCTGTACCCCGATATTGCTAAAAAGTTTAATACGACTGCAAGCCGGGTTGAGCGTGCGATCCGCCATGCGATTGAAGTTGCTTGGAGCCGCGGTAATATAGACTCGATTTCCTCTCTTTTCGGATATACAGTCAGCATGACCAAAGCAAAGCCGACAAATTCCGAGTTTATTGCCATGGTCGCTGATAAGCTTCGTCTTGAGCATAAGGCTTCTTGAAAGGGTAAGAACTTATAACAAAATTTTATTATTTTTTGCTGCGCTCCTAAAGGGGCGTTTTTTATTTTTTCTCAGGAAGTAAAAAAGGTTCAGTTTGAATGCTTCAAACTGAACCTTTTCTTTATTTGTTTTCTTCTTTCTCAAGCTCCATCATTTTTTGAATCAGGATATGCTGAGGCATGTGCATGATTTGCTCAAGAGGAAGATTAAGTTTTTCAGCGAGCTTTAATGCTGTTTCCGGTGATATCTGCAGCGGCTTCACTATTATCCCCCACTAACTTATTAAGATTTAAAACGATCCTGGACTTTGTTTCTTTTTCGGTCACGATAAAGAATAAATCCTGCGATGAAGCCAAGCCCTATAATCAAGAAAAGGAAACCTGACACAAATTGAAGCCATAAATAGGGAAATGGGCTTTGCAGGATGCCAAAGACCATATCTCTCATTAATTTTATCCCATACACAGCCAATATGCCCGGCAAGAGTAAAATTAATAAAGCAATTAGTCTAATCATAAAAAAATTCCCTTCAAATCGAGTTGCCTACCGAAATCATAAATCATTAAAGAAATTTGTCAAGTGCCTCTGCTATGCTAAAATAAAACATGAAGAATATTGCAGAAATTACTATCGGATGTGCAAGAATTTTCAATGAAAGCAGGAAAACCTATGCAAACAGTGATGATTGTCGGTGCAGGAAAAGGCGGTACCGCCATCCTTAAAATAATTAAAGAAACGGCAGTTTTGGATGTAAAAGCCATGGTGGATATCGATCCCGATGCCCAAGGACTTCAGCTTGCCAAAGAAAGCGGCATCCCAATCGGCACTGATTGGCGCCAGTTCATGGATCAGGATATTGACATCATTATTGAAGTTACCGGAAATGAGCAGGTATTTATCGACATCAGGGAAGCAAGAAGCAAAAATACAGTTCTAATACCTGGAAGTGTAGCTTTTTTAATCGCAAAATTACTTGAGGAAAAGGAAGAGCTGATTTCAAAATTCAGAAATGAAGCCTATAAGCATGACTTGATTTTTAATTCGACCGATGACGGAATGATTGTAATTAATAACCTCAATGAAATTATAGTCTTTAATCGCAGTGCGGAGAGAATGACAGGAATAAAGAGGAAAGATGCCTTAGGGAAAAAAATAAATGAAATCATTACAGACAGCATGCTTCCCAGAGTTATGGCGACAAGGAGAATTGAAGCGAATCAGGAAATGACTTTGGCTAATGGCCTGAAGATTATTACGACAAGAATCCCTATGCTCGGTGAAAATAATGAATTAATGGGTGCCTTTGCCGTTTTTAAGGATATTACAGAAGTTGTTTCACTTGCGGAAGAAATAACGAACTTGAAAGACATACAGACGATGCTTCAGGCAATTATTCAATCAAGTGAGGAGGCCATCTCCGTTGTTGATGAAAATGGGAAAGGGATTTTGATCAATCCGGCATACTCCAGGCTTACAGGTCTGGAGGAGGAAAAGGTAATCGGAAAGCCTGCTACAGCAGATATATCAGAAGGTGAAAGCGTTCATATGAAGGTCCTTCAAACGCGAAGAGCGATGAGAGGTGTGGCCATGAGGGTTGGTCCAAAGAGAAAGGATGTAATTGTAAATGTTGCGCCTGTTATTGTTGATGGGAAATTAAAAGGGAGTGTTGGTGTTATACACGACGTCTCGGAAATTCAAAATCTGAACCGTGAATTAAACCGGGCCAGACAGATTATTCGTACACTGGAAGCGAAGTATTCATTCGAGGATATAATTGGAACATCTGAAGAGATGACCATTGCAATCGAACAGGCAAGACTTGGAGCTAAAACTCCTGCCACAGTTTTGCTGAGAGGAGAGTCCGGGACAGGTAAAGAGCTTTTCGCCCACGCTATACATAATGCAAGCGACCGAAAATATAACAAGTTTATCAGGGTAAATTGTGCGGCATTATCAGAATCTCTTTTGGAAAGTGAATTATTCGGTTATGAAGAGGGGGCATTCTCGGGTGCAAAAAGAGGCGGCAAAAGAGGTTTATTTGAGGAAGCTGATAAAGGCAGTATTTTTCTTGATGAAATTGGCGAGCTGACAGCTAACACTCAGGCAAAGCTGCTCAGGGTTCTTCAGGAACATGAAATTACAAGAGTGGGAGGGACTAAGCCTATTACAATTGATGTTCGGATAATTGCCGCGACCAATGTCAATTTAGAAAAAGGAATTGCAGATGGCACCTTTAGGGAAGACTTATACTACAGGCTGAATAGAATGCCCATACATATTCCTTCATTAAGACGCAGGAAGGAGGATATTCCTTTGCTGTGCAGCAGACTTATTCAAAAGATAAACCAGGAATATGGGCGGAATGTAGAAGGTGTGACAGAAGAAGCTGTTGATAAGCTGATGGCCTATAATTGGCCGGGGAATGTGAGGGAACTCGATAATATCCTTGGCAGAGCCATCATTTTTATGAATTATAACGAAACGAAAATAGAAGAACGGCATATTCCGGATCTGGGTGCCAATAATCCATCACCGAGTATTGAAATAAGTGATGAAGCGCAAAATAAATCATTAACTCAAATGGTTGAGCAGTATGAGGCAAAGGTGATCAGGCAAACTCTTCAAAAGCTGGATGGAAATAAAACCAAGACAGCTAAAATGCTTGGACTCTCAGTCAGGAATCTTTACTACAAATTGGAGAAATACGAAATTGCAAAAGATTGCATGCAATAAATTTCATGGTGTGCAGTAAATTGCGTACTTTAGTTTAATGAATAAAGCGTTTTCACAGTATTTTAAAATTGGCACACTTCTTGCAAGTATAATAAACGGAAGAACATCAAGAAAAAGGCGTCGATTATTCTTAAGTTCCTAAACTTATCCACTGGTATCCGGGTGGGCAAGGCGCCTGCGCTTTTCATGTAAGGGGGTTGAACAGATGACATTGGATTCGCTTCTAACGAAAGCAACCCAATATGGTGAGAAAACGGTAGCCGTAGCTGCAGCGGAAGACGAAGAAGTTCTGGAAGCAGTAGCTGAAGCAATTAAGCTGAACTTAGCAAGCTTTTTATTGTTCGGGGATGAAGGGAAAATCCGTCAAATCCTGAACCAGAAGCATAGCGAAGCAGCTTTAAGCCCTAAAGTTGGAATTGTTCACACAGAATCGGCTGCGCATGCAGCGGAATTGTCAGTAAGGGCTGTGAAAGAACAGAAGGCCAATGTGCTGATGAAGGGGAATATCCCGACGGCAGGCATTTTAAAAGCTGTCTTAAATAAAGAATTTGGTTTAAGAACAGGAAATGTTTTATCACATGTGGCTGTTTTTGAGGTTCCGGGCTTTGAACGGTTTACAATCGTAACGGATGCAGCTATGAATATTGCACCAGATCTTAATCAAAAAGCACAAATACTGAAAAATGCAGTTCATATTGCAAGAAGCATAGGGATTGAAAATCCTCTCGCAGCTCCGATTGCTGCAGTAGAGGCGGTTAATCCTGCTATGCAGGCAACTTTGGATGCCGCAGCATTAACTCTTATGAACCAAAGAGGCCAGATTAAAGATTGTATAGTCGATGGTCCTCTGGCTTTGGACAATGCTATTTCTTTTGAAGCAGCTGAACATAAAGGAATCAAAAGCGAAGTTGCCGGACAGGCAGATATTTTATTGGTGCCGACTATAGAAGTTGGGAATGCTTTATATAAATCACTTGTCTACTTTGCGAAAGCTAAAGTAGGAGCTGTTATCGCAGGAGCCAAAGCGCCGATTGTTCTTACTTCAAGGGCGGATTCGGCAGAAAGCAAGGTTTATTCATTGGCATTAGCGATATGCTCAGCAAAGTAATAGCGCTGATATTTCAGCATTTTATATAAAAATATTATTCAAACGAACATAAATTTCTTATAATCCGGGGAGGAAATATAACATGGAAATCTTCAAATACTTAGAAACTTATGATTACGAACAAGTGGTGTTCTGCCAGGACAAACAATCAGGCTTAAAAGCTATTATTGCTATTCATGACACTACTTTAGGTCCTGCGCTTGGCGGTACACGCATGTGGACTTATGAATCTGAAGAGGCAGCTATTGAGGATGCACTGCGCCTAGCACGCGGCATGACTTATAAGAATGCAGCAGCAGGCTTAAACCTTGGGGGCGGTAAAACAGTTATTATCGGCGATCCGCGCAAAGACAAAAACGAAGAGATGTTCCGTGCTTTCGGACGTTATATCCAAGGATTAAATGGACGTTACATTACTGCAGAGGACGTAGGCACTACTGTAGCTGATATGGATCTGATCCATGAGGAAACAGATTATGTAACAGGTATTTCACCTGCCTTCGGTTCTTCAGGCAACCCTTCACCAGTTACAGCTTATGGCGTATACAGAGGAATGAAGGCAGCAGCAAAGGCTGCATTCGGGACTGACTCTCTGGAAGGCAAAACAATTGCCGTTCAGGGTGTTGGAAACGTTGCGTTCAATCTTTGCCGTCATCTGCATGAAGAAGGTGCACAGCTAATTGTAACGGATATTAATAAAGAAGCAGTTCAGCGTGCAGTTGAAGAGTTCGGTGCTAAAGCAGTTGAACCAAATGAAATTTATGGCGTTGAATGTGATATTTATGCACCATGTGCTTTAGGTGCAACGGTTAATGATGATACAATTCCTCAGCTGAAAGCAAAAGTAATTGCAGGAGCTGCCAACAATCAGCTTAAAGAGACCCGCCATGGTGATATAATCCATGAAATGGGCATTGTTTATGCACCTGACTATGTAATTAATGCAGGCGGAGTTATCAATGTTGCAGATGAGCTGTACGGATACAACCGTGAACGTGCAATGAAAAAAGTTGAAACTGTATACAACAATATTGAAAAAGTTATTGATATTGCTAAAAGGGATGGAATTCCGACATATAAAGCGGCTGACCGCATGGTTGAGGAAAGAATTGAAAGAATGCGTAATTCACGCGGACAATTCCTCCAAAACGGCCATCATATCCTGAGCCGCAGATAGGTTTTAGGAAAAAGGTGAATATAGCCTGTCTTTCCTGAAATGCAAAGCGCTGAATTAAGAATTCAGCGTCTTTGCCTTTAAAAGCAGAGTAGAAAAAATGCAGCGGCAGATTAAGTACCTGAGTAAGAGTATGCTTTTACAAGGGAGATTTCCGCTCTTTATGGAGGTTTAAACGTGCTAGAACAAGAACATCGAATTCTCGTCATCAATCCGGGGTCCACTTCAACTAAGATTGGAGTTTTCGATAATGAGATCTCTGTCCTGGAGAAGACATTGCGCCATGATGCAGATGTCATTAACTCTTATGAAAGTATTATTGATCAGTATGAATTCCGCAAGCAGACCATTTTAGAGACGCTGGATCATGAAGGAATCAATATTTCCAAATTAAGTGCAGTGTGCGGCCGCGGCGGGCTGCTTCGCCCTATTGAAGGAGGCACATATTCTGTTAATGATGCAATGCTTGGGGATCTTCGTGCCGGTTTTGCTGGCCAGCATGCTTCTAACCTTGGCGGAATCCTGGCATATGAGATTGCTTCGGGTTTAAATATTCCATCGTTCATTGTTGATCCGGTTGTGGTTGATGAACTGGACCCAATTGCCCGTATTTCAGGCTTTTCAATGATAGAAAGAAAAAGTATTTTCCATGCTTTGAATCAGAAAGCTGTTGCCAGGAGAGTGGCCAAGGAGCTCGGCAAAAAGTATGAGGAGCTTAGCCTGATCGTCACACATATGGGCGGAGGTATTACTGTTGGCGCTCATAAAAAAGGCAGAGTAGTGGATGTCAATAACGGACTTCATGGAGACGGGCCGTTCAGTCCGGAACGGGCAGGTACAGTACCTGCCGGTGATCTGGTGGGACTTTGCTACTCCGGCAGCTTTTATCGTGAAGAAGTGATGAAGAAACTTGTTGGACAAGGCGGCCTTGTTGGTTATCTGGGAACAAATGATGCTGTAAAGGTTGAAAAGATGATTGAAAACGGAGATGAGAAAGCAAAGCTTGTCTACTCCGCAATGGCTTATCAGGTGGCTAAGGAGATTGGTTCTGCCAGTGCAGTGCTTGGCGGAAAGGTTGATGCCATTATCCTTACAGGTGGTCTCGCCTATGGCAAGGGCTTTGTAAAAGAAATCAGTGAGCGGATTAACTGGATAGCAGATGTCATCGTCCAGCCTGGTGAAAATGAGCTTCAGGCACTTGCGGAAGGTGCACTTCGCGTTTTGCGCGGTGAAGAGACTGAAAAAGAATATCCCGGAAAAACAGCTGGGAAAGCAGCATTGAAATAGAAGGGGGAAGCAACTTGGCACAGGAATATGATTTGGTGATTTTAGGCGGAGGCACAGGCGGTTATGTAGCAGCCATCCGTGCTTCACAGCTTGGTTTAAAAACGGCAATCGTTGAAAAAGGAAAACTTGGAGGGACTTGCCTTCATAAAGGCTGCATACCAAGCAAGGCATTATTAAGAAGTGCTGAAGTGTTTGCAACTGCAAAGCACAGTGAAGATTTTGGCGTAATCACAAGTGATGTATCAATCAATTTTGGTAAGGTGCAGGAACGAAAAAACAAAATCGTTGATCAGCTTCATAAAGGTGTTCAGCACTTGATGAAGCAAGGCAAGATTGATGTTTTTGAAGGCACAGGCCGCATTCTTGGTCCTTCTATTTTCTCTCCAATGCCAGGGACAATTTCTGTTGAAATGAACAATGGGGATGAAAATGAAATGCTGATCCCTAAAAATGTTATTGTAGCAACTGGATCTCGCCCCCGTACCCTGCCAGGATTGGACATTGATGGACAACTTGTCATGACTTCTGATGAGGCTTTAGCTTTGGAAGAAGTGCCAAACTCCATTATCATTGTTGGCGGCGGAGTCATCGGCATCGAATGGGCATCCATGTTATCAGACTTTGGGGCTGATGTAACAGTGATTGAATATGCTGACCGCATTATACCTACAGAAGACAAAGAAATTTCAAAGGAAATGCAGCGCCTTATGAAGAAAAAAGGAGTCAAAATTGTTACTGGAGCAAAGGTTCTTCCTGAAACCCTTCAGAAAGGTGAAGGAGTAAAGATTTCAGCTGAAGTGAAAGGTTCCCAAAAGGAATTTTCCGCTGAGAAATTGCTTGTTTCTGTGGGCCGTCAGGCAAATACAGAAGGAATCGGCATTGAAAATACGGATATTCAAATTGAAAAGGGATTTATTTCCGCAAATGAATACTTCCAGACAAAGGAATCTCATATCTATGCGATTGGCGATGTCATTGGCGGTCTTCAGCTGGCACATGTTGCTTCTCATGAGGGAATTGTTGCAGTGGAGCACATTGCAGGCCAGAATCCTTCTCCAATTGACTACAGCCTGGTTTCTAAATGCATTTACAGTTCTCCTGAAGCAGCAAGTGTAGGATTAACAGAGGATGAAGCTAAGGAAAAAGGCCATAATGTCAAAACTGGCAAGTTCTCTTTCCGGGCAATCGGAAAGGCGCTTGTATTTGGCGAATCCGACGGTTTTGTAAAAATTGTGGCAGATAAAGATACCGATGATATCCTTGGTGTCCATATGATCGGCCCGCACGTAACAGATATGATTTCAGAAGCAGGCCTTGCACGCGTTCTTGATGCAACTCCATGGGAAGTAGCACATACTATCCACCCGCATCCGACGTTATCTGAAGCAATCGGTGAAGCTGCCCTTGCTGTAGATGGAAAAGCAATCCACGGATAAAGATCCGATTAAATAAAATAAGTCGAGGTCTCCAATTGGAGACCGGGCTGATACATATTAGCTTAGGAGGTTGTATAAATGGCTGAAAACCGTCATAAAGATTTAGGTTTAAGTGATGAGAAAGTTCTTGAAATGTATGAGACGATGCTATTAGCCCGCCGTCTTGATGAGCGCATGTGGCTTTTGAACCGTGCGGGGAAAATTCCGTTCGTTATTTCATGCCAGGGGCAGGAAGCTGCACAGGTAGGTGCCGCTTTTGCTCTTGATCGTGAGAAGGATTATGTTCTTCCTTATTATCGTGACATGGGTGTTGTTCTGACATTTGGCATGACTGCAAGGGAGTTAATGCTGTCAGGGTTTGCTAAAGCTGAAGATCCAAACTCAGGCGGCCGCCAAATGCCTGGACACTTCGGCCAAAAGAAAAATCGTATCGTGACAGGTTCTTCTCCTGTTACTACACAGGTGCCCCATGCTGTTGGTGTAGCTCTCGCCGGAAAGCTTGAAGGTAAAGACCTGGTTACTTTTGTAACATTTGGTGAAGGTTCCTCAAACCAGGGAGATTTCCATGAAGGTGCGAACTTTGCGGGTGTTCATAAGCTTCCTGTAATCTTCATGTGTGAAAATAATAAATATGCAATCTCTGTTCCGATTGAAAAGCAGCTTGCTTGCGAAAACGTATCTGACAGAGCAATCGGCTACGGAATGCCAGGTATAACAGTTGACGGAAATGATCCGCTTGAAGTTTATAAAGCTGTGAAAGAAGCAGCAGACAGAGGCCGCCGCGGAGAAGGGCCGACTTTAGTCGAAACCGTTTCATATCGTCTAACACCTCACTCATCTGATGACGATGACCGGAGCTACCGTGCTCCTGACGAAGTGGCTGAAGCGAAAACAAAAGATCCGATTATTACTTTTGGCGCCTACCTGAAAGAAAATGGCGTTATGGACGATGCGATTGAAAAGGAAATCAATGACCGGGTTATGAAACTGGTAAACGAAGCAACTGATTATGCTGAAAACGCTCCATATGCAGAAGCGGAATCTGCTTTAAAGCATGTATATGCTGAACAGTAAGGGGGAGAGAATATGGCTGTAATTTCTTATATCGATGCGGTAACTATGGCAATCCGCGAGGAAATGGAAAGAGATCCAAAGGTATTTGTTTTAGGTGAAGACGTAGGTAAAAAAGGTGGCGTATTTAAAGCGACACAAGGACTGTATGATAAATTTGGCGAAGACCGCGTAATTGATACTCCGCTTGCTGAATCAGCAATTGCAGGGGTTGGAATCGGTGCAGCAATGTATGGAATGCGTCCAATTGCAGAAATGCAATTTGCCGACTTCATTATGCCGGCTGTTAATCAGATTATTTCAGAAGCGGCACGCATCCGCTATCGTTCCAATAATGACTGGAGCTGTCCGATTGTTGTACGTGCACCATATGGCGGCGGTGTTCATGGAGCACTATATCATTCCCAGTCTGTTGAAGCAGTATTTGCGAATCAGCCGGGACTTAAGATCGTAATGCCTTCTACTCCTTATGATGTTAAGGGATTATTAAAAGCGGCAATCCGTGACGAGGATCCTGTGCTGTTTTTTGAACATAAGCGTGCATATCGCCTGATTAAGGGCGAGGTTCCTGATGATGATTATGTGCTGCCAATCGGAAAAGCGGATGTAAAACGCGAAGGTGAAGATATCACGGTCATCACTTATGGCCTATGCGTCCATTTCGCTCTTCAGGCTGCTGAAAGACTTGCTAAAGATGGCATTTCAGCGCACATCCTGGATTTAAGAACGGTTTATCCATTAGATAAGGAAGCAATTATTGAAGCTGCTTCTAAAACAGGAAAAGTGCTTCTTCTTACTGAGGATAATAAAGAAGGCAGTATCATGGGCGAAGTTGCTGCCATTATTGCAGAGAACTGCCTGTTTGAACTGGATGCACCTATCAAACGCCTTGCAGGTCCTGATGTGCCAGCAATGCCTTATGCTCCGACTATGGAAAAATACTTTATGGTTAACCCTGATAAAGTAGAAAAAGCAATGCGAGAATTGGCTGAATTTTAATAATGGCATCTTAGTTAATAAAAATGGAAAGCTCGCAGAGGGTGCGGCTCTCAGGCTGGACTCCATTCCGGATCAGCTGCACCTGCTGCATGACCCGCAAAGTGCGGGCAGCTAGAAGGAGGTTACTCAGGTGGCTATTGAACAAATTAAAATGCCCCAGCTTGGGGAAAGTGTTACAGAAGGGACTATCAGCAAATGGCTGGTTTCCGTTGGAGATAAAGTAAATAAGTATGACCCGCTTGCTGAAGTAATGACTGATAAAGTTAACGCAGAGGTACCGTCCTCTTTCTCTGGTGTAATCAAAGAATTGATCGCAGAAGAAGGCGAAACGTATGAAGTAGGCCAGGTGATTTTGACAATTGAAACTGAAGGCGGCGGTGAAGCTGCCGAGGACGCACCAGCAGAGACAAAGGCAGAGGAAAAGACTCCGGCTTCAGCCGCGGCGCCTTCTGCACCTGCGGCACCTGTTAAAGCAGCAGATGCCCCAAAAGGAGTCCGCTATTCACCTGCTGTCTTAAAGCTTTCTCAAGAGCATGGCATCGACTTGAACCAGGTAGCAGGTACAGGCGGCGGCGGACGCATCACCCGTAAAGATCTTATGAAAATCATTGAGTCCGGTGATATTCCGACAGCTGCAGCGGCTGCGGCCGCACCGGAAAAGACAGAAGCGCCAGCACCGGCAGCTGCACAAGCACCTTCCCAGCCTGCAGCATCCAAGCAGGCGGCACCAGCACCTAATGTACCGATAATGCCAGGTGATGTTGAAATCCCTGTTACCGGAGTGCGTAAGGCGATTGCTGCCAATATGCTCCGCAGCAAACATGAAGCACCTCATGCCTGGACAATGATGGAAGTGGATGTTACAAATCTTGTTGAATACCGCAACAGCATTAAAGGGGAGTTTAAGCAAAAAGAGGGCTTTAACCTTACATTCTTTGCTTTCTTCGTAAAAGCTGTGGCACAGGCTCTTAAAGAATTCCCGCAGATTAATTCCATGTGGGCAGGAGATAAGATCATCCAGAAGAAGGATATCAACATTTCCATTGCAGTTGCAACAGATGACGCTTTATTCGTTCCAGTCATCAAAGCGGCAGATGAAAAGACGATTAAAGGTATTGGCCGTGAAATAAATGATCTTGCCTTAAAAGTACGTACAGGAAAACTGACATCTGCTGAAATGCAGGGCGGAACTTTCACTGTGAATAATACCGGATCATTCGGTTCCGTACAGTCCATGGGCATTATCAATTATCCGCAGGCTGCAATTCTTCAGGTTGAATCCATTGTGAAACGTCCTGTTGTCATGAACAATGGCATGATTGCTGTCCGTGATATGGTTAACCTTTGCATGTCACTTGATCACCGTGTGCTTGACGGCCTGGTATGCGGACGCTTCCTGCAGCGCATAAAAGAAATTCTGGAGAACACATCTAAAGAAAATACATCCATTTATTAATAGTAAAAATACCGCTGCCCTGCTTTGGGGCAGCGGTTTCTTATTGTTCATTGCTTGTTTCTTCTTTGTATACTAAAATAGGTGTATGGAGAATTTAGAATTTTATTATAATTTTCTTGCGGCATTGTTTCTTAATAGAAACGGGTCCGCTGTCGCACGAAGGGAGGGAACGCTGTCAGCTACAAGGACAGCAGATTATGTCATTAAAAAAAATGATTGAAGAAAAATTCCCGCAGCAGACTAATGAAGACTGGGAACAAAGTGCAGAAAAAGCTCTTAAAGGGAAATCCTTAGAAACATTATCACGAAATACATATGAAAACATAAAATTGAAACCGCTTTATTTAAGAGAAGACCTGGCCGAACGTCCCTTATCTCAGTATCCGGGCATAGAAGACTTCAGAAGGGGTTCATATGCTGCCGGATATCTTAGAGAAGAATGGAAGGTTGCACAGAAAGTTAGTGCTTCAGCTTCTGAAGAGCTGGCAGAAAAACTCCTAGATGCCGTATCGAAAGGGCAGACAGCACTGGCTTTCCAGCCTGAACAGTTAACAAATCCAGAGAAGATCAGCATCGCTGTTGGAGAACTTTATAAAAAATATCCTTTCAGTGTGGATGCCGGTCAAAATCACCGTCAATTAATAGAAGAACTTGCGAAATTAACTGAAAGTGAAAAAATCACAGGGTATATTGCAGCAGACCCGCTTGCTATTAGTGCTGCAGACAAAATGAACGATCGCTCAATCGATGAACTTTACGAAAATTTGAATGAAACGGTAAGTGTGGCAGCTGACCATATGCCAAGCCTTAAAACCATCATGGTGAATACTGCTGTTTATCATAATAGCGGCGCGAATGCCATCCAGGAACTTGCTTTTGCACTGGCAGCAGGAGTAAATCACCTGCAATATTTTCTTGGAAAAGGCAAAAAAATCGAAGAAATACTATCAAAAATGCTATTTAAATTTGCTGTTGGCTCAAACTTTTTTATGGAGATTGCCAAGCTTCGTGCGGCAAGGGTTTTATGGGGAAAGGTGGCAGAAGTATATGGAGCTGAGAGAGACAGTAAAAAAATGGTCATTTCAGCAGAAACGTCATCATTTACTAAGTCAGCTTACGATTCTTATGTGAATGTGCTGAGAGCGGGGAATGAAGCATTTGCAGCTGTTTTGGGAGGAGTCCAATACCTGCATGTCAGTCCGTATAATGAACCGGAAGGAGCACATTCTCCTTTTTCAGACCGAATTGCCCGAAACACCCAGCTCATTCTTATGGAAGAAGCGCATCTGCTGAAGGTCTCTGACCCGGCGGGCGGCTCCTGGTATGTGGAGCATCTGACGAATGAACTGATTGATAAAGCCTGGGAACTTTTCCTAGAGACAGAAGAGATGGGAGGAATGGCTGAAGCTCTCCAGACAGGGTGGGTTCAGAATCAGCTTTCTCAAGTACTTGAAAAAAAGCAAAAAGATGTTCATACGAGAAAACAAAGTATCATCGGAATAAATATTTATGCTAACCCTGATGAAAAGCCGCTTCAAATAGAGGCCGAAACCATTGAAAACAGCAAGAGTGTTATCAAGCCAATCCCGCAGGTTCGGCTTTCAGAGTCCTTCGAAGGTTTGAGGAATTTATCGGAAAGATTAAAGGAAAAGGGGATACGTCCTCAAGCAGGACTAATCTGTCTGGGAGATTTGAAGAATCATAAGACCCGTGCTGATTTTATTGCAGGCTTCCTCGCACCCGGAGGGGTTGGGGCAGTCAGAAGCGGCTCAGTAGTGAACCAGGAAGATGCTAAAGCATTTATCCAAGAAACAAATTGCAGGCATTATTTTATTTGCGGATCAAATGACCAGTATGACAGTATGGCTGTTCCTTTAATTAAACAACTGAAAGAAGCTTTCCCGTCAGCTGCAATCTATTTAGCCGGCCTTCCTGAAGAGAGAAAGAGGGATGAATTTAGAGGTGCTGGAATCAGAGGATACATTCACGTGAAAAGCGATTGCTATGAAACTCTCTTGACGATGCTGAACGAGATGGAGGTGGCAAACAATGGCCAATAAACCAGATTTTAAAAGCCTGGATATTCATAAAGTAAAACAATCAGCAAAGGATGACTGGAAAAGAAAAGCGGTGGAAGAAATCAATGCATCCATCGATCATCTTCTCTTTGAAACAAATGAGAGAATAAATATAAAACCGCTATACACAAATGAAGACCTAAAAGATATGGAGCACTTAAACGATAAGCCGGGGCTTCCTCCATATACAAGGGGGCCTTATTCAACCATGTATGTGAACAGGCCCTGGACTGTCCGTCAATATGCCGGATTTTCTACTGCAGAGGAAAGCAATGCTTTCTACCGCCGCAATCTCGCCATGGGGCAAAAGGGTTTATCAGTCGCTTTTGACCTTGCCACCCATAGAGGCTATGATTCTGATCATCCAAGAGTCGAAGGGGATGTAGGGAAAGCTGGCGTGGCCATTGATTCCATCCTGGACATGAAGACACTGTTTGATGGTATCCCTTTAGATCAAATGTCTGTATCCATGACGATGAATGGCGCAGTTTTGCCTGTTATGGCTTTTTATATCGTCACAGCGGAAGAGCAGGGAGTAAGCCAGGAGAAGCTTTCGGGAACGATCCAAAATGATATTTTAAAAGAATATATGGTGCGCAACACCTATATATATCCGCCGGAAATGTCTATGAAGATTATTGCTGATATATTTGAATATACATCAAAATACATGCCGAAGTTCAATAGCATCAGCATCTCAGGATATCATATGCAGGAAGCTGGTGCACCAGCTGATATTGAGCTTGCCTATACGCTCTCAGATGGACTTGAATACGTAAGAACCGGACTTAAAGCCGGAATCGATATTGATTCCTTTGCACCGAGGCTCTCGTTTTTCTGGGCCATCGGCATGAACTACTTTATGGAAGTGGCAAAAATGAGGGCAGCCCGCTACATTTGGGCGAAAATGATGAAGACCTTCGAACCCGGCAATCCGAAATCAATGGCGCTCAGGACGCATTCTCAAACCTCAGGCTGGAGCTTAACCGAGCAGGACCCATTCAATAATGTAACAAGGACTCTTATTGAAGCGCATGCTGCAGCGATGGGGCACACTCAATCCCTTCATACGAACGCTTTGGATGAAGCCATCGCATTGCCGACAGATTTTTCAGCCCGCATAGCGAGAAATACACAGCTGTACCTTCAGGAGGAAACAGGGATCACGAATGTAATCGATCCATGGGGCGGCTCTTATTATGTAGAAGCTTTAACAGACCAGTTAATTAAGCGCGCCTGGGAGCATATTGAAGAAATCGAGAATCTTGGCGGAATGGCCAGGGCAATTGAGACAGGATTGCCAAAAATGAGAATCGAAGAAGCGGCCGCCAGAAGGCAAGCTCAAATCGATTCCGGAAAAGAAACCATTATTGGTGTGAATAAATACAGGCTGGAAAAAGAAGAGCCGATTGACATTCTGGACATCGACAACACAGCTGTACGATTAAAGCAAATCGAAAAGCTGGAGCGGCTAAAGTCGTCCCGCGACAATGAGAAAGTTGCTGAGGCCCTGGAGGCTATTACAAAAGCTGCTGATTCAGGGGAAGGCAACCTTCTTGAGCTTGCGGTAAATGCAGCACGGGTTAGAGCCACTCTTGGCGAAATTTCTGAAGCAATTGAAAAAGTGGCCAGCCGCCATAAAGCGATTATTCGTTCAATCAGCGGCGTGTACAGTTCTGCTTTTTCCAATGAAGAAGAAATTGCAGAAGTAAAGCAGATGACAGATGAATTCCTTGAAAATGAAGGAAGAAGACCGCGGATTCTGATTGCCAAGATGGGGCAGGATGGCCATGACAGGGGAGCAAAAGTCATTTCAACAGCCTTTGCCGATCTCGGTTTTGATGTGGATATCGGCCCTCTGTTCCAGACACCGGAAGAAACAGCTCTTCAGGCGGTCGAAAATGACGTTCATGTCATTGGCATCAGTTCACTTGCTGCAGGCCATAAAACCCTTCTGCCGCAGCTTGCTGCTGAACTGAAGAAACTGGATAGGGAAGATATTATTGTTGTCATCGGCGGGGTTATTCCGGCACAGGATTATCAATATTTATATGAGCATGGTGCTTCTGCCATTTTTGGCCCGGGCACCGTCATTCCAGCGGCTGCCCAAAAGGTCATCAGGGAGATATACAGCCGTCTCGGGTACGAGGAAGTGACCTAGTAAAATGACTGAGGATAAGAAACCGGAATGGTTTGATGAAGAAAAGGCAGAAAATTTTACAAGCATCGTGCGCAGTGGTGTGGATTCAGGTGAGCCGAAGCAGAAATTCGGGAAAATAGGCAGGTTTCAAAAAAAGTCTGCCTCTCTGCCTGATCTTGACGTTCTTGAAGAAGGCATCATGAGTGGCAGCAGACCTGTTCTTGCCCGAGCGATCACTCTGATTGAAAGTAACGCAGAGCATCATTTTCGCCATGCACAGGAACTCCTGCACAGGCTCCTGCCTCATTCAGGGCGATCGCTTAGGATTGGGATAACCGGAGTGCCGGGGGCAGGAAAGAGCACGTTCATTGAATCTTTTGGGACATATCTATGTAATGCGGGTTTAAAAGCAGCTGTGCTTGCCGTTGATCCCAGCTCAAGCTTGAGCGGCGGCAGCATCCTTGGCGATAAAACAAGAATGGAGCAGCTATCAAGAAACCCGCGTGCTTTCATAAGACCTTCTCCTTCAGCAGGGAAACTGGGAGGAGTCCACAGGAAAACAAGAGAGACCATGCTGCTGTGTGAAGCAGCAGGCTTTGATGTTATTCTCGTTGAAACAGTCGGCGTGGGACAAAGTGAAGTCATTGTCAGGGAAATGGTGGACTTTTTTATGCTTTTAACATTGACCGGGGCAGGGGATGAATTGCAGGGAATGAAAAAGGGCATTATGGAACTGGCTGATGCGGTAATTGTCAATAAAGCCGATGGAAGCAATAAAAAATTGGCCGAGAAAACAAAAGCCGAGTATAACCGTATCCTTCACTTTCTTCAGCCAGCTACTAAAGGATGGCAAACGAAAGCCTATACCTGCTCATCTGTCTTTGATGAAGGCATCCCTGAGATCTGGAATGTGATCAAAACGTTTGAAAATACGGCAAAGACATCAGGAGTTTTTGAAGAAAGAAGAAGGCTCCAGACAAAACAATGGATTCATTCCATGATCCTGGATCAGCTTCAATTCAGCTTTTTTTATCATCCTGCCATAAAACCGCTGCTTCCAAAAATAGAGAACGAGGTCATCGCAGGGAACAGGACGGTTACATCTGCAGTTGAAGAATTGTTTAATGTCTATACAAATAGATAGAGCTTCCCGTTCCGGAGCAGCCTTTTCCTGAAGGCAAAAAAAAATGGCCAGTGCCTTGCGGGCACTGGCGAATCTAGGGAGTTTAGGGGTATGGATCTAGCTGTAGTTTCATCTTTCCCCGATAACCCAAAAGCTAAACTTTTTTGTTCGAAAAATTGACTTGATTGTAAAATTTACTCTTGTATTGGTATTATGTATATAGTCAAGAGAATTTTTAACTGAGGAGCGATGACTTTGAATATGGATTTCAATTTATTTATGAATGATGTTGTCAGGCAGGCGCGGCAGGAAATAACACATGCCGGCTTTACGGAATTAACGACACCGGAAGAAGTGGTTGAGGCCCTTAATAAAAAGGGAACCACACTTGTAATGGTGAACTCAGTCTGCGGATGTGCAGGCGGAATTGCCCGTCCTGCCGCCATGCATTCCCTGCATTATGATAAGCGCCCTGACCATTTGGTTACGGTATTTGCCGGACAGGATAAAGAAGCAACCGAAAAAGCCAGATCTTATTTTACAGGCTATCCGCCATCATCACCTTCTTTTGCACTTCTCAAAGATGGAGAGCTATGCACGATGATCGAGCGCCACGAAATCGAGGGCCATGAGCCAATGGCAGTTGTCCAAAAACTGCAGGATGCCTTTGAGAAATATTGCGAAGAGCTATAAACAGAGAAAAGTCCCGAATTACGGGACTTTTTTTTGTATCCAGTTATCTGAATAATTAAACTTCTGATAAATAATTAAAAACCTTATTGCATAAATATAAAAATCTGTTAAAATTCATTTTAGTGAATATTTATTAATAGTTATGCAGAGATTATTCATATTTTTATAGGGGGAAACAAAAATGAAAAAAGTGATCATGATTTCTTTAAGCATGCTCTTAGTTGGTTTATTAGCTGCATGCGGGACTAGTGAAGAAACTGGTAAAAGCGGCTCTGGAGAAAGCTCAGATAAAAAGGTTCTAACAATGGGTACGTCAGCGGATTATCCGCCATTTGAATATGTAGATTCAGCAAAAGGGGAAGAAATCATCGGCTTTGATGTGGATTTGGCCAAAGCGATTGCTGAAAAATTGGGCTATGAAATCCAAGTGAAGGATATGGACTTTAACGGACTGATCCCTGCACTGGAAACGAGCCAGGTTGATTTTGTTTTAGCGGGTATGACTCCTACTGAAGAGCGTAAAGAAAACGTAGATTTCAGCGATGTATATTATACAGCGAGCCACATGATTGTTTCTAAAAAAGGCAGCGGAATTGAATCATTGGAAGATTTAGACGGAAAAACAATAGGTGTGCAGCTTGCTTCCATTCAGGCAGATAAGGCAGAAGAAATTGCTGAAACAGTTGATATGACTGTGGAAAACCGCAACCGAATCCCTGAATTAATTCAGGAAATCATGGCAGGCCGATTTGATGCAGCTATGATTGAAGACACAGTTGCAAAAGGATATTTTGAAAAAAATAAAGACCTGGCCGGTTTCACAATTGAAGAAGATGAAACAGAGGCAGGCTCTGCCATTGCTTTTCCTAAAGGCAGTGAATTAACTGAAAAATTCAATGCAGAGCTTTTGAAGATGAAAGAAAACGGTGAATTGGAAGAATTGATCGTAAAATGGTTTGATAACAAATAATTCGCTGGGAATTGGCGTCCAAGGCATATCTTCCTTTGGACGCTTTATTCTTCTCAGAAAATAAATTACTTACAGAAAGGATGGAAAGATAGTGAATCTGGATTTTCAGCAGTTCATTCCCTCCCTTCCATATATACTTAAAGGCATTGGTGTAACGCTGCAAATTGTGTCTATGGCAGGCATACTGGGTTTTGTATTAGGTATTATTCTATCATTCTTTAAAATTAGCAAATTTAAATTTCTTGGCTGGATTGCAGATGCCTACACATCCGTTTTTAGGGGAACACCTCTTGTTCTTCAGCTGATGCTTATCTATTATGGGTCACCCCAGCTGATCGGATATAAAATTGATCCTTCCACAGCTGCCGTCCTGTCTTTTGGGCTTAATTCAGCGGCCTATATCTCGGAGATCATCCGGGCGGGAATCTTGGCGGTGGATAAAGGCCAAAGTGAAGCGGCAATGGCACTGGGCGTTCCATACAGGCCGGCCATGATGGATATCATACTTCCGCAGGCAATGAAAAACATTTTGCCTGCATTAATGAACGAGTTTATTACTCTTACAAAAGAGTCTGCGATCGTAACAGTCATTGGAGTAACAGACGTGATGCGCCGGGCTTACATCGTGGGAGGCGAAAAGTTTTCCTACTTCGAACCGATACTGATTGCCGGGCTGATTTATTACATTATGGTAATGGTCCTGACTGTGCTTGGAAAAGGAATTGAAAGGAGAATGAGACGCAGTGATTAAAGTGGAAAATTTGCATAAGCATTTCGGTAAACTTGAAGTTCTTAAAGGAATTTCAACCAATATTCAAGATGGCGAAGTAGTGGCTGTAATAGGTCCGTCCGGTTCCGGGAAGTCTACATTCCTCCGCTGCATCAATCTTCTGGAATTGCCAACAGACGGCAGGATTATGATTAATGGGCAGGACATTACGGATAAAAGCACGAACATAATGAAAGTGCGCCAAAATGTGGGGATGGTGTTTCAGCATTTTCATTTATTCCCCCATAAAACTGCCCTGCAAAACCTGACCTACGCACCGATGAAGGTTAAGGGATTATCAAAATCGGAAGCCGAGAAAACAGGGCTCGAGCTTTTGGAGAAGGTAGGATTATCTGCTAAAGCACACGAATACCCCAATCGTTTATCCGGGGGGCAGAAACAAAGGGTTGCGATTGCAAGAGCTCTTGCCATGCAGCCTGAAGTTATGCTTTTTGATGAGCCAACATCTGCTCTTGACCCGGAAATGGTGAAAGAAGTGCTGGACGTTATGAAGAATTTAGCACATACTGGCATGACAATGGCGATTGTTACCCATGAAATGGGCTTTGCCCGTGAAGTGGCAGACAGGGTGCTGTTCCTGGATGGCGGTGTGCTTGTAGAGGATTCTTCGCCTGAAGAATTTTTTTCTAATCCTAAGAGTGAACGTGCAAGGGATTTCTTGCAAAAAATGATATAATCGATATATGCTATGGGAGAAGATGGTCAACATGATCATCTTCTCTTTCACATTTAAATACCTGAAAGCCTTCTTAAAATTAGATGGGGCAATTGAATATAGGAGTTTGAGTAAATGAAGTACAGAATTGGCTACCGGACAATCAAGACTGCAGTGGGGACTTCCATTAGCATCATGATTGCACAGATGCTGCAGCTTGATAATTTTGTTTCTGCAGGCATCCTGACTATATTATGCATAAAAGTCACAAAGAAAAAATCACTCCGGGCTTCATGGGACCGATTTTTTGCCTGTCTGCTGGCAATGGCATTTTCTTCTTTGTTTTTTGAGGGCATTGCTTACCATCCGCTTGTAATTGGACTTCTGCTGCTGTTTTTTATTCCGGCAGCTGTCATGGCAAAGGCCAGCGATGGAATTGTAACAAGCTCAGTTATAATTTTGCATATTTATTCTGCAGGAGAGGTTTCAAAGGACCTCTTGCTGAATGAATTGGGCATAATTATTGTCGGAATCGGTGTTGCACTAATCGCGAACCTTTACATGCCGAGCCTGGAATCGAAGCTTAAGGAATATAGACTTGAAATAGAAGAAAACTTTAAGATTATCTTTGACGAAATCGTGAGGTATTTGCGTACCCATGAAAGCAGCTGGGACGGCAGAGAAATTACTGAAACAATGGAATTGATTGATGAGGCAAAAGCATTGGCCTTCAGGGATGTTGAAAACCGCTTTCGAAGAGATGAAAATTTATATTATCATTATTTCAAAATGAGGGAAAAACAATTTGAAATTATTGAAAGGGTTCTTCCGAGCGTAACTTCCATTGCACTTCCTGTTGAACAGGGGGAGATGATCGCTGATTTTATTGAAGAATTATCAGAGCATATCCATCCAGGCAATACGGCTCTGCTATTCCTGGAGAAATTGTACCGTATGAAGGTTTCTTTTGAAAATATGGATCTCCCCAAAACAAGGGAGGAATTTGAAGCACGTGCTGCCCTGCTTCACTTTGTAAAAGAAATGGAACAGTATTTAATTATAAAGAGCTCTTTTAAAGGGTTAAAGGATAAGGAAATGAATCAAAGCGGGACTGGAGAAGCAAACTAAGGAAAAGGAATTGGAGCGTGAATTGTCATGCTGAAGTTTGCTGCAGCGGCCATCCTGTTTTTTTTCGCTTTCCCCAATCTGGCCATTGGGACCTAATCCGCTGCCTGGAGATCCATTTCTGATTGTCAATAAACGGACAAATGAAGTTGCGTTTATACAGGATCATAAAGTGCAGGATGTCATCACAGCTGCAACCGGGAAAACGGATGACCTTACACCGGAAGGGCTGTTCACAGTGACTGTAAAGGCAGCTGATCCTTACTACAGAAAAAAGGACATAAAAGGCGGTGACCCCCGGAATCCACTCGGTACAAGGTGGATTGGGTTTGACGCAGAAAATACTGATGGCAGAATCTATGGCATTCACGGGACGAACGATCCTTCGTCCATTGGCAGATATGTCTCCAATGGATGTATCAGATTGCAGAATGAGGCAGTCGAGTCTCTATACGAATCCGTGCCGCTTGGAACAAAAATCTTAGTAGTCACCTCAGCTAAGAGCTTTGACGAACTTGGAATAGATTACGGCGCCATAAAAATAGATAATTGAAAGAATGTACAGCTGCATCTGAATGGATGCAGTTTTTTAATGAGCTGGATGAACGCCAGCTTCGGACTCTGACCCCCGGGTTTTTGCTTTTTGTGTTCGAAGTTCATACAGCTCGTGAGGTTAAAATTAATAGCATCAACAAAAAACAAAAAAGTGCACAGATTCTGTTCTGCCAGAAAAAAAGCTGCCCGGAATTGCCATCCGGAGCAGCTGAAAAATGAATAGAGTTCCTTTGTTATAAAAACATCGACAAACCCATAATGAGGGTAGATGCGAGCATTGCAAATATCATTAGATAGACAATAACTTTCGCCAGTTTCTTATTTGACATTCTATGCCTCCTCGTCCCAATTCTTACTCTTATTTTACTAAGAATCATCAAATTGAACAACCGCTCAATTTTTAAAAGGGTTTTCGACACTTTTAACGAATATTTAAATAATAGACTCAAAATATGCCTGTTTAATGCAGGAAGTTCATAATTTCGACATCCAAGAGGAGGGAAACAGATGATTAAGAAGGTGGACCATATTGGAATTGCTGTCAGGTCTATTGATGAAGCGCTTCCATTTTATACTGAAACGCTCAAGCTTGAATTTCTCGGATTAGAGGAAGTGGACAGCCAGGGAGTAAAGGTGGCGTTTATTAAAGCGGGGGAAACGAAACTCGAGCTGCTGGAGCCGATAAGTGAAGAAAGCCCAATTGCCAAGTTTATTGAAAAGCGGGGAGAAGGGCTGCATCATGTAGCACTGGGAGTTGACAGCATACAAGAACGCATAAACGAAATGATAGAACAGGGTATCTGGATGCTGCAGGATGAACCGAAGATTGGTGCGGGCGGTGCTCATGTAGCCTTTATGCATCCGAAATCAGCAGGCGGTATTTTATATGAATTCTGTGAAAAGAAAGGATTGAAATAAGGCATGGCAGACATCTATGAGAAAATAAATGAGTTATACGACAGGCGCAGGGAAGTAGAACTGGGCGGAGGGGATGAGCGTATACAAAAACAGCATGAAAAAGGGAAACTGACTGCCCGGGAACGAATCGATTTATTAGTAGATCCGGGCACCTTCGTTGAGCTGAACCCATTTATTGAGCACCGCAGCACGGATTTTGGACTGGAAAACCAAAAAGGGCCCGGAGATGGTGTAGTAACTGGCTATGGAAAGGTCAACGGACGTCCTATCTTCTTATTTTCACAGGACTTTACCGTTTTTGGGGGCGCTCTCGGGGAGATGCATGCAAAAAAAATTGCCAATGTAATGGATTTAGCAGCTGAAAATGGAGCACCATTTGTAGGCTTGAATGATTCCGGCGGCGCCAGAATACAGGAAGGTGTTGTTTCCCTTGATGGGTACGGGCATATTTTCTACCGGAATTCCATTTATTCAGGAGTGATTCCGCAGATTTCAGTTATTATGGGACCTTGTGCCGGTGGTGCAGTGTATTCTCCGGCGATTACGGATTTTGTCTTTATGGTGGAAAAGACGAGCCAGATGTTCATAACCGGACCAAAAGTAATCGAAACGGTGACTGGGGAGAAAATTTCTCCTGAGGATCTTGGCGGTGCACTTGTCCACAATACGATCAGCGGAAACGCTCACTTTAGAGGGGAGTCCGAAGAGGAAGTGATTGGGCAGGTGCGGAGTCTGTTAAGCTACCTTCCGCAGAATAACGAAGAAAAACCGCCTATGTCCGAATGGGATGAAGAAGATGATTACCGTCCTGATTTGACAGACGTGATTCCTTTTGATGCCCTTCGTCCATATGACGTCCGAAAAGTCATTGAACAGGTAGTGGATAAAGATACTTTTATGGAGGTGCAGCGCGACTTCGCTAAAAATATTGTAGTCGGCCTTGCCCGGATCAAGGGTGAGACAGTGGGACTTGTCTGCAATCAGCCGAAGGTAATGGCGGGAGGCTTGGACATAGATTCTTCTGATAAGGCTTCAAGGTTTATCCGGTTCTGTGATTCCTTTAATATCCCACTTATTACATTTGAGGACGTCACAGGCTTTTTCCCGGGTGTTAAACAGGAGCATGGCGGAATTATACGGCACGGAGCAAAGATTCTCTATGCTTACTCAGAAGCAACGGTGCCAAAGCTTACTGTTATCTTAAGAAAAGCATTCGGTGGGGCTTACGTTGCCCTTAACAGTAAATCTATTGGCGCAGATCTTGTTTTTGCATGGCCGAATGCGGAAGTAGCCGTAATGGGTCCTCAAGGTGCAGCCAACATTATTTTTGCAAGGGAAATCCAGAACAGTGATGATCCCGAGGCCACAAGGGCACAAAAAATCGAAGAGTACAGAGAAAAGTTCGCCAATCCATATGTGGCGGCAAGCCGGGGCATGGTGGATGATGTCATCGATCCGCGCGAAACCAGAATCAAGCTCATTCAGGCGCTTGAAATGCTGCGCAATAAGAAAGAAAGCAGGCCTCATAAAAAGCATGGAAATATCCCTCTATAATGGATTCCTGATTTGCTGTGCCAAAATTTTGGAGGTATACTTGCTTAGTAAGCTTAAATTTGGAGGTTTGTACATAAATGATAAATGAGGAACGCTTATTAAACGAATTTTTGGAACTGGTGCAAATTGATTCTGAAACAAAGTATGAAGCTCAAATTGCCAAAGTTTTGAAGAAAAAATTCAGGGATCTTGGGGTTGAGGTGTACGAAGACGATACAACTGCACAGACCGGACACGGTGCAGGCAACCTCATCTGCACTCTTCAGGGAACGAAAGAAGGAATTGATACCATTTATTTCACTTCACACATGGATACAGTTGTTCCTGGAAAAGGAATTAAACCTTCCATCAAGGACGGATATGTTGTAACCGATGGAACAACAATCCTGGGGGCAGATGACAAGGCGGGACTTGCCGTTATGCTCGAAATTGTTAAAGTTCTGAAAGAGCAGAATATTGCTCATGGAACTATTCAGTTCATTATCACAGTTGGTGAAGAATCCGGACTGGTTGGAGCTAAGGTTCTTGATCCTTCACTTGTTAAAGCAAAGTTTGGCTATGCATTGGACAGTGACGGAAAAGTCGGAAATATAATCGTTGCCGCTCCAACCCAGGCTAAAGTGAAAGCTGCTATTCTGGGAAAAACAGCTCATGCCGGTGTTGCTCCTGAGAAGGGCATTTCTGCCATCACGATGGCATCAAAAGCGATCTCAAGAATGCCGCTGGGCCGCATTGATGAAGAGACAACGGCTAATATCGGACGTTTTGAAGGCGGACAGCAGACGAATATCGTATGTGACCATGTTGATGTATTAGCAGAAGCACGTTCATTAATTCCTGAAAAAATGGAACAGCAGGTAGCTAAAATGAAGGAAGCTTTTGAAAGTGCTGCCGAAGAAATGGGCGGCAAAGCTGAAGTGGATGTTCAGGTTATGTACCCTGGCTTTAAATTTGGCGAAGGTGATCATGTCGTTGAAGTAGCACGCAGAGCGGCTGCAAAAATCGGCCGCAGCTCCGAGCTTCTTCACAGCGGCGGCGGAAGTGATGCAAATGTGATCGCCGGCTTTGGCATTCCAACAGTTAACCTTGCTGTCGGCTATGAAGAAATTCATACAACCAATGAGCGCATGCCTATTGAAGAATTAAATAAACTGGCTGAAATGGTCATTGCCATTATTGAAGAAGTATCAGCTTAAACAGCAAGAGAGAGAACCAATGAGGTTCTCTTTTTTT